>JAOAPR010000064.1 GCA_025463005.1 Bryobacterales bacterium | reverse complement strand
TTGGCAACGCGGTTTATCCATCGCATTACGATGCCGGGTGGCACATTACCGGAACAGCCGGAGTGTTCGGCGCGGCCACCGCGATCGGCAAGCTGCTGGGCCTCGACTGTCAGCAAATGATCTGGGCGATCGGGCTCGCGGCGACACAGGCCGCCGGTCTGCGCGAGATGTTCGGATCCATGGCCAAAGCGTTTCATCCCGGCCGGGCTGCCCAGAACGGATACGCCGCGGCGCTGCTGGCTCGGGCCGGCTTCACCGCCGGCGAACACAGCCTGGAAGGTCCGCGCGGCTTCGCGGCAGTTCAGGCCGCTCATTACGACCTTTCGAAAATCACGACGCGGCTGGGCGTGGATTTCGACCTCCGCGCGAATACCTACAAACCGTTCCCGTGCGGCATTGTGAACCACCCCACCATCGACGGCTGCATCCAGATTCACGACGAACATCGGCCAGCGCCGGCGAGCATCGCCGCTGTACGGTTACGCGTCGCGCCGCTCGTGATGGATCTCTGCAATCAGCAAAACATCACTAAGGGACTGCAGGGCAAGTTTTCCGTCTATCACGGCGCTGCGATAGGGCTGGTGCGCGGCAAGGCGGGAATCCAGGAATATACCGACGAGACCGTGAACGATCCGCAGATCCGGCGCGTGCGCGAACTCGTCTCAGCCGTCGGCGATCCGTCGATCACCGAAGATCAGGCCCACATCGAAGTGGAGCTGACAACAGGAGCAAAGCTCACCAGTTTCGTCGAACAGTCATTGGGAAATATCCACCGCCCTATGACCGACAAACAGCTAGAGGATAAATTTCGCGATCAGGCCGTCGCCGCGCTGCCGGCCGCGCAAGTTGAGAAAGCTATCGCCCTCTGCTGGAAAATCGACGAGCTGCAGGACGTGGCGGAGCTGATTCAGGCCGCCGTCCCGCGCGAATAGCGATATATGCGGCTTGGAATTGTACTGGCTCTGGCGTTGTTGACTGCCTGCGGCGGCGGCCGCACCCGCGAAGTCCGGATCCCCAAAGGCGCGGGCGGCCTCGGCTTTCTCCCGCTGCTGGTGATGGAGAAATATCGCCTCATTGAGAAGCACGCGGCGGAATCCGGCGTTGGCGACGTGACTGTCCGCTGGATGGATCTCGGCGGGCCGGCGGCGATGAATGATGCGCTCCTGTCCTCGTCGGCGGACTTCATCTCCGCGGGACCGCCCGCGTTTCTTACCTTGTGGGACAAGACCCATGGGCCGGCCAATTCCGTTAATGTCGAGGGCGTCGCCGCGATGACGTCCATGCCGATGTACCTCAACACCCGCGCCGAACATCTTAAGAAGCTGGACGATATAACGGATCAAGACAAAATCGCCGTGACGTCCATCAAGGTTTCCATTCCGGCCATCATCATGCAGATGTACGCGAAGGAAAAGTACGGCCCGGCCCAGGCCACGCGATTCGACAAATTCACGGTCTCGATGGCGCATCCCGACGCGGTGGTGGCGTTGCTTTCAGGAGCAGCGGGCATCAGTGCGCATTTCAGCTCGCCGCCGTTTCACCAGCGCGAGCGCAAAGATCCGCACATCCGCACGATCCTTACTTCCGACGACGTCATGGGCGGATCCACCACCTTCACCATGATCTCCACCACCAGCAAGTTCCGCCAGGAGAATCCGCAGATCTACGCCGCGGTGCTGAAGGCTCTGGAAGAAGCCCAACGCATGATCGTCGCCGACAAGAAAATGGCGGCTGACATTCTGGTGACCTCCGAAGGCGGCGGCTTGACGCGGGACGAAATTGTCGAGGTCCTGAACGATCCGCACGTCAAGTTCACGACCACGCCGGAGAATCTCATGAAGTACGCTGAGTTCATGTACGGAGCGGGTTCCATCAAAAATCGTCCCGGCTCTTGGAAGGATCTGTTTTTTCCCGAGATCCATAACGCGCCGGGAAGCTGATCGTGGCTCCTCTGCTGGCAGTGGAAGGCGTGACGCTGCGGTACCGGACCAAGGAACATCTGGTCACGGCTACCTATCGTGTCAGCTTCAATCTGTTCCGATCAGACCGATTCGTGGTGCTGGGCCCATCCGGGTGCGGCAAATCGACACTGCTCAAAGCCGTCGGCGGATATATCAAGCCGACTGAAGGACGCATCCAATTGAACACTACCGAGGTCGCCGGTCCGGGACCAGACCGAGTGTTCGTGTTCCAGGAATTCGATCAGCTTCTGCCGTGGAAGACGGTCAAAGAGAACATTGTCTTTGCGCTGACCGCCAGCGGAAAACTGCCGCGCCCCCAGGCGGAGGAGCGCGCCATGCACTACATCGCCAAGGTGAATTTGATCGAGTTCGCGTTGAGTTACCCCCACACACTCTCCGGCGGAATGAAGCAGCGCGTCGCGATCGCCCGCGCCATGGCGATGGAACCGCAGATTTTGCTGATGGACGAGCCGTTCGCGGCGCTCGATGCGCTTACGCGCGCCAAGATGCAGGAGGAGTTGCTGCAGCTCTGGGACGACACAAAGTTCACGGTGCTATTCGTCACTCACTCGATTTCGGAAGCGATTCGCGTCGGCAGCCGTATTCTGTTGATGAGCGCACATCCCGGACAGGTAAGAGCCGAAATCAACAGCCCCGGCGCCGACGATCCGGACGCTTCCGGAAAGCCGCTCTCGACGCGTATCCACGAAATTCTGTTCGGCGGCGAGAAGCGGGAAGGAGTCGCCAGTCATGTCTGACATACAACGTCCCGAGATGTTCTACACAGTCTCCACCGAGGACTTTGCCGTGGTGGAAAAGCCCCTCAGCACCTGGGAAAGGCTGTACGAAAACGGAGCCGTCCGAAAGACGGCGCTGTTGCTAATCCTGGCGGCTGCGTGGGAACTGTATGCCCGATGGCTCGGCAATCCGCTGCTGGTTCCTTCATTTTCCGCCACGGTCGGCGCGTTCTTTGCATCGGTCGCTTCCGGAGCGTTGCCGCGGGCGGCGGTCTACACCATCAGAATGCTCCTGCAAGGATACGCGGCTGGGCTGGCAATCGCGGCGCTGCTGACTGCCTTCGCCACGGCGACGCGCATCGGAGCTGATCTTCTGGAAACGCTCACCGCGATGTTCAATCCTCTGCCCTCGATCGCGCTCCTGCCTCTGGCGCTGATCTGGTTCGGTCTGGGCGCGGGAAGCGTGATCTTTGTGCTAATCCACGCCGTGCTGTGGGCCGTGGCGCTGAACACCTTCGCGGGGTTTCGCTCCGTGAGTCCTACGTGGAAGATGGTGGGGCAGAATTACGGGCTGTCGAAGATCGGTTACATTGCGCGGATTCTGATTCCCGGCGCGTTCCCCAGCATCCTGACGGGCCTCAAAGTGGGGTGGGCCTTCGCCTGGCGAACGCTCATCGCCGCCGAATTGGTCTTCGGCGTCAGCTCCGGATCCGGCGGGCTCGGCTGGTTTATTTTCGAGCGCAAGAATCAGCTTTTGATCGCCGACGTCTTCGCCGGATTGTTGACCGTGATTCTGTTCGGCCTCGCCGTCGAGAACCTGATCTTCAAGACCATCGAGAACCGTACGGTGCGCCGCTGGGGCATGCAAAGCTAAAAGAGCAGTTCTAACAGCTCCGGCTCCACGGCCCCTGCTTCCGCTTTTCCGACGATCTGCAGATGCGCGCGGATTAATTCCGCATCGGGTGTGTTCTTGTCCATGTCGAGATACTTCGCGATGTGCTCGCGCGCTCCGGCGGCATCGCCTTTCGCTTCGAGAATCCGGCCGAGCACGTACTCCGCCCTCGGCATCTTCCGCTGGATCGCCTCCTGCACGCTGGCTGTCGCCCCGTCGAAATCCTTGAGTCCGTAACGCGCCACGGCCTGATGGAGGTAGATCTCCGTATAGGTCTTCTTCGAGTCAGCCTTGATCAGCGCATCGGAGGCCTTGGCCGCACCCTGCCAGTCCTTGGTCTTGAGACACAACCGTGCCAACGTGACGTAAGGGGCCAACATTTTGGGATCGGCTTCGATAGCGTGCTCATAGGCCTCACGCGCTTCGGCTAGCTTTTGCTGCTTCTCCTGGACCACGCCCAGCGCGTGCCAGGCGACCGCAAACTTGGGAGCCGCCGCGACGGCCGCCTGCATCTGAGTAGCGGCCTCCGGAAAATTGCTGGCATCGAGCGCTTTCATAGCCGCCTTCCACGGCGACTGCGCGCGCGACGGAATATTCGAATCCGAACTGACGATGGTGTAGGGATCTGCGCTGCGGCCGGTGAGCACCAGCGTATCCAGCGTGGTGGCGGTATTGGTATAGCCGTTCAGGGCGGAAATATCCACAGTGCTGGACACGTAGCCGGGGTGCGTCGCACGGATGAAACATGCGCGGCTCCGCATCGGATCCACGTCCATCCGCCATAGATACTCACCTTTCTTGTCGGTGATTGGCCCAGGCGCAGACCCGGCAGCATCGCTGCAGATGCGCTCGATCCCGGCCGTGAAAGGCGGGGGCGAGCCGTCCGGCATGGTCACCTTGCCCCGGATAATCAGAGGATAGGTCTCGGCACTAACTGGTTGAACGGAGAATGAGAGGCTCGCAACAAAGCCCACCCCAAGAAGAACGCGCCTGGCGACCATAAGTCCTCCTGAAATAATCGGACGAAGACATTATATACGGTCAAAAAGTCCGTATTAGGCAGCCAATTTTATATACCTTCGACACCGGTCGCTCGGGCGCCGCCCCCACGACCGCATCAGTGCCGGTTAGAACCTAATGCGCGTACCCAGCTCAATCTGGCGGGCGCCAAACAGGTTGGTGCCCGATGCGGTCCGCGTTTGGAACGAAGCCCGCGGAAACAGCGTAGTGCCCCCGAACTGGTACTGGTTTGTGTCGATACTGGTGATCTCATAGCGGTTGGCCAGATTGAAAGCCTCGGCCATCAAGAGCCAATGGAGCCGTTCCCCGATCCGGATATCGCGCGAAAGACGGACATCGATGCTGTTGGCGCCTGGCCCGGTAAACGTATTGCGGCCTACCCACGGAACGCGCGAGTCGCCGCCGACGCCTACAGGGCCGAACGTCACGCCCTGCGGCGAAGGATTCCCGCTGATGCCACCGGAATACGGCCGCCCGTCTACCAGCGACAGGATGCCGGAAATCATGAAGCCATCCACCACGCGTTTTAGCATTTTCGACTGGATGTTATGCGTCGGGAATTCCCACACACCCGAAAGAGTGAAGCGCTTGCGCTGGTCGAAGCTCGAAAGCGAGTAGTCGTTCTTGAGGCTGGCGGGATTCGACGCGGATTCGCTCGTAGTGAATGTTTGAGAACTCTGATTGTCGTCCTGGGCTTTCGACCAGGTATAGCCCGCGTCCATCTGGAAGCCGTGGGAGAACCGATGCTTCATCTGGAGAACCAGGCCGTTATACCAGGTGTTGACCACGCTGGAGATATCGGTCATGAATCCGAAGTTTGGATTCGGGCGCGCACCGGTGAAAAACGGGCTGGTAAAGGTACCCACCGGATTGGCGCAGGTCGTGGCGCTGCCGACTTGCGCCGATCCGCACACGGTGTAGGTGGCGGTCGTGGGCGCCGGCAGGTTGGTGTCAAGGAAGACCGGCAGGCGCTGGCCTCGATTCATCATGTAAATGGCGCTCACAGTGGTGTTGTGAAAGATCTCGCGTTCGATCGAAAACTCACCCTGGTAGGTGATCGGGCTGGCGAAGTTGGGATCGGCGAACACGATGTCGGGTTTGGAGCCGGCCCCGCCGGGCGGCGCTGCCAGGACCAACGGGAATAACGGAGATCCCGCCGAGGTGGGGGTCAGCGTATAAGAGACAAACCGCACTCCGTTGTTGGTGATCGCATTAGCGATGGTCGAGTTCTGGGTCCGGCCATAAAAAATCCCGCCGCCCAGACGGATTACCGTCTTCTGGTTCTTGCCGGGATCCCAGCTCAACCCGAAACGTGGGCCCCAATTGTTCTTGTCGGTCCTGAAGGTGTTGGTGCGCGGATCGAGCGGATTTCCCTTCAGCTCCGGCATAGTCTGCAGATCGTAGCGCAGGCCGATGTTGATGTTCACGCTGGAGACGGGCCGCCAGCTGTCTTCGACATAACCGGCATAATCCCAAGTCTTAAAATCGGTATTGCCTGCCACGTTCAGCGAATCGAAGGCCTGCGTGAAGCTGGAGTAATGCTTCCCGGTCACTCCACCCCCGGTAGTATCCGCCGAGCAGTTAGTCAAGGGGACTGGTAGGGTCGCGTTGCCGCAATCCAGCGCGAAATTGTTCAGCGAGGAATAGCTATAGACGCCGCCGCCGGAGAACAAGTTGATCTGGAGGTCGTCGACCCGCGTCACGTCCCATCCGAATTTCAGCGAATGCTTACCGTGCAGCCAGCTTAGGTTCTGCGAAAACTGAAGGCGCTTCTCATTCGGATACGCGGCACGCGGCAGGAAATTGGGCATGCCGAAGTTGATGCCGCTGGTGGTGCTCACCGACGGGCCCGGTGCGTTGGCCAGTTGGAATTCGAAATCGCGGCCGTATTGAAAACGGAGTTCGCTGAGGAACGTCGGCGTGAAGATCGTGGTCAACCGGACGAGCAGGGTTTCATCATGCACGCCGTCTGAACCGTTCATACTCTCGTGGACCGCAGTGGAGGGAGCGGTCTGGATCCCATTGGGGGAGTCCCAGCGCAAAATGTTCACAGAGCCAGAAAGGGTATTTTTCGAATTCAGATTGTAGTCGATCTTGCCGAGGCCGACCGACTCGTTACCCTGCCGGGGTTGGGTCTGTACCAGGCTTTTGAAAAACGACACCACCTGTCCACAACCCACCGCGGTGCACGACCCGTTGAAAAACGCCGGATTACCAGGAACTACCGCCATGGGGAAGTTCCGCATCTGCTGTTCGTAGTTCGCGAAAAAGAAAAGCTTGTCCGTTTTGATGGGGCCGCCGACCGACCCGCCGAACTGCTGGCGCCGGTCCTTCGGCTTCCCCGGGAGCCCCAAGGGGACTAATGTCGACGCGCTGAACGGGTTGGCGGCGTTTAAGGAATCGTCGCGGATCAGATAGAAGCCGGTTCCGTGGAACTGGTTGGTCCCGGACTTGGTCACCGCGTTCACCACGCCACCGGCCGCACGGCCGTACTGAGCCGAAAAGGCGCTATTGCCGACTTGGAATTCCTGAATGGCATCGATGCTGTAGGCAAAACTCAGGCGGGTACGGCCCTTGGCTTCGGAGAAGAAGGCCTGATTGTTGTCCATGCCATCGATCATGTTGTTGTTGTAGAGGCCGGACATGCCCCGAAAAGAGAGCAATCCGAATCCGCCGTCATTGGAAGTGCCGGGCGTCGTGAGGGCAAAGGTGTCCCAGCGCCGACCGCTCATCGGGAGATTCGACATATCCGTCAGATTGATCACCGTGCTCACGTCGGTCTTGTCGGTTTCGACCACCGCCGTGTTGCTTTCCACAGTGATATTCTCAGAGGTCGCCGAAACCCTCATCTCGAGGTCCACGCGGGCGCGCTGGCCGACCGTCGCGGTGATGCCAGTGCGCGTAAGCGTCGCGAACCCGGGCTTGGACGCTCTGACTTCATAGTCGCCCGGCTGCAGAGCTACTGCCTCGTAGAGGCCGTCCTCGTTCGACTTGAGTGAGCGGGCAACATTCGTCCCCACGTTGCGAACCAAAACATCCGCTCCAGGGACCACGGCCCCCGAGGGGTCGGTCACCAGACCGCCAATGGTGGCCGTGCCGGACGCCGCCTGACCGGACACCAATGGACTCGCTACGAATACCAGCGCACACAAACAGAAAAGCCAAGTCTTTTTCATAAGGACCTCTTACTCTAGAAGCTGTAGAACTTTGACGCTAGAATATCAGAATCACGGTTCCAATTGGATGAAAATGTGGAAAGCAGGGCTAAACGCAGGCCCGCTGGAGCGTAACTCAAGGCGTTTCAATGAGAAGTCGGGCAGACTATGCCAGTTGACGCATACGGGCTAGGATCGGCGGAAACGGTGGTAGGATTCTAAGCATGAACGGCGACCGAGGCAACGAAATAATAGAGGACAGTGCGCCCTGGAAGCGTCAGGTCTTTTCACCGGGCGTGGACGCCCTGATCGCTGAAATCCGCCAGCTTGGCGGCGAGGCCGAATTGGAGCGCCTGTTTGCTCAGTTTCGCAAGGAGTTCGAACCCGCACTTCAACAGATTCGGGACCGGCTGATGATCGTTGCCATGGACCGCGGCATGGAAATCTAAAAGTGGCGTGCCTTGGTGGACGATTTCAGAACTCTTGTTCTTGAATCCCTAACAGTAAACACATCATGTCCGCTCTACGTCGGGGCGGTTTCGCCGCAAGAGATGAGTGGTTCAAATCGGAGAGAGGGATTTGGTCACAGCCCCCACACGACTGAAGTATGAGTTTGCGGCGGAGTCACGGTCGAGGGAACCTTCCTAGAGCAGCGGACTCATAAACAGTGTGGTCCAGCGTTGCCGGGAGTCACTGTGTTGTACTGTCCGTCGGTTACGGGCCGTGGCGAGTCACCGGGAGATACCGTTACCCAGGGGAACTGTCGCACGGGAAGCACACGGGTGTGTGCGTCTACCCGTGTGCTACGGTCTTCTGCTTTTAGCAAGCCCCCGAAGAAACGGTATGCACGAAAGGATAGCTTAAATCGTCCTTCTTCCTAAAAGGAGGCAAACCGATTGAAGAGACTATTCGCAGCCACGAGTCTGTTGGTTGTCCTTGCGTCCGGGGCAATAGCCCAGTCGAAAAACGCCCCGAAGCAGTTCGACGTCGCGACGATTAAGCCCAGCGCCGTCGATAATGGCGACTTTGCGGTTCGCGCACTGCCAGGGGGAACCCTTAGCTGCACCGGTGTAACTTTAAAAATGCTCATCATGGAGGCCTATGAGGTCAAAGCCTTTCAGATCTCAGGCGGGCCAAGTTGGGTGGGCACAGCACGCTGGGATCTAGAAGCTAAAGTCGAGGGCGTTCAGGGGAGACTTCCCCCTGATCAGGAGCGCCTGATGCTTCGGGCGTTGCTTGAAGACCGGTTCCAACTTAAGGTTCTATCTGAAACCAAGGAAATGCCGGTTTTCGCATTGGTAGTTGCGGCGGCGGGATCGAAGCTGACTCCCCACGTTGGCGAAGCTATCCCGGTTGGGCAACGCTTCCGATTGGGCCTGGGGTTGTACAGCGTCAAGCAGGGCAATATCGCGAGGTTGGTCACGGAGCTAACACGGCAGTTGTGGCGACCGGTCATCGACAAGACAGACCTTAAAGGCGAGTACGACTTCACTCTCGAATGGACCCCACAGCCCGGTCAAGGTGGTCCCGAGTCACTTGGCCTCCCACCCCAGCCGCTGGAATCAGCGCCGCCAGTCAACCCGGATGGGCCTACGATTTTCTCCGCTCTGCAGGAACAGCTTGGCCTGCGTTTGGATTCACAAAAGGGTCCGGTCGGGCTGATCGTAATCGAAGCTGTCGAGAAACCGTCGGCAAACTAGCGGCGTCACCGGGGCCACGGAGCGCTGGCCTAGATCCTCGGTCCGCGCGGGGCAAGTCGGGCGTATGGACGGCGACTGGAGTTCGAACCCGCGCTTCAACAGATTTGGGACCGGCTGATGATCGTTGCCATGGACCGCGGCTTGGAAAAATAAAGAAATGGCGTCCCCAGGGGGATTCGAACCCCCGTTACCGCCGTGAAAGGGCGATGTCCTAGGCCGGGCTAGACGATGGGGACAGCTTGGGCAGAACTACGCGGACAAATCTACAGGCTCTTCAGATAGGCGATGATGTCGTCTTTTTCCGCCTTGCTGAGCAGGTCGGAGAACGGAGGCATTCCGTTTCCACCTTCATTGATCACGGTCGTCACGTTGCCTTCGTTCACAGCCTTGCCGTTGGCGAGCTTATCGTGCTTGAACAGGCCCTTCAGCCCGGGGCCCATCTTCCGCTCCGTGCTATCCGCGTTGTGACAGACCGAGCAGTTCGATTCGAAAGTTTCCTTACCCTTGGCGGCATCCGCCCCAAACGCCTGCACCGCCGTCAAAATTCCCAAGGCACCAATTGCAATCAGTGACGTCTTCATGCCTTCTAGTTTACAATCTCCGCATATGAGTCTCAAAGCAGGCGACCGCGCCCCCGATATTAAGTCCGGTTCATTCCAGCTCTCGAAGCTCAAGGGAAAGACCGTGGTTCTGTTCTTTTTCCCCAAGGCCGATACGCCCGGCTGCACCACGGAATCGTGCGAGTTCCGCGATTCCTCCAAGAAGTTCGCGAAGAAAAACGCCGAGATCGTGGGCCTTTCGCCCGACAAAGCCGAAGCTCAGGCAAAGTTCGCGGACAAGTACGGTCTTCCCTATACCTTCGTCCCTGACCCCGACCATTCCATCGCCGAAGCGTACGGGGTGTGGAAGGAAAAGAGCATGTACGGGCGCAAGTACATGGGCATCGAGCGAACCACGTTCGTAGTCGACCCTCAAGGCAAGATCGCTACAGTGTTCCCTAAAGTAAAGGTCGCGGGGCACGCGGAAGCGGTGCTCGAATCGTTAGGCGACTGATCTACCAGATCCCGATCAGCTTCCACCACGCGAATCCGGCCGTGGTCCACACCACCAGGTGCGCAACGCTCGCCAGCGCGCCCGCTTGCCACCATTTCTTGAGCGATACGTAATCCTGCGCGAAGTAGACCGGCGCGGGCGTGGTCCCGTAGTGCGTCAGGCACGCCGACAGATTGGCGAGACACGCGAAGGTCCATACAGCCAGCCCCAGCGGAGCGCCTTTCATCAACAGCACCGCCAGGAACGCCGGGAACATCGACAACATGTGTGCCGTGATGCTGGCGAAGGCATAGTGCGCATAGAAATAGATCACGATGGTGATGGCGAAGAGCGTCGTCCACCCATAGCCTTCGAGCTGTGCCCCGACGGAGTTGGCGAAGGCTTTCGTTACGCCGGCGTCGTTCAGGCCTTGGGCCAGTCGATACAGGCCTCCGTACCAGATGAAAATCCCCCAGCCGGCTTTCTCCGCGCGAATATCTTCCCAGGTGAGCACGCCGGTTAGCAGCAGCACCATGCAGCCGAGCAAGGCGGTGACAGTGATATCGACGCCCCAAGCGGTGCGCGACGTCACCCAGAAAAAGCATACCGTCGCGAACACGACCGTAAGAATCCACTCGGCCGATTTCAACGGACCCATCTTTGCGAGCTCGCCCGCCGCGAACTTACGGGCCTCAGGAGTCTTCTGAATGCTGGGCCGAATGACGCGCATCGTCAGCCAGGGTACGACCGCCATGGAGATCAGCCCGGGCACGATGGTGGCGCGAATCCAGCCTGCCGGTGTGATCTCATAGCCCGCCTGGGCGGCCATATCGCGAGCCAGGAAATTGCTCACCTGCCCGGTGATAAACATCGCCGACGTGACGCAGACCGCCTGATAGACCGCGCTCATCAGATAGGCGCCCAACAGGCCGGCAGTTTCGCCCGGATACGAGCCGTACAGTTCGGAGATCGATCTCACAATCGGCAGTACCACGCCCGCGCTGCGCGCGCCGTTCGATGGGATCATGCCGGCCAGCACCATGTCGGACGCCGCTAGCGAATAGGCCACCCCCAGCGAGCTGCGTCCGAACGCGCGCACAAAGAAGAGCGCGATGCGGCGAGCGAGACCGGTCTGGATGAGGGCTCGCGAGATGAAGAAAGCCACCAGCACCAGCCAGACCGACGAGTTCGAGTAGCCGGACAGCGCTTCAGTGATCGTCAGGCCGCCGATGAGCGCCGAGAGCGTCACCGCCAGCAATACCAGCGCACCGGCGGGAATCGGTTCGATGATGGAACCGACGATGGTGGCCGCGAAAATACCCGTTAGCCTCCATCCTTCCGGTTTCACCGCCGCGGGCTTGGGGACGGCGTACACCATCACCAGATACACGGCCACCAGAATCGCGAAGCCACGGAGCATGCGCTTTCGGTCGGCGTCTTGTTTTACATCCATGCGGGCAAAGGACAGGATACTACCTAAACTCCCGCAACTTTGTGAGCACTTCCTCGATCGATGCCGGATCCGTGTTCTTGAACTCGCGAAGCATGTCAAAGATTTCCGAAGCGGCCTGGTGGAACTCCGGCGGCATGCCCGCAGCTTCGAACGTCGCGGCGATTTCGTGCATCTCCGGAACGTAGCGCCACGCCTTCGGCGCAGAGCGCAGAACGTGCCCTTCGGATTTATCGAGTGCAGGACCTCCGCGAGTCCACTGGCGCCTGAGGTCCTCAAGCACACCCAAGTGTTCCGCCGCGCCCATTACCGCGATCAGCAATGCGATCGATCCCTTGGATTGCGCGGCAAAACACATTTTGAGTGCCGACGCCTTGCCGACCTCCGTCCCGATAACTTCGACCTCGATAGGTCCCGCCTGGAAGCAGCAGGCGACGGAATCCGCGTGCTCGCCGCTGAGGTACAGCCAGGTCTGGCCGCGCGACTTCGGCGGCAGCCCGATAATTCCACCGTCGACGAAGCGGACGCCACCGGCCTGCATGCGGGCTCCGATCTGTTGTTTGTGAGCGGGCGAAATCGCGTTAGCGTCGAGGTAGATCCCACGAAAGCCGCGGCCCAGGACCTGCTCCGCCAGATCGGCCGCAAACTCCGGCGGACAAACGCTGATAATCACCCGGCAGGTGTCACAAAGGTTCGCCAGGCTGCCCGCGTCGATAAGCCCCGCGTTTTCGGCGCGCGCCCGCGTGCGCTGGCTCCGTCCTTCGGAAGCCCAGCAGACTTCGTAGCCGCTGTTCCGTACGGTGGCCGCGACCACGCTGCCCATCTCGCCGGGATGCAGGATACCAATGCGCTGCGCAGTCATATGGATCGCACTAGCTCGACGATATCCCAATAAGTAAGACTACAATCGCGAGGCATCCAAGAGCCGTCCGGACAGCGTGAAGCCGATTCCACTTCACAATCAACGCCCGGCTTTGGGGACCCGCCTCCGCCGGCTCGATCGCTGTTAGCGCCCTGTTGGTCGGCATAATGCCGAAGATGGTCCAGGGCCAATTTGCGAGCAGCAACACCCCTCCAATGAAGAACACCAGGCTACCGGTGAGCCACCACGCCACGATCGCCAAAACGAACCCTACCCCCGCGAGCGGCGCCTGCATCGCAAAGCCGCGTTTATACGCGGGTTTCCATTGCGCGAGAAGCGCGGGATCGTCAAGACCAAGTCGCGCCGGCTGTTCGGCAAAGCTGATATAAAACGCTGCGCCCGTGAACAAGGCCGCGATCACGAGAGCAAGATACCCTGCGAACATATCTAAAACGGTCGTGGGCAAGCCGGCGGCAGATTCACTCCTGAGATCGTTCCTGCGCCGATTCGGCCTCCGCGGCTGCTCTTGGACCCGCCTTTTTGGCGTCCTCGATCACCTGCAAGGCGCGAGCGGCTTCGGCTTTTGGCACGTGCACAGACCAGGGAAGGCTCGGGAAGCTGGTTTCGCCTCCCAGCACCACCGGAATCCCCTCCGCTTCCAGCACCGCCTGTATTCCCAGCGCTTCCATCTCGGCGGTGGTCCCGGTTTCCTCAAAGACGGTCACCAGGTCGAGCGCATGGGACGAGTCTTCTTTCCTTCGTTTATCCTCTTGCATGCCCTGAGCATACCGCGGATCGCGATGTCGGTAGAATGAGGTTATGGACAACTCCGGCAAACTGCTATGGTTTTTCGCGGGGGCGACGCTCGGCGCGGCCGTCGCGTTGCTCTACGCACCTACATCAGGTAAGCACGCGCGGCGTTTTCTCGGCAAGAAGGCGCGGCAGGGACGCGAAGCGGTCAGCGACGTGGGCCGCGACGCGATCGATAAAGGTCGCGTGCTGTATGAAAAAGGCCGCAAGATGGCGGACGACGCCGCGGACCTGTTTGAACGCGGCCGGAGGCTGGTAGAGGGCTGACCTGCGGCTGGCTACCACCGAATCAGTAATACACGACCGGTTGCTGCGCACGTCTGGCAGATGCTGCGCCCGCCTGGTGCCGAGGCTGCGTCTCGGTTGCTGCTGGCTCGCCGTTCAATAGCGTAAGTCCTGTCGAATCATAAATTGGGTCCTTTGGCAACCGGAGTGCATCTCACGGTCATGAATTATGTTGCCGACGACGGAGCCGTTCCGGCCTCATCCAAACTTTGACGACGCGATCAATCGAGCCATCTGCCAGTCTGAAATAGATGGCGGCGTGGTGCTGGATGAGCTCCCCATCGGCGCCGTTCTGGATGTTGAGACTGCGAATACTCTTTATCGGATCGAAAACCGGGGAGACGGCGACGTTCTGATTTCCGGTCACCCTGACATCTGCCCCGAACCTGTGCTGGTGAGCTTTCATGGCTCGACATGGGGCACGCCCATGCTCAAGCTGCGCTTCATCGGGCGGGAAATGAGCATGGAATTCAGCCATCCTGAAAGAGGCATCGTGCGCACGTCGCGCGTTCGGGAAATCAAGGAACAGGATCAGCGTAAAGTATGGCGGAGAGACAGGGATTCGAACCCTGGTTAGAGTTTCCCCTAAACACGCTTTCCAAGCGTGCGCCTTCAGCCACTCGGCCATCTCTCCGCGCGAGTTAGCTTTCCCAGTCTAACGCAGGCGCAATAGATAGTCGCGGATGCGCAGATACCACTCGGGGTCGGTAGGGATGGGCGCGTCGCACGAACCGTACAACTCAATAAGTGCCGATTTGGGGACATCGCTCGCAAGAGTTCGGTCCTGCATGGCATTGCGCAAGCGCAAGTTCGGAATAGTAACACTTGTCTGAAGAGGCCCAGACTCCACTACTGGCCCTGAGGAGCATAGAAAGTGGTGCATCAATTCGATCGGAGGCATAGTGCCAGGTACCGGTTTCCCGTTGCCGCCAGTTATCGCGTTCATCACCCGCGCCTCCATAGGATAGATCACCCAGTCATTGTTCACGTGCAACTGCGGCTCGACCTTGATCCGCTGCACCGGTGCATCGCGAGCTGTCCACAGGTCCATCCAGAAAACTTGCGTACCGTTACCGCTAACAGGCTGCTCTACTCGCTCCAGCCGCTCGCCGTTTTCGCGATACAACGTTACTTCAACCGCATTCTCGGGGTTCTGTGCAACATAGAGCTGATAAGACGTCCCGCGCGGCACGTCCACAACTATCTGAAACGACGAAAAAGCGTTACGGGCGATTGCGGGTGACAGAATCTCGCGAGGTTCTGGGGGCGCGGTCACTCGCCCGGCGGCGTCGATCTGGGCAAACTCGGAATATACGCGCAACGGCTGAGCCCACGTAGCCGCAACGAACAGCAAAAACACGGCTGTTTTCACGAACGTATTGTATCCTGAAGATGTGGACCCCCATCGGCACGAACGCGTCGCCGAAAGCATCCGTGAGGAACTGGAAGAGCTGATCAGCTGTGAGCTGGCCGACCCCCGCGTAGGCGGCGCGTCGATCACGGAAGCTTTGCTTTCGCCGGATTTTCGCCATGCTCATATTCGCCTTTCCCTTCAGGGAACCCCGAAAGAGCAGGAGCAGACGCTAGCGGGCATCAACCATGCTAAGCCATTCTTAAAGCGGGAGTTAACGGATCGTCTCCAGCTCTATCGCATGCCTGAGCTGCATTTCGAGCCCGATCTTCCGGCAAGTCTGGCTGCTAAAGCGCCCCAGATCCTCAAGAGAATCAAGCGAGGACGGCTTAAGACAGAAAAAAACCCGATTTCCTGAGCCGACTCAGCCGATACGTGTGCTAACTTGGTGAAAGGAACAGGCCAACGGGTCTAGCCCAAACATTTCTTTCCGGGCGCTACGCTTCAGAACGACAGCGCCCACAACCGTTTTTAACCGTAACAGCAAGTAGGGAGTAACTAAGATCGATGCGCGTGGCCCCAATGACAAGCCGCTTTCTCGACGCCTGCCGCCGGCGGCCGACCGATGTTCGGCCGGTATGGTTCATGCGGCAGGCCGGACGCTATCTGAAGCAGTACCGGGAGATCCGTGCGCACCATGGGCTCCTCGAAATCTGCAAGCGGCCGGACCTGGCGGCACAGGTAACGCTTCAGCCGGTAGAAATCCTGGACGTGGACGCCGCTATCATTTTCGCCGACCTGCTGCTCCCGGTTGAGCCGATGGGACTGAAACTGCGCTTCGTCGCGGGCGAAGGACCGGTGATCGACAATCCGGTGCGGACTTCAAACGACATCGACAGCCTCTCGATTTCGAATACCGACGAGTTGGGATACGTGGGCGAGACGATACAGCGGGTCGTCGCGGCGCTGGCCGGTCGGGTGCCCGTGATTGGATTCGTGGGTGCGCCGTTCACCATGGCCAGCTATATGATCGAAGGCGGGCCGTCGCGAAACTATGTCCGCACCAAGCACATGATGTATCACGACGAGACGCTGTGGCGCCGTCTGATGGGCAAGCTGGTGGACGTGCTGGGTGCGTTCGCTGTGCTGCAGGTTTCCGCGGGCGCGAGAATCGTGCAGATGTTCGATAGCTGGGTGGGCGCTCTGGGGCCGGACGATTATGTGCGCTTCGTCGCTCCTTATTCGCGGGCGCTGCTGGAACGCATCCGCGCGGCCAGTGTTCCAGTGATCCACTTCGGCACGGGCGCGGCGGGCTTTTTCCGCGAGCTGCACGCCGCCGGTGGCGATGTGATGGGCGTCGACTGGCGCGTCAACATCGATCAAGCCTGGATGGACATCAGCTACCGGTCGGCCGTTCAGGGCAATCTGGATCCTGCCGTGCTGTTTGCGCCGCTTCCCGAGCTGCGCATGCGCGTGCATGAGCTGCTGAAACGTACCGGGTCGCGTCCGGGTCACATCTTCAATCTCGGCCACGGCATTCTGCCCGAAACTCCGGTGGAAAACGTGAAGGCCTGCGTCGAGATCGTGCGCGAATTTAAACTCTAGGGGCCAGACGCCAGTGGCCAGGGGCCAGGTTATCATCATCGGCGGAGGGATCTCCGGATTATCCGCCGCATTTGACCTGGCAAAGGCAGGCGTCCCTCATACTCTGATCGAAAAGCAACCGCGACTAGGAGGGGTGATCGAAACCCGCCGGTGGGACGATTGCCTGCTCGAATGCGGTCCGGACAGTTTCATCTCGGCTAAGCCAGAGGCAATGTCCCTGATCCGGGAGCTGGGTCTTGCAGGCGAGGTCATCGGCTCGAAAGACGACGAGCGCGTCACCTACATTCAACATCACGGAAAGCTGGTTCGCCTGCCCGAGGGGACCACCATGTTCGTGCCCACGCGTCCTAGCTCGATGCTGGCCTCTCCCCTTGTCAGTTGGGGAACGAAAGTGCGGATGGGCCTGGAGCTCTTGCGCGGACCGAAGACCTATCCTGATCGCAGCGTTTCCGAATTCGTGACGGATCACTTTGGGCGCGAAACGCTGGATTATCTGGCCGAGCCGCTGCTTTCGGGCGTGTACGGCGGCGATCCCGACCAGCTCAGCGCCGGGAGCGTGCTGCCCCGGTTCGTCGAAATTGAGCGGAAGAACGGCAGTCTGGGGCGGACGCTCATCAGAACGCATGCGACGCGAAATGGGCCGCTCTTCCGTGCTCTGAAGGGCGGCCTGGGATGCCTGATCGAAAGGCTCGCGGCTAAGGCGAACGTAGTTCATGGCGCTGCAGAGGCTATCGAACGTCGTGGGGATTCGTTTCGTGTACGCGTTAATGGCGATTGGTCGGACGCGGACCACGTGGTGCTGGCGTGTCCGGCCTGGGCAGCAGCGGAACTGCTGGCGGGCGTCGACGGTCGGCTCGCCGTGCTGCTGGGGATGATCCCCTACACTTCGTCGGCGATTGCGCAGATGGTGTTTCGCGCATCCGAGTTCGATGGACAGCGCGCCGGTACCGGCTTCCTGATTCCCCGGGTCGAACGCCGGCGGCTGATGGCTTGTACGTTCGTGGGGACCAAGTTCCCGCATCGCGTTCCCGCCGACAAAATCACCCTGCGCTGTTTCTTCGGCGGAGCAGGCAATGAAGCAGTGCTCGATGAATCGGACGAAGAGCTCATTGCGGTGGCGCGCGAGGAACTGCGGGCGATCATCGGCCTGACGGCCGCGCCCATATTTGCAAACATCTCACGCTGGCCGAGGTCCATGGCGCAATACATTGTCGGCCACGGCGCGCGATTGCAGGAGATCGAATCGCGTGCGTTGGCTCTGCCTGGGCTGCATCTGGCGGGCAATGCTTTCAGGGGAATCGGTATTCCGGATTGCATTCGCACCGGCAGAGAAGCTGCCGACCGGATTATTGCTTCTTGATCCCTATTTTTTGAGTACGACGCGCACGCCCGCGGGCTGGATTTCGATCCGATCGATGTTGAAATCCAGATCGAACGGCTCGTTAATCTTGATGTCGGGATAGCGAGGCTGGACGAAGTGCTTGATCAGGAAATCGAGGATCGATCCATCGATCGCAACTCCAGATAACTCCACGTGGGTGAGAAACACAGTAGCCCGTCCGTTGGCCGATTCGACGCGGATGGAAACTTTCAGAGGCCGCTCGCCTTCGATCAGGCGCGCGATCAGCGAATTGACGTCCTGGCCTTTCGCTTTGCCGATCTTCGCCAAGTCGACCAGCGCAGTGCCGTCGACTGTGCCGGTACCGAGTTCTACGCGCTCATTGCGAATCCCTTCGGGAAAGGCTTTGAGGGCCTTCTCATGGATCCAGGCATTGATTTCGGCGGGGCTGAGCGTCACAACTGAGCCCGGCTTCAGCTTGCGCTCCGAAATTGAATCGAGCTTTTTCTGTGCGCTATCGGCCAGCGGATCCGTAGCGAACAACACCAACGAGGTCACCGCGAGCAGCAAAAACCGATGCACCATTCCAGTGTAGCGGAGTCTCAGAAACCAACCGCCTGTGGAACCCCATCCAGCAGACGCAACGGGACCTGCGTCAGCGAGCCCGTTCGAGGCCCGGGCAACAGAATACCGGTCAGGTTCAGCGGATCGGCGGGTGCGATTTCGAGCCGTTCTCCGGCCTTCGCCGAGCGGCGGAGATGCCGCAGAAGATCGAGTGCTTCGGGCCGCGCGAACTGCTCGCCGACGAAGCCGCTGACGAACCGCCCGCCGCGGATTTCGCCGCGCGCTTCCATGCGGCGGTACACCTGCAACAGGTCGCGCCAGGCCGGCGCCAAAGTCTCGCGCGCCAACATATCGCGAAACACCACGCCCCACCGGTTCAGAAGCTGACCGGCGAAAAATTCGATCTCGGTTGCAACTGCATCGCGATTCAGCAATGCCCAGCGCCCGGCGGCGTGGCGAGGACGCGCACTCCGTCCCCGGCCCTCTCCGCGCCTGCGCTTGGAATCGATCAGGGCGCGCACATTTTCAAAGCCGTCGCCGGTGACGAGCCCACCCGCGACCAGTTCCCATAAACCATCCTCAACTTCACTCGCCAGGCGCCCGGTGACGCGCACCAGCTCATTGAAGAAGGATGCTCCATGCGATTCAAGAGCGCCCAGCACATCGCGCGCAGGATGGGAGAGCATCGGAACCTGAGTGGAAGCAGGCGACAATAGCCGCTTAGCATCCTCACGCAGGAACAGCGCCAACGGAGCCACGCGCGTGGGACGCACGCGACGGCCTCCTTCGGTTTCGAGCGCCGGATGCGGCGAGAGCCGTCCCCACATCACTTCTCCAGACAGGCAGAGCCGGTCGAGCAGTTCCGGATCGTACCGGGCAATCCGCCTCGGCAGTACGCTCGATTCCCAGGCTGCGGCCGAAATCTCGAAGCCCTGGAGCTGGCGCAGGATCTGGAACAACCCGTCGGCTCCGTGGAGCTGCGTTCCGGGCGCGATATGCTGCCAGCGGCCCAAAAACCGCATGAAGTCGGCCGCGGTCACCGGCTCGATCTCTTTTCGCAAGCGGCCCAGCGTCATGCGATGAATGCGGGCCAGAACGCGGCGATGACAGAACTCATTGTCTTCAGAGGCAAAGCGGCCGCGAAGAATCAGGCCCTCCGATTCCAGCTTGGCCAGCGCTATGTCAATGGCTTCTTGCTGTAATGAGAGTCGTCCCGCTAGGGCCGCGGGCGTGATCGGGCCGATAGAATCCATCCATCCGCGCAGCACCGTCGCCATCGCGGATTCCTCGGGCAGACTCCGCGCGACTTCCAGGCGCTCGGTCGCGACCCAATTTCCGTTCAAGATCGACGCGCGACCAGCGCGTTCCAGCGACTCATGCCACTCACGCCACTCTTCGACCGGAGGTAACAGAATCAGTGTCAGCAGCGCGTCATGAAGCTCGTGCTCGTCGCGCACCACCGGCCACGATTCTTCGGCCACTTGCGCGATTGCCGCCGGGTCCAGCGTGCCCAGGTTCTTCGCGTCTTCCGCCGACAGACTCCTGCGCATCTGAACGGCGCGCGTGCGGCGCTCCTCCAGCGGGGCGTCGTCAAGAAACGCGTAGGGGTTGGCGTTCAGCAGCTCATGGCTGAAGGGCGACGGCTCGCGCGTGTCCACCGCGACGGTTCGGAGCGTCCCTTCACCCATGCGGTCTAATATTTCCTTCAGACCTTCTAGATCCATTGCCTCATGCAGGCAGTTGTCGATGGTTTCGTTCACCAGAGGGTGATCGGGTATCCGAATTTCACCGGTCAGGTTTTCCCCGCACGCGGCCTGGTCCGGGAAAACACTGGCGAGCAAGTCATCCGAGCGCATGCGCTGAATGGGAGGCGGAACCTTGCGGCCGCCGGAGAAGCGCGGAATCGCCAGCGCCCGCGCGGCATTCCATTTCCAGCGCGCGCCGAACATGGGCGCATCCAGCATGGCCTGGGTCAGCACCTGCTCCACCGTCGCGGGCTTCAGAAAGCTGAACACCAGATCCAACGGGAAGGAATGCTGATCGCTCAAAGAGAGCACGATCCCGTTGTCGGTAGCGGCGGCCTGCAGCTCGAAATTGAAAGTGCGGCAGAAGCGTTTGCGAAGGGCCAGTCCCCAGGCTTTGTTGATGCGGGCCCCGAACGGCGCGTGGATGACCAACTGCATGCCTCCCGCTTCGTCGAAGAAGCGCTCGGCGACCACCGTTTCCTGCGTCGGCATCGCGCCACCCAAAGCATTGAAACCCGCCAGAACGTACTCGACGGCCTGTTCCGCGCCGCGTCGGTCGAGACCGCACTCACGTTCCAGCAGCTCTATCGCGTTGGAAGATTTCGCGATTTCATCCCGCAGCGTCGAGATTTCCTGCGACAACTCGCGCGTTCGCCCGGGCGCTTCGCCCAGCCAAAAGGGAATCGATGGCGCCGCGCCATGAGCGTTTTCGACGCGGACGCGGCCCGGCTCCACACGCCGAATTTTCCACGAAGTGGTTCCCAGCAGGAATACGTCGCCTACCAGGCTCTCGACAGCAAAATCTTCATCCAGGGATCCGATGACGGTGCCTTCGGGCTCGGCGACCACCTGATACTGCGCCGTATCCGGGATAGCGCCTCCGCTGGTGATTGCTGCCAGTCGGGCTCCCCGCCGGCCGCGCACGCGATGGTTCACCTGGTCGCGATGCAGATAAGCTCCGCGCCGCCCGCGCGAGGACGCGATGCCTTCGGATAGCATCGTCACGACCGAGTCGAACGCCGCCCGATCCAGATCACGATAGGGAGCCGCGCGGCGAACCAGCGCGAACAAATCATCTTCGG
>JAOAPR010000304.1 GCA_025463005.1 Bryobacterales bacterium | reverse complement strand
ATTGCAAAAGAGCCGAGCTGATGGGAAGACCTTCTTTCGAGGGATTTGTGATTTAGAAAGTTGACCGCAATGAGCCTGGTTGAAGGTGGTCGTCTCGAACGCCGATTGGTTGTCAAGAGTCCGTTACCCTCCCGTTTGACAACGCGGAGACTTGCGCGTGCCCGCAACATCGCGGATCTGCGACGGCTAGCGCAACAGCGTTTGCCTCGGGCCATATTTGACTTCATTGATGGCGGGTCCGAGGACGAGGTAACTCTGCGCGAAAATCAGGATGCTTTTAGGCGCGTACGGTTTTCGCCCAAAACCTTGGTCGACGTCTCTAATGTAAATACGAAAATTGACTTGCTTGGACAAACCGCGGATCTGCCCGTCATCGTCGGACCAACTGGCGCTTCCGGATTCGTGTGGCCGAATGGTGATCTTGCGCTGGCGCGGGCGGCGGCCAAGGCAGGGATTCCCTTTGCACTATCGACCAGCGCCAGTGTTTCGATCGAGGAAATCGCTGCCATGTCGGCCGGCCGGCGCTGGTTTCAGTGTTACATCTTCAAACAGCGCGAATTCACCATGCGGCTGATCGAACGAGCGCTTCGATCTGAGTATGATGCTCTGGTCGTCACCGTCGATTTTCCGGTCGGGGGCAATCGAGAGCGGGACCATCGCAACGATTTCTCGGTTCCGTTTCGTTATAGCCCCCGCAATATCTTCGATTTCGCGGTACATCCAGGCTGGGCGTCGACCATATTGCAACACGGAATTCCCAAGTTGCGTAATCTGGATGGATTCACTGCTTCCAATGACGCGATGACCGTGGCTTCTTCGGTCGGCCGAAACTATGATGCCTCCTTCAGTTGGGATGACTTGAAGCAGATACGTGACAGTTGGCCGGGCAAACTGATCGTTAAAGGCATCGTGCGTCCCGACGACGCCGACAAAATCGTTGCCTTAGGAGCCGACGCGCTTGTCGTTTCCAATCACGGTGGACGTCAGCTCGACGGGGGAATAGCAACGCTGGACGCACTCCCGGCCGTCTCCGTCGCGGTCAATCAACGAATAACCGTGCTGGTTGATGGCGGCATTCGACGTGGTTCTGATGTGGTGAAGGCAATCGCGCTTGGCGCAAACGCCGTCCTGCTGGGGCGTGCATCGCTTTACGGGCTTTGTGCCGGCGGAGAGGCCGGCGCGCAAAAGGCGATCGACATTGTCCGTTCAGAAATGGTGCGTACCATGCAATTATGCGGTATTCCGGATGTTCGGAGTATAGGCCCTGACGCTCTTTCCCAGCGCACGTCCGATTCAGGAATGGGCACCCGTGGGGAGCGAACTATCCTAGCAGCTTACTAACTGCGGAGATGGTAATTTCGTCGTAAGCGTCCATTCCTTGCACGTGGCTTAGGCCTTGAGGCTTATTGGTCGCCAGTTCCACGGCAAAAGTTCGTCGAGGCGGCTGGCGGGATGACCATCGGTCATGCGCTGCAGGACGTCTCTGAGAGAGGCAAAGGGCTCGACGTTATTGAGCTTTGCGGTGTCGCTTTCAAAGATTCCGTTCTGGAAGATTCCCAAAAATTCTACATCGCCAACAAGATGCTGCGCTTGGCGCAGCCATGCCTTCGGACCAGATTCTTGCTCACTGATAAGGTTTCATACAAAATGGAGTCAGTCCGAGACTGATAAGAAAATAGCTCAAAGCTTATAGTACGCGATGGCCGACCTCGCGGGGGGGGCGAGCCGACATCTCGCGGCGGGTCAAATCGTCATGCCGACGAACTTAAGCTGGGACAATTCCTCGATCGTCATGACGCACGCCCTCGCGGCCAACGCCACTGTGCTTGACACCTCCGAATGGATAATTGTCGACCCGGGGGCAGGTTATATGCGCTGTCACATTTTGCGAATAGGCAGCCAAAGCTATGTTGATGAAGCCCCTTCGGAGGACACAGCGCGTAGCCCGAGAAGGCAAAAGCGGAGCATGTTGTTGGTAAGAGAAGCCAATGAGATGGGATTCTTGTCCGATAGCAGCGGCAGCTTAGTCGGAAGGGTATAATTTCCCGGGATTCATGATCCCATTCGGATCCAACGCCTTTTTGACGTCCTTCATAAGCGCAAGTCCTTCCCCATGTTCGGTCTCCATATGCACAATCTTGTGCAAGCCGATGCCGTGCTCGCCTGAACACGTGCCGCCCTTCGCGATAGCACGGCGAGCGGTGCGGAAGGCGAGCGCTTCCGCCCGTTCCGTTTCCTCGGCATCGTTGGGATCGAAGAGAATTCCGAGGTGGAAATTCCCGTCTCCTACATGGCCGACGATCGGTGCGGTCAAGCCGGATGCGAGGATGTCGGCCTTTGTCTCAAGGAGGCATGCGGGCAACTCTGAAATCGGCACGCATGCGTCAGTGCCCATGTTATTCTTGCCAGGACTCAGTGCCATCACAGCTTGATAGGAATTGTGGCGCGCTTTCCATAACCGGCTGCGGTCTTCCGGACGCGTGGCAAACTGAAACGCACCACCACCGTGGTCCGCCGTGATGGCCTGCATCATCTCGACATCCTCGCTTACGCCATTCGGGCAGCCGTGAAATTCAAGGAACAGCGTTGGGGTTTCCTGATAGTCGAGCTTCGAATAGTTGATCGCCGCGCGCATCTGGACCTCGTCGAGAAGTTCGATACGAGCCATTTTTAAATTGGATTGCAGAGCCGTCACGACAGCCGCAACCGCACCTTCAAGTGAGGTAAACGGACAGACAGCCGCCACGATCGTCTCGGGTACGCCATATAGCTTGAGTTGAATCTCCGTGATAACGCCGAGTGTGCCCTCGCTACCAACGTAAAGGTGAGTGAGGTCGAGGCCGGCGGAAGATTTCCGTGCCCGGCTGCCGGTGCGCACGACGCGACCATCGGGAGTAACGACGGTCAAACCGAGAACATTCTCCCGCATCGTGCCATAGCGCACCGCGTTGGTGCCCGAGGCTCTTGTCGAGACCATACCACCGATTGATGCGTTGGCGCCCGGGTCGACCGGGAAGAATAGTCCGGTGTCGCGTATGTGAGCATTCAGGGCTTCTCGAGTGACGCCGGCCTGGACACGACAATCGAGAGATTCTTGCGAAACCTCCAAGATCTCGTCGAACCGGCTCGTATCTAGCGAAACACCGCCGGCAAGTGCGGCGAGCTGGCCTTCGAGCGAGGACCCGGCCCCAAAAGGTGTGACCGGAACACGCAAGTCGTTGCACAGCGCAAGGATGAAGGCGACCTCGTCATTGGTCTCGGGAAACACGACTAGGTCCGGCACGCCAACCGCGGGTAGACCCTCGCCATGGCTATGCTGCTCGAGAACGGCTTGTGAGGCCGTAACGCGTGCTCCTAGCCGTTGGGCGAGCCGTGCCTCCAAGGCGGTGATAACGTCGGGCCTTGAGCGTGGCAATTCGCGAGCCGTCATATCGAATTTCCTTGTCGAGCCGTCTCGTCTGCAGAAGACAAGATGGCGCCTTGTTTTTACAAGGCGCCATTCACGCGAGTCAGGTCAGTTTGCGTCCTGCTGACTCGGTCATGGTGAGCACGCACCCGACCGAGACCGCGCAGCCGGTCATCAGGAACAGCGAGATCGGCCAGGAGGCCCCGCCGGCCTGCGCCGCAAGGAACGTAGCGATCATCGGCGTCAATCCACCGATAATGTTCGCAAGCTGAAAGCCAAGCGAAATTCCAGTGTAGCGAATCTCGGTCGGGAAGCTCTCTGCGAAGAAAGAGGGCTGCACCGCGAACATTGCCGCCAAACCGATGGAATAGCCGATCACGATGGAGAGGATGAAGAGGCTCGGATTGGCAGTGTTAATCAGCCAGAACAAGGGGAACGCGAAGATCGCGCCAAGAGTGGCACCGAACAGGAAGACTGGACGACGTCCGATCTTGTCTGAGAGGTGCCCGAAGAGCGGCACTGTCACGATCCCGATGCCGCTTGCAGTTAGCAGCGCGATCAGAACGTGCTGTGACGTCAGGCCGACCGTACGGGTGGCGTAGGAAAGAAGAAACCCAATTACGATCCAGCCGAGGATGATCTCGCCAGCTCGTGATCCCATCGCAACCAGCACGGGTCGCTTGTCGTTGCGTAAGACTTCCATGATCGGCGCATGTCGAGCAGCCGGCTTGTTCTTGACGGCGGCCTCAAACACGGGGCTCTCATCGACTTTCTGGCGAATATAAAGACCGACTGCCAGCATCAAGATGCTGATAAGGAATGGCCAACGCCAACCGTCGCCGGCAATGCTTTGCTGCGGCAGCAAAGCAAAGACCAGGGTCGAGGTGAACAGACCTACGACGTTGCCGAGCTGAACGAAGGTACCGTAGAAGCCACGCTTCTCCGGGGGCGCATATTCGACCAGCATGGTGGCAGCACCGCCCCATTCACCGCCCAAGGCAAATCCTTGGAGCAGGCGCAGGATGATGATGATTGTCGGTGCAAGAAGCCCGATCGCGTCGTAGCTTGGTACCAATCCGATCGCGAACGTCGACAACCCCATGATGGTGAGCGACGCCATCAGCATGCTTTTACGACCAATGCGGTCGCCGTAATGCCCGAACACAATAGCGCCGAGCGGGCGCGTCAGGAATGGTATCGCAAGTGTAGCGTAAGCGGCCATGAGGCCCGCGTAGGGCGATAGGGTCGGAAAGAACACGCGCGGAAACACCAGCGCTGCGGCCGTTCCGTAAATGAAGAAATCGTAGAACTCGATCGCCGTGCCGATAAGACTGGAACCCACGACGGCAGAAAGTTTCGAGCGCTGGCCATCCGGAATAGCGAATGAAGCATCAGCGACGAGATTCTGTTCGCTCATAAAGAAAGTCCTCCCTGCTTTGAAACGGTGTAAGGGCGCGGTCCGCTCTCCTTGCCCGCAAGCGAGAGCGTTCTTCTTCAATTGGTCGAGCGAGCCGCGCCTTGTGCGTCAGATACCGATGCTCTTGAGAGCCTGGTCGATGACCTTCTTCTGCTCGTCGCTCACGTCATCCATCGGCGCGCGAGGTTGGAACAGCGGCAGTCCCTGGCGGTGCTGAATGTACTTCACGCACGCCGGCAGATTGTCGTGACGTAGCACGTTCCAAAGCTTGTTGAGCTTGTTGTGGATATCGAGAGCGGTGTCGTGGTCTTTGGCCTGAACGGCCTTGAAGAGCTTCACGCAGGTGCCGGGAAGAGCCGCCGTCAGAGCGCTGATGGCGCCATGAGCGCCGAGCGCGAAAGACGGGTAGAGCAGGGCGTCGATGCCGGTCAGTACGACATTGTTGGGCGCGACGGCTCCCATGAGGTCGGACACCGACTTGAGGTCGCCGGAGCTCTGCTTCATGCCGACGACGCCCGGGACCTCGCGCATGACACGAAGCATCAACTCGACGCTCAGATAGTTCCAGGGGATCACGTTGTAGATCAGGATCGGAATACCGGTTTCTTCATAGATCGCACGGAAGTGCTCAACCGTGTTCTCCGCACTCGGCTTGAACAGATAGTGGACCGGGGTGATCTGAAGGGCGGCGATGTCGAGGTCGCGCAGCGCACGGATCCGCTCGATCGCCTCACGGGTGCTCTGAACGATCAGCCCGGCAACGAACGGCTTGCGGCCGGCGAGGGCGTCGTAGCTCGTACGCATGACCTTCGTAAACTCGTCGGCGCCAAGGGTGTGGCCCTCACCGGTGCTGCCACCGACGACGATGCCGTCTACGCCCTGATCGACAGCGAAGTCGACCTGCTCCTTGATAGCAGAGAACACAACGTCCCCCCGCTTATCGAAGGGCATCGTGAAGGGGGGCATAATTCCCTTCAGCGTATCGCGCACATTGCGGCTTTGGACTTTGGTCTTTTCGAGTACGGCGGTGGACATCATGGCCTCTCTTGATCACGGGTTGAGCAAGAGCCGGTCAGGATCGCGCGCTTTGATCGGCCCGCCGAACAAAAGGGATCGGCCTTGAAGGACCGAAATTGCCTGGGCGCACTCCCGTTGAGGTGGCGAAACGCCTACTCCCGACCAGTTCTTGTTGGCTCTCTTGAGCTCGGCCCACTGTTGGCAGCGTCGATAAATCCTGTCAACCGATATATGGGATTGTGTCTCGTAATGTGGAACACGCCTCACCGGCGCAAATTGCAATGCTGGGCCGAATTGTGGTACTCGTCGCCCAATCCCTCCATGAGGTGAAGCTTGAACAAAATTGATGTGCCCCCACCGCCCGCACGGCCCGATGAAGGATTGAAAAGTCTCGTCAAGGTGGTGCGGATTCTCGATATGTTCTCGCGCACCGCGCGCGCTCTCTCGCTTGCGGAGATTTGCCAGCGGTCGGGTTACCCAAAGAGCACGACGCATCGGCTGCTCTCGTCCATGCGAGAGGTCGGACTGCTCGACCAGGACCGAAATCGCGACACCTATCGCCTCGGGCTCAAATTGTATGAGCTTGGCAACACGGTGCTCGCGAACATGGACCTGCCCCGGGAAGCACGTCCCTATGTCGAAGCCCTTGGGCGTCTAACCGATCAGGTGGTCCATCTTGCAGTCTTTGATGGCAGCCATGCTGTCGTCATTGGCAAATCGGAATCCCAGACCGATCCAACCTCAAGCTTCCTGGAATCGGCGCCTGCGCATTGCACAAGCGTCGGCAAAGCCATCCTCGCCTTCCAGCCGGACACTGCAGTCGCGACGTTTCTTGCTGGTGGTCTGGAGCGCTTCACGGACACGACCGTCACCGACCCGAAGGCATTCAGAGAGGAACTCGAGCTGACGCGATCCCGCGGATATTCGATCGACCAAGCCGAGCATCAGCCAGGTCTTCATTGCGTCGGCGCTCCCATCCGAGATCTGTCCGGCAGGGTTTTTGCCGCGATCAGCGTGAGCGGCCCTGCCTGGAAGATGCCGATGAGTGAAGTTGGCCGGGTCGCGAAAATTGTGATCCACCACGCAGATGCGATCAGTCGGGCGCTTGGCTATCAGTCCTGATATCCCGGATAGTGGAACTATGGTCCACAATCCGGCTTGACATCCTATCTTCCTGCCGTCATGTTCCGCGCAACCAAGCGGGACTGATGCTTTGCGCGCCGCTCAAAGAGCAGCGCGAAAGCACCACGCGCAGGGAGGGAAATGTCAGTCGACCAGCCGTCAGCGGCATCGTCCGCGGCCGTTCAGCATCAACATGCATCCGGCGCTCTGCGCGTTCTTCGGCCGCCTGTCGCGGGGGCGAACGATGCTTCGCGCTCCAATGAATGACGCGACCTCAAACGTCATCCCCTAGCTCGCCGCTCTGCTGCCGAGCCGCGCCCAGTGCCAAAATCGCAAAGGTGTTTCCGTGAAGAAGCTTGTGAACGATCCCCGCAACGTCGTGCGGGAAATGCTCGAAGGGCTCGTAGATTTGACGCCCGGCGTCGCTCTGCTTGATCGCGAGAATGTTGTCATCCGCGCCGGCTTGCCTGGTCCGGAAAGCCGCAAGGTGGCCGTGATCTCCGGCGGTGGTGCGGGGCACGAGCCTGCTCATGCCGGATATGTCGGCACCGGCATGTTGCACGCCGCCGTGGTCGGAGACGTCTTTACATCGCCATCGGTCGATGCAGTTTTCGCCGCCATCCAAGCGGTCGGTGGCCCCAAAGGCGTTGTACTCATCATCAAGAACTACACAGGCGATAGGCTAAACTTCGGCCTGGCCGCCGAACTGGCGCGTGCGGCAGGCATCCCGGTCGAAATCGTGATTGTCGCCGATGACGTGGCCTTGCGCGATACGGTGGAGCCCGCGCGCCGCCGCGGCATCGCGGGGACCGTCCTGATCCATAAGATTGCCGGCGCGGTCGCAGAAGGCGGGGCCACGGTTGGCGCGGTTGCCGAAGCCGCGCGCCGAGCGGCCGCGTCGCTCGGAACGATGGGCGTGGCGCTTGGCGCATGCACCGTCCCCGCTGCCGGAATTCCAAGCTTCGCGCTTGGCGAGGATGAGATCGAGCTTGGTCTCGGAATTCACGGCGAGCAGGGCGTAAAGCGTGAAAAGCTTCGGTCCGCGGACACCCTCGTCGACACGATGCTGGACGCGATCCTTGCCGATCAAAAGCGTTCGGCCGGCGACCGTGTCGTGCTCCTGATCAACAACCTCGGCGGTACGCCGCCGATGGAGCTCTCCGTGGTCGCGCGGCGCGCCCTCGCAAAGTTGCGAGCTTCTGGTCTCAGAGTTGAGCGCGCTTGGTCAGGCACACTTTTGAGCGCGCTTGAGATGCCCGGTTGCTCGCTATCAGTCCTTCCGATCGACGATGCACAGCTCAATCTGCTTGATGCGCCGACGGTTGCACCCGCATGGCCCGGTACCGGTCGGTTGCCGGAGGCTCGTGCGATCGTCAAGGTCGGTACGGATCGACTGATTGCCTCCGAGCTCAATCGTTCGGCGGACCGCGCGGGTGCCGAAGTGCTCGCCGTTGCGATGGAGTGTGCTGCGGCGCTGGCAGGCAGCGAGGCTCGTCTCACGGAACTCGATAGTGCTGCTGGCGACGGCGATCTCGGCGTCAGCATGGCTCGCGGTGCCGCAGTAATCCGGGCTCTGTCAGCTGATGATGCCCATGATGCTGCGTCAATGCTGACGCGCATTGCTGAGACCTTGCGTCGTGCGATAGCCGGCAGCTCCGGTCCATTCTACGCTGTTGGACTGCTCAGTGCCGCCCGACATCTGGCTTCCGCGAAGAATCTTAGCCCGGAGGTTTGGGCGGCCGCGTTCAAACGTGGCGTCGATGGCGTCGCCGAGCTCGGCGGAGCGAAACCGGGCGACCGTACAATGCTCGATGCGTTGGAGCCAGCAGTAAGGGCATTCCAGTCCGCTCTTGATCAGAAGCAGCCTCTAACCGAGGCGCTCGCGCGTTCCATCTGTGCTGCACAGGACGGTGCCGCCGCGACAGCTCAAATGCGGCCGCGCCTTGGTCGCGCCAGCTATCTGGGAGCGCGAGCCATCGGTGTTCAGGACGGAGGGGCCGCGGCCGTCGGTATCTGGCTGCGTGCGCTTGCGCGTGTGGTAGCGCCGGACAGCCTGGTCGAGGCGGACCGCATGGGTCGCGAGATCGGGACCAGTCACTCTTCAAAGATGCGATCCTAGCCCGAAAGAAAGTGTGCTCATGCTTGGACAAGTGATCGCGAGCGGCCTGGCAATGGGCGCAATATACGCCCTCGTCGCCCTTGGTTATGCGTTTGTGTGGAACACCATGAACGTCGTCAATTTCGCGGCCGGCGAGTTCGTCACCTTCGCAGCCTTCGTCTTTGTCGCGACCTTCATCAACGGGTTCCATTTGCCATTTGCGGTAGCTGCGTTGTTGGCAGCCGTCGTTATGGCGGGTCTCGGTGCAGCGTTCTCGCGCATTGTGTTCTCACGGCTTCAAAAGCAGCGTGCGCTTGTAGCAATTATCGCAACCGTCGGGTTCGGAATCTTTCTGAAGGAGCTCGCGCGGATCA
>JAOAPR010000323.1 GCA_025463005.1 Bryobacterales bacterium | reverse complement strand
CGTTGAGGGTGAGCGCGAGCAAAGTGTAGTAGCCGACGAGGCCGGTGAGATCTACGACGCCCTCCTCACCCAGCAACGCGCGGGCACGCTGGAACACCGCGTCGGACACCCGCCCGTCCGCCAGCAGGCGGCTCACATAGTCGTAGACGATCTCGTCCGGCTCCTGCGCGAACACCGGCCGCCGGCCGGCGCCGATGGCCTCCATCACCTCTTCCGAAATGCCCTGCTTCAGGGCGAGGGCAGCGTGGGCGTACCATTCATAATCGGCCTGCCAGTGCCGCGCGACGAGGTTGATGCTCAGCTCCCGTAACCGCTCCGGCACCTTGCACCGGAAGCGGGTGTAGAGGCCGAGCTGCTCCACGCGCTTGGCGAGTTCTGGGCTGTGCAGCAGCACGCGGAACGGCCCGCGCACGCCGCCGCGCGCGCCGGAGTTGATGGAGTTATAGACCTCGGCTTGCGCAGGGCTGAGGTTCTCGCGGGAAATGGGGGCAAAGCGGCTCATGACGGTCCTTGTGGGCGATCCGGGAGAAGAGAACGCGGCGCGCGCGCGGGGCTCAGGCTGTCGAGGTCGACCGGACTTCGATGCTGTCGAGGAAATCCAGGATGGCCTCTGCGAACAGCACAGGCTGCTCCATCACCGAGATGTGCCCGGCATCGGGCAGTTCCACATAGTGGGAGCCGGGCGCCTTCGCCTGCAAGGCGCGTACCACGGCGGGCGGGGCACCCTGGTCGCCGCTGCCGGTCATGAACAGCATGGGCACTACACTATCGGGCAGGCGGCGCTCGTAATCGAGGTCACTCAAGGCGGCCGCGGAGCCGCAATAGCCGTCCGCCGAAGTGCGGCGGACCATGTCGCGCATGCGGTCGATCGCCTCGGGATTGGAGCGTTGGAAGCCCGGCGTGAACCACCGCGTGACGCTCGGCTCGACCATGGCCTCGATGCCGCGGTCCCGGACCTTCTGGCTGCGGTCGGCCCAGGCGGCCCGATATTCGGCCGGCGCCGAGCCGCGCGCGTCGCAGACCGCGACGCTGGCCATGCGGTTCGGCCGGACGAGAGCGAGGCCAAGCCCCACCATGCCGCCCATGGAGAGGCCGACGAAGTGCGTCTTGGCTAAATCCAGCGCATCGAGGATGCCGATCACATCATCCGCGAGCATGGCGAGGGAATAGTCGCCGGCGGTGGCGGCGGATCCGCCGTGCCCGCGGGAATCATATCGCAGCACGCGATAGCGCTGCGTCAGCAGTGGAACGAGGTCGTCCCACATGGTCATGTCGGTGGCGAGGCCGTGACTGAGGGTGATCAAGGGCGCGTCGGCGCGGCCCTCAAGGCTGCACCGGAACGTGCAGCCGTTGCTGTGAACTTCCATGGGCGAGTTCCCTAGATGATGCCGCGACGCCGCGGGTGAATCCGGTGCGCGATCCCCTGAACCGCCTCAAGGTCCGTGCGCCGTTTGGGAATTCATTTCCCTTATGGCGAGACGTAACCACGGACCAATCAGAGAAGAAATATCTGAATGAGAAATTGATTGTTTCCAAAAGTTCCGGAAGCTTGTGATATTGTGGATGAAATGAGTTCGGTACTCCCGGATATTTTTTCATAAATTGCAACTGGGCGCCCCGCTGACCGTCTGGGTTGAGGGCCCGCGACTGAGTACGGCATCATGAACAAGTTCCTTGCCCTCACTGTCTTCACGCGGGTCGCGGAAAGCGGCGGCTTCACGGCCGCGGCGCGCAAGCTTGGCATGTCGGTGTCGGCGGTCACGAAGACCATCGCGCGCCTGGAGGACGTACTCGGCACGCAGCTCTTCAACCGCACCACCCGCCAGCTCAGCACCACCGACTACGGCCAGGAATTCTACGAGCGCGCGGTCATGATCCTGGCCGACCTCGCGGACGCCGAACTGACACTGCAACGGGGCAACGTCGCACCGCGTGGCCGGATCCGCGCGGTGGTGCCGCTGTCGTTCGGGCGTGTCACCCTGGTGCCGGAACTGCCGCCTTTCCTGGAAAAATATCCCGAAATCACCTTGGATCTGAGCTTCAGCGACAGCAACAAGCCCATCGACCTCATCGCCGAGGGCTACGACGTGGCTGTGCGAACCGGGAATATCAGCGATTCCCGGCTGATCACTCGGCAATTGATCAGGAGCCCCCAGGTGACAGTGGCGTCGCCACTCTATCTCAAGCTTCATGGCGTGCCGCGGACACCGGAGGATCTCCAGGGGCACATCTGTATCGTCGGCAGTCGCAGCGGGCCGGAATGGCGCTTCGTCGATCGCAACGGCCGCGAGATCATCGTGCATGTGAAGGGCAACGCCATCATCAATAGCGGCGATGCCCTGCGGGAGGCGGCCGTTGCCGGTCTCGGCATCATCCAGGGCACATGGTGGCTGGTGCGCAAGGACCTGGAGCGGGGCGCCGTGCAGTCGGTGCTGACCGACTATACGGTCGAGGGCGCGCCGATCTCAGTGCTTTATCCCGCCAACCGACACCTGCCGGCGAAGGTGCGGGTATTCCTCGACTTCCTCGTGAGCATCACGAAGGCCGACTGAACGGCCGGCGCAGGCGCAGCAACAAACGCCACGGTTTGCACCATCTGGTTGAAGGAAGGCGGTGGCGGTCTCCAGCAGCGTGGCCGCCGGGCGGCGACCGATCCCCAGGGGCGGCACCGGATCAGCAGACGGTAGTACCTCCGTCCAGCACCAGCGTGTGGCCGGTGACGGAAGCGGCCGCGGGGCTCGCGAGATAGACCACGGCGCGCGCGACTTCCTCTGCGGTCGGGAAACGACCGGTGGGAATGCGCTCCAGCATGCGGCCGAGCGCCTGCGGATCCCGTAAAGCCTCGGCTCGCGAGGCGGTCATCACGGTGCCCGGCGCCACGGCGTTCACGCGGATCCCGCGGCTGGCCCATTCGACTGCGAGCATCTTGGTCAGATGGATCACGCCCGCTTTGGAAATCCCGTAAGCAGAGCGTTCGGCAAGGGCAACGATGCCATGGGCGGACGCGATGTTCACGATGTTGCCCGAGCGTTCCTGTCGCAGGAGATAATCGCCGAAGCGCTGAGACATGAAGAAGGCGCCCTTGAGGTTGACGTCCAACACGGTGTCCCATTCGGACCACGTCAAACTGGCTGCCGGCCGGTGCAGCGCCACGCCGGCATTATTCACCAGCAGGTCAAGCCGGCCGAAGCGACCGAGCACCTGGGAGAGGCAGGCATCGATGCTGTCCTCGTCCCGCACGTCGAGCGGCACCGCCTGGCCCGCGGGGCCACGTGCGGCGCAGTCGCGAGCCACGTCGTCGAGCCCGACCGAATCCTTGTCGGCCACCGCCGCGCAATAACCCGCCTCCGCCAGCGCCAGAGCGATGGCCTTGCCGAGCCCGACGCCCGCCCCCGTGACGAGGGCCACCGGCCGGTCTGTGGCCCCGTCCTTGGTTGTTTCGCCCGCCACCGCAGTCTCCCATTTTCCGTTGGGACGAACCTATCGGTCCCCTGCGCCACCGGGAAATGGAGAAGCAGAAAATAATAGTTTCCCGACTGTCCCAAATGGCCCGTGCAGCGCACAAGTGCCAACGAATGTCAGCAGGATGTCGTGTGGGTTTGAGCCGAGGGCTATCAGTGCACTCACGCCGAAGGCGGGGGTCAGGGTCAAGATCAATGGGCGGCGCCGTGAGAGAAGGC
>JAOAPR010000207.1 GCA_025463005.1 Bryobacterales bacterium | reverse complement strand
CCGCCAGTTCCTGATCGGTCAGCAACGCACGCCCTTCCAATTCCTTCGGTCGCTCAAGCGGAGTGGCGATGTTGTTAGCCCAGACTCCCTGAAGATCCGGGTGCCCGTCGGGAGTTCTGGGTGCTGTCCAGGTCTGCTTGACCGCCTTGGTTGTCGCCGACGCCGGCTGTGCCGCGACTTGTCCCTGCGCCATTGAAAGGAGCGCAGTTAATCCCACTCCGAAACCGAGGTATCGATAGTTCATCTTCCCTCCATGTTTGTGTCAAGTATACGCCGTGCGGGCCACAGGGGCGACCGTCAATTTGGAACGTCAGTACCTCAGCCATCGGCCAAAGGCTCATTCGCTGAATCTGCCATGGAGCAAAGGGTAACCGGCAATCCAGACATGTGCCTAGATTGGGAATCCCATGGAAACTTCCGATATTGCTCGATAACGGGCAACTTCCGATGAGGAGACTAAAGGCAATAGTTTGGCAGGCTGGGACTGCTTGTCTGCGGGCTCTCCAAACCCACGTCGTTACTCGCGGGGGAATGCGTGTCTCAACAGAAGAACTCCATGAGTACTTCGTCGTCCTCGACGCCGTCAATAATGACCTGGCGCGTCAACCGTCCGCACTCCTTGAAGCCGAGCGCTCGATAAAACCGCCCAGCTGGAGCATTCGACGCGCGAACTTGAATGGCCAGCTTCCGGTACCCAGCCTCTCGCGCAAACGACGCGGTTGCGCTCCACAACTGGCGGCCAACGCCCTGTCCTCGCCATGCTGGCAGGAGAAAGGTTCCGACTTGGCCGACATGTGCCATTGATGGAAGGAGCGATGACCACAGGTCAAGACTCTGAAAACCCACGATGTCTGCCGTGACATCGACGGCCACGTGAAGGACCTCGCGATGGGAAAGCGATTCGAGATAGCGGGCCTCTTGGTCGACGGTCCACACCTGATCAATCGCGGAGTGAATCCGCTCCGCAACTACGGACTTAAGGACCTCAACTATCCCAGGAGCATCTGACGGTAAGGCTCTCCTGATTTGTAGGGCAGTCATGTTGCAGATATTGTAGCCGCGCTGCAGCGTAAGGTAACGATCGGTCGCCTAGGGTTGGGGTTCCTATTCAGATCTTCTGATCGCTGCCGTTAATGTGACTCATCAGAGAGCTCCTCTTGATGTGTCTGTCCGACCAGAGCGCTCGCGCTCGGCCCGCCAACTCACGCAAGGAAAGTCCGAGTCTCGATCCTACATGCTAAAAGGAAAATTTCATCGCGAGCTGCACGATCCTCGGATCTAGCGCGCTAGTGATCGCGCCGAAGGTCGACGTACCGAAGGTAAGGCCGAGACCCGATGCGCCTGCCGCCAAGCTGGGCGGCGAGACTCCCGGACGCATGCTGTTGGTCACGTTAAAAGCTTCGGCGCGAAACTCCAGTGCCCCTCGCTCGCGGATGCGAAACTCCCTGGAGATCGCCGTATCAAACTGCCAAAACCCGGGACCCGGAATGTTCATGCGGCCCATGGGGCTCAGACTCCCCAATGCGGGGCTGGCGAAGGCGGCTGGATTAATCCAGCAACTCGGAGCTGGACCAGGGTTGGGACACAACGGGTCTTGTAATACCTGGAGGGGCCGCTGGATGCCGGCGGCCGCAGTTGTTAGCGATACGTCGCTCGACAGCCCGGCTGAAACCCAGGCCGCTGACGTGGCGCGGAAAATCTCGGCGAACTTCCAACCGGATGCGAACGGGCTCAGGTGTTGATTGGAGAACTTCGGTATTTCATACACCACCGTCGCATTAAAAATGTGCCTGCGATCGGAAGAAAATGTCCCGCCGATTTCATTGGACTGGCAGTTGCTTCGATCGTATCTCCGGTTATTGGGCATGAGCCGGCCGGCTCCCGCATTGCCGGTGCTGTTGCCGATGGACAGGTCGCTGATGCAGTGCGACCAGGTGTAGTTGCTGCTGAGCAGCAGGCCCTTGCTCAAGCGCTTGGTGATAGCCAGGACCAATCCGTTGTAGCTGCCCGTTCCTCCGGAGTCCAGGGATTCCACAAATCCGTAGTAAGGGTTGCCAGGGTATCCGGCCAGCGCGAAAGTTCGCCGGAACGCCGAGTTTGTATTGCCTGCCGGGGAGCAGAGGCCGGGAGCCGTGAGGCCATACTGACCCGCAGCGCAGTTTCCAGGAATGAAAACCGCTGGATTCACCTGGTATGAGTCCCACAGGTGCGTGGTTTCGCTGCCGATATAGCTCGCAGACACCAGCCAGTCCCGGCCCAATTGCCGCTGGACTACGAGGTTCCACTGATTCACGGAGGTGGGCTTTAGTCCGGAGTGCGGATAAATGTAGGTGCCGGCCTTAACAAACGGCGCACTCTTGTCGACCGTATAGGGGAAAATGTTTCCGCCGGGGTTGCTGGCGTAAGGATCGCTAAACTGGCCCGCCCACATTGCGGTGCCGCCAAAGGGTGGGGCGTCCGCCGAGTTGACCAGCATCTCACCGGAGACGAACTCGTAACCGATTCCAAAGGATGCGCGGATCACTGTTTTACCATCGCCCTTGGGATCCCAGGCAAGCGCCACGCGGGGCGCAAGCAGATGCCAGTAAGAGTTCATGCCCTGCTTGCCTTGAAAACCAGGATCGCCGGGGAACGTGAGGCCCGGGGGCGCATTCACATATTGCGTGGTCTTCACGTTATTGATCATGTTCGCCATGCTGAAATTGTAGATGTAGCTCCGGAGCTCCGAGGGAGGGAGGAACGGTTCCCAGCGTAGACCTGCGTTCACCGTAAAGTGGGGAGTCACCTTCCAGGTATCCTGCACATACGCATTCACGAACCATTTCTGTAAGTCCAGAGTGTTGGGCAAAGAGAGTGAGTTCGTGTTGAATTGTCCGAGCAGGAATTGCGGCAAATTGGGGAAAGTCCAGTTGGTTTGAGAGTAGACGTTGCCGTTGAAGAGCATTTTGCTCACTGCTCCGCCCCCTCCGAAGTTGATCTGATGGCTGCCTTTGACCCAGCTTATGTCGTCGTTGAGCTGGATCGGTGTGGAGTGCGCATTCGCCTCCCCTCCGGTGCCGGGGCCGACACCGAAACCACCCGTCACCGTGAACCCGCTCTGGTGAGGCGTGTATCCGCAATAAACCAACTTGGCTCCCAGATCGCAGGCGTCGACATAGTCGTGTGCAAAGCGATGAATGCTGATCCGGTTCACGCTCGCGCGGAACTGATTCACGAGCGTCGGACCGAACAAATAAGTATCGCCGACGGCCCAGGACTGATCTGCGTCATCCAAGCCGCCTTGCGCGCTGGTAAGAATGTTGTCCGGCGTAAAGTTCATTGCCGGGGGCCGGAAGTAGTGAATCCGGTAATAACGGCCGAATAGCGAGTTTTTCTGGCTGGTCTGGTAATCGCCGCGAGCGACATACGACCCCTCATTCACACGGGTAGTCAGACCGAAGGACGTGTTGCCGCAAGCGGCGGCGGACTTAGGCAACAGCGCCGCCAGTTTGAGCGCGGCCTTGTCATACAGCGTGGGACTTATTTGGTTGTTGACAAACAAGCTCTTGACCGCAGCCGGGAGAGAGTTCAGATTCTGGGGGCAGGCGCTCCAATCGCCCGCCACCATCGCGGCCGTGGGGACGAAAGTTGCGGCAGGGTTTATCGCGGGATCCTGACGGGTGATGGTGTCCTGATAGCCGAAGAAGAAGAACAACTTGTCCTTTTTGACGGGACCGCCGATGGTGCCGCCGAACTGATTCCGCTTGAGCGTATCGCGAGTAGGCGCGAAGAAGTTACGCGCGTTCATATCGCCGTTGCGGAGAAACTCGAACAAGTCGCCATGGAAGCCGTTGGTGCCTGATTTGGTTAGACCGGTGACCGTTCCGCCGGCGTGGATGCCGTTGGACGCCGTTAGCGCGCTGGTTTCGACCTTGAATTCCTGGAGCGCATCGGGGAAGGGCATGGGCATATTCGCCAAATCCCAAGGGTTATTGAACACGCTGCCATCCAGGTAGAAGCCAATGCCAAAAGCCTGGCTACCGGCGATCACGAACTGCTGGGTGCCGGGGTAACCGCCGTTGCCAGCGACGCCCTGGGGAATCACCCCAGGCGTATATTGAATCAGATCGGTCGCCACGCGACCGTTGAGCGGCAGTTCCAGAATACGCTGGTTTTCCATCACGGTTCCGACGCCAGTGGCCTGCGTCTCGACCAGAGTGGTATTAGCTTCCACCTGCACCTGCTCGCTCACGTTGCCGATCTTCAGAGCGACATCGATCGTCGGGTTGGTCGCAACCTGCAAAACGATTCCATTCTGTACGTAGGTGGCGAAACCGAGTTTCCTCACGTCCAGGCGATACGGCCCAACAGGCAGGTTTGCGAGTACGAAACTGCCGTCATCGCCGGAAGTCACAACTCTTACCGCGCCGGTGGCCGTCTGCGTAGCCTTGACCTCAGCGCCGGGGATAGTAGCGCCCGTCGGATCTTGCACCGTTCCCTGAATCTGGGCGGTATTTTGGGACTGCGCCCAAAGACCAACACAACTAAACGCGCAAACGAAGACTACTCTAAATGTCCTCATCCAAAAGACCTCCCGACCGGGGGTGATTGTATCCTAGCTCGGGGCCGAAATCAAACACCCAATACCGTATGAGGTTGCTGGCATGTCGTGGCCCGGTGATCTCCTTTTCAGGACACTTCCAATCGCATGCTATCCCCATAGTTCTCTCCGCTGCGAGCGGCAACGTCCAATTCCCGTTACTCCCGCTGCCGTCCAGCGTAACGAAAACCAGGGACTTTCCGTCCGGAGCCCAACTGTTCGGATATTTGTCCCGATCGTCGGCATACATCAGTTCCTCCACGCCTGATCCGTCCGCGGATTTGCGGTACAAGTCCCAGTGGCCCTTCCGCACCGAGTTGAACGCAATGCCGCGGCCATCCGGGGACCACAGGGGAAAGTCCGCCCGCGCCGGATCGAAGGTGAAGCGCATCGGCAATCCCTTCGATAAATCGTAGGTCCACAAATCCTCTCCCCGGGCATGGAAGACGGAAACTACCAGATTCTTTCCGTCGGGCGAAAGCTCGATGTCGGAAAAGTAGAGAGGCTCGCCGACCGTCCCCAGCGTCTTTCCCGTCCGGTCGAACCACGTCAATTGCAGCCCGGAATCGGAGTCTCCCACGCCGGTGGCGTACACAAGCATCTCCGTGCCCGAGACGGAAAACATCCCCACGGTGGTGGGGCTGAAGGACTGTTGCACTCGCTCAGCGATGGGCACGGCCTCGCCGCTGGTCGTCAGCGTCTTCAAGTCGAAAGGCTGGGCGTTTGGCCAAAATACTCATGCGGCGCGTTTGTAATAGTTGAGCAGGTCGCCGAGCCGGTGACGGCAGTCAATCGCTTGACCCTGCCGGTGTTGCTGGTTGCTCATGTCTGGGAACAGTAGCCGGTTCCCTTTCCCTTGATGGTTTCGTTCGCTGTGATAATGCCGGCTGTACTCGGTCAGGGCACGCCCCAGCGGACGCTCGCCGAATAGGATCAGTTTGGATAGGCATTCCTGCTTCACCGAGCGGACCCATCGTTCCGCGAACGCGTTTAAATTCGGGCTTTGAGCCGGTAGCGGAATGGTCTTCACACCGCCTGATGCCAGCGCCGACCGAAACGAGGCACAGAACTTCGTGTCGCGATCGTGCAGTACATAACGACACGAGTGAAGATAGCCCCACGTCTCCTGCGTCGCGCTGCGGCCAATCTGCTCCATCCATTCCTGATCTGGATGTCTCGTGATTCCGGCCACGCTCACGCGGCCGCTTTCCAGATGAAGAAAGAACAGCACGTAGTAGGTCACCAGCCCCCGCCAGGTGAGCACCTCGACTGTGAAGAAATCACAACCCGCCAGGACATTCATGTAGGCGGCGAGAAAGTCCTTCCACGTCGTGATTTGGCTTCGCTTAGGAGCCGGAGCGATACCATGGCGACGGAGCTATGTTCCCCACCGTCTGATCGGACACGTGATGACCCGGGTTGGCGAGGGCGCCAACAATTCGGTCATATCCCCAGCCGGAGTTCGCTCGCGCCATCCGGATCACTAAGGTTTCGACGTCTGATGAGACCGGAGGACGGCCTGGATACTGCCGATGTTTAGAGCCGTCGAACTTCTGGGCGACTAGCCTTCGGTACCACGCCAGAATGGTGTCAGGTTTGGCCACGCAGGCGACCTCACGAAGCGCTTTGCGCCCCAGGCGCTTTCCGATCTCGGCAAGAGTGGCGCGTTCCGGATCGCCCAGACACAACCGCGCTGGCAACTTTGCCTTAAGATCCGATTTCTCAGCCGCCAGATACTCGTTCCGCAGAAGAAGCTCCTGGTTCACCGAGCCGGTGACGTAAGCTAGGAGGCGAACCCATCTACTGTTCCTCATGCTGACCGTCTATCTTACTGTGCTGCGGATGGTTTGAGTTTTTTCACCATACGGGGACACTATATCGGAGCATCCGCAGCGGTCGGGTATCTTTCGATACTGCCGGGTTCAACAAGTACCAAAACCCGTTGACACCAATTAGGCAGATACCTACACTGAGCATTCCAGTTCAAAAGCACCCGTATGGAAACCGAGTACCAGCATGTCCGCAAGCTCCTATATGAGCGATTTGAGGCGGCTGTAAGGCGTCGTGATCTCGCATTGGCCGTCCTGACTGAGGTAAACCGCGATTTGCCTGACGGCTTACCGTATCCCGATGGCACACAACGAATTATTACTTCAGCTGGAGATTATCGAAACGCTCTAATTGAAGTTTCTAACGCGGTCCAGTGGATTGCTGATTTCCAAATTCGCGGTATCGTGCCGGACGATCTCAAGCAGAGTGGCGGGGAAAGCATAGGACAACCCGCCTGACTCCCCGGAGGTCTACTACTCCCTATAGCAGAAATGAACGCTGAAGTTCCAATCTTCGCATTGACGTTCTCCGCAACGAGTCGCAGGTGGTCGTCACCAGGAAGAGGTACCATTTGCCTACCGATAATAGGAATTAACGGGCGATTATCCCGTAGCTAGTTCTGAGGGAAGCTCAACTCGGCCCAAACCGCAAGTTTGAAAAAGTAGTGTCCGGATACACCGTGATACAGGAACTATCACCTTCCACAACAAAGTTGATTGGGATAGAATCAGTCAATCCTTATGCCCCTTTCCTCCGGCGAGCAACTTGGTCACTACAAGATTGTGTCGATGATCGGCAAGGGGGGCATGGGCGAGGTCTATCTCGGCACCGACACACGCCTCGACCGGTCCGTCGCGATCAAGGTCTCCTCGCGCGAGTTTAACGACCGATTCGAGCGCGAGGCACGCGCCATTTCCGCGCTCAATCATCCCAACATCTGCACGCTTTACGATGTCGGCCCCAATTACCTGGTCATGGAGCACATCGAGGGCGAGACGCTCTCGAAGATCATCGGACGAGGTCCGCTGCCGCTCGATAAAGCCCTGAGTTATGCGGTGCAGATCGTCGATGCTCTGGCGGCCGCGCACGCCAAGGGCGTGATCCATCGCGACCTGAAACCCGGCAACATCATCATCACCAAGAACGGCGCCAAGGTTCTTGACTTCGGCCTCGCGAAGCTTAGCACCGAGAAGATCAGCCCCGAATCCGCCGCCAACATCCAAACCGTCACGGAGCCCATCACCCGTGCGGGCGCCGTCCTCGGAACGCTGTACTACATGTCGCCGGAGCAGGTGGAAGGCAAGGAAGCCGACGAGCGGTCGGACATCTTTTCTTTGGGTGTCGTGTTGTACGAAATGATCACCGGCCAGCGCCCCTTCACCGGCGACACACAGGCCGCAGTGCTGGCTGCACTGCTCAAAGATCAGCCGCCGTCGATGAGTCAGCGCCAACCGGCGACGCCGCGGGCGCTGGAGCGCGTGGTGAGGAAGTGCCTGGAGAAGAAGCCTGACGACCGTTGGCACTCCGCGCGGGATCTGAAGCCGACGCTGGAACTGATCGATCTGGATGCGCCGCCTCACAGCATGTCCAGCGCCAGCGCCAGTGTTCCGATCCAGGTGCAAACTCCTCCGCAAAGAAAATGGCTATGGCCCGCACTCGCAGGGACGTTGCTCGTAATCCTTGCTGCCGGCGCCGGCGCGCTATGGTTGAAGCCGTCGGCGCCTGCTCGAGCGACGCGGTTCGAAGTCACCCTGCCGGAGGGAGTCCAGTTCAGCCAGTACGTCTCGGTTTCTCCGGACGGCCACAAGCTGGTTTTTAACGCTACGGGTGAGAAGGCCGGCCTGTGGATTCGCGACCTGGATACGCTCCAGTGGCGGCAACTGCCAGGCACTGAGGGTTCGTCGTCACCCTTCTGGTCCCCGGACAGCCGGTTTCTCGGGTTTTCGGCTGGAACTGCACTCAAGAAGATCGAGGTTTCAGGCGGACCCCCACAAACCCTGTGTACGTCGCCAAGCGCGGTGGGTACGGGTGCATGGAGCAAGGACAATGTGATCGTATTCGGCGGCAAACCCAGCGGCCCGCTGCGTCGCGTTTCGGCCGCGGGCGGGATACCGACGGACGTTACAGTCATTGACTCAAAGCGCGGCGAAACCTATCACCTGATCCCCACCTTTTTGCCGGACGGGAAGCATTTCGTGTACTTGATTTCGGGCTCGCCCGAGGTGTCCGGAATCTACGTCGGCTCATTGGACGCCAAGCCAGCCGAACAATCCAAGGAACGCCTGGTAACAACAACACTGGGTGCTCCCTATGTGGACGGGAACATATTCTTCCTTCGCGAGGGCACGTTGATGGCGCAGCCGTTCGATGCCGGCAAGCTCCAGCTGCGGGGCGAGCCGGTTCCGATCGCGGAACACGTCGGAGCGGAGTTGTCGTCTGGATTCTTTGCCGTGTCCCCAACCGGCGTCTTGGCGTACCGTACGGGGGCAATCGTGACCGCCGGCCTCCAGCACACCTGGTTTGACCGCGAGGGGAAGGTGACAGGCACGTTCGGGGAGCCTAATAACGACGGGGGTCTGAGGTTGTCGCCGGATGGGACGCGCGCCGCGGAACGAGACGCTGCTCAGCGGACGCGAGGCGACATTTGGCTGTTGGATTTTGCGCGAGGTGTCCGCACTCGCCTTACCTTCCGCCAAAACTTAGGTTCGGACCCGGTATGGTCTCCGGATGGCAGCCGTATTGCGTTTTCGGCTGGCGACTCTCCGGACACGATCTACGAGAAATCTGCAAGCGGAGCCGGCGACGAAAAGGAACTACTGAAGAAACCGGGTGAGGTCAACTTGCCGACGAGCTGGTCCAACGATGGGCGCTTCTTGCTCTACACCGCGGCAAACGTGCCAAAAACCGGATCCGATCTGTGGGTGCTGCCTTTGGAAGGGGATCGCAAAGCGGCGCCCCTACTGAGAACCGATTTTAACGAGGGAGAGGGAGCCTTTTCGCCGGATGGGCGCTGGGTTGCTTACGTGTCCAACGAAACCGGCCGGAATGAAATTTATGTCAGGCCCTTTGTTACATCCGGATCCTCCGGCCCGTCGCTGGGAGAAGGCAAATGGCAGGTCTCTAAGGATGGCGGAACGAACCCCAAGTGGCGAGCCGACGGCAAGGAGATCATCTTCAACTTCCGCAACTTCCGCGTCGCGATCATGTCGGTGGATGTGAACGGCAGCGGCGCAGGGTTTCAGATGGGGACCCCCAAGCAGCTGTTCACGGCTCCACTGAACAATGGATGGGATGTAACCGGTGACGGCAAGCGCTTCATGATGATTGTTGCGCCGAACCAAGGCATGCAAACAGCCTCTACGCCGATTACCGTCGTCCTCAACTGGCAAGCGGACTTGAAGAAGTAAAGGGAGAACACGAGACGTTCTTCCGACGACAAACTTGGTCCCTACGAGATCACTTCGCTGATCGGCAAGGGCGGCATGGGCGAGGTGTACCGCGCTGGCGACACCAAACTCAAGCGCGATGTCGCTTTGAAGGTTAGGCACTCGCGAGCTAGTGATCCCTAACACCACCAGCCCTCGAAAATTACAATGAAGCCCGTTTTCTTCGGTGGTGGCATGATTCCGCCCGTATGGTCGGCTATGCGGAAGTTACTTTTAGGCATTCCGTGGTTCAGGCTAAACGGGCAAGCAGGCGCGCGTCTCGTGGGCTACCGATAATGTAGATTATC
>JAOAPR010000171.1 GCA_025463005.1 Bryobacterales bacterium | reverse complement strand
GCTTTCGCGGGCATCACGGTCAACACGCCCTGGTACGATCTGACGATCGGTTTGGCGATGTGGATGGGACGGTTCCTGTTCCTGATTCCCTTGCTCGCGGCGGCCGGAAGTCTCGCCGCCAAGAAGAAGATCCCCTCTACGGCAGGAACCTTCCCCACCCACGGCCCGCTCTTCGTCGGCCTGTTGGTGGGAACAGTCATTATTGTCGGTGCCCTGACCTTCTTCCCGGCGCTTTCGTTGGGGCCGATCGTCGAACATTACCTGATGCAGAGCGGCAAGCTCTTTTCCATGATTCTCTTGCCGCTTCAGGGGATTTGGAGCTAGCCATGCCCAGCACTATCACCACAGAACCTAAAGCGACTCCGCAGATTCCGCAAGACGATTCCACGTCGCTTCTGCCCAAGAAACTGGTGCGCGCGCGGCCGCTATTTGACCCTGACATTGTCAGGCGCGCTTCTGTCGCATCCTTTGCCAAACTGAACCCGATCACCCTGCTGAAAAACCCGGTGATGTTTGTCGTCGAGGTCGGCGCCGCGATCACTACCGTCTTCTTGATCCGCGACATGGTCACCGGCGCGCCGGGCATCGGATTCCAATTCCAGATCTCTTTGTGGCTCTGGTTCACGGTCCTGTTTGCGAACTTCGCCGAGGCCATGGCGGAGGCCCGTGGCAAGGCCCAGGCAGATGCCTTGCGTAAAACCAAGACGGACGTCACCGCAAAACGGCTGACCGCCGCTGGACAAATAGAACTCGTTTCCGGTTCCCTGTTGCGAATCGGCGACATCGTGGTCTGCGACGCCACAGACCTCATTCCCGGAGACGGAGAGGTGGTCGAAGGCGTGGCCACCGTGGATGAATCGGTGATTACCGGCGAGAGTGCGCCGGTTATTCGCGAATCCGGCGGCGATCGTAGCGCCGTCACAGGCGGCACTCGTGTTCTGTCGGACCAAATCAAGATTAAAATCACGTCAAATCCCGGCGACACGTTCCTCGACCGCATGATCGCTCTGGTCGAAGGCGCCCAACGCCAGAAGACGCCGAATGAGATCGCGCTGAACATCCTGATCGCGGGCCTGACGCTGATTTTCCTGCTAGCGGTGATTACGTTACAGCCCTATTCGGTGTTCAGTGTCGCGCAGGCGGGCTCGGGATCGATCCCAAGCGTCGCGGTCCTGGTATCGCTGCTCGTCTGTCTGATTCCGACCACGATTGGCGGTTTGCTTTCCGCCATCGGCATTGCCGGAATGGACCGTGTGATGCAGCACAATGTGCTGGCGATGAGCGGCAAAGCGGTCGAGGCCGCCGGTGATGTGAATTCCCTGCTCCTCGACAAGACCGGTACGATTACTTTGGGAAATCGCCAGGCAGTGGAATTTCTGGCGACCAACGGAGTCACAAACGAAGAACTGGCCGACGCCGCACAACTGTCCAGCCTGGCCGATGAGACACCCGAAGGCCGATCCGTTGTAGTCCTCGCTAAAGAAAAGTACGGCCTTCGAGGGCGGCACATCCCGGAGCGTGAGGCGACCTTCATCCCGTTTTCGGCTTACACGCGGATGAGCGGAGTCGACTTCGAAGGCCGCCAGCTTCGCAAGGGAGCTACCGACGCGATCATCAAATTCGTCATCGAGCGCGGCGGCAGTGTCCCCGGCGATTTCAAGGACATGAGCGATCGCATTTCACGGAACGGGGGAACTCCGCTGGCTGTGTGCGATGGCAAGCGCTTGCTGGGCGTGATCCACTTGAAAGATATCGTTAAGGGCGGGATGAAGGAGCGCATCGCGCAACTTCGCCGGATGGGCATTCGCAGCATCATGATCACCGGCGATAATCCCCTTACCGCGGCCGCGATCGCTGCGGAAGCAGGAGTGGACGATTTCCTGGCGCAGGCGACGCCCAAAGACAAACTGGAGTACATCAAGAAAGAACAGGCCGCCGGCCGTCTCGTCGCGATGACGGGCGACGGCACCAATGACGCGCCTGCGCTCGCGCAAGCGGACGTCGGACTGGCTATGAACACCGGTACAACGGCTGCGAAAGAAGCCGGCAACATGGTGGACCTCGACAGCAACCCGACCAAACTCATTGAGGTGGTGGCGATCGGAAAACAACTGCTGATCACGCGGGGCGCCCTAACCACGTTTTCGATCGCGAACGACGTGGCGAAGTACTTCGCCATTATCCCCGCTATGTTCATGACCATGTATCCGGTGCTCGGCAAACTGAACATCATGAATCTGCATACACCGCAGAGCGCCGTATTGGCGGCTGTGATTTTCAACGCGCTGATTATCATCGCGCTGGTGCCGCTGGCATTGCGGGGCGTGAAATACCGTCCAGTCGATGCGGCGAGCCTGTTGCGGCGGAATCTGCTGATCTACGGCGTCGGCGGAATCGTCGCGCCTTTTCCGGGAATCTGGGTTATCGACCAACTGTTAGTGGCGCTTCATTTGGCATAGGAAGGAAATACGATCATGTGGCAACAACTTCTTCCAGGACTTCGCATCAAACTATTCATGACCGTCGTGCTCGGAGTGATCTATCCACTCATGATGACCGGAATCTCCCAGGTCATCTTTCCAAAACAGGCCAACGGGAGCCTGATCAAGGCCGGCGACAAAGTCATTGGCTCCGAGCTCATCGGTCAGAGCTTCAGTAAACCCGAATACTTTCATCCCCGGCCGTCTGCAGCCGGGATGAACGGGTATGACGCGACGGCTTCCGGCGGGTCGAATTATGGACCCACAAATCAAAAGCTGCTTGACCGCGTCAAGGCCTCCATCGACCAGTTCCACAAAGATAATCCGGGCTACCAGGGGCCGATACCGGCCGACCTCGTCACCGCGTCCGCCAGTGGTCTGGATCCGCATATCAGCCCGGATTCTGCGCGTGCCCAGGTAGAGCGAGTCGCCAAAGCTCGCGGTGTCCAGTCGGATCAAGTGAACGACTTGGTCGAACAGTCTATCGAGACACCGGACCTGGGCATACTGGGTGAGCCGCGGGTGAATGTGCTTCGTTTGAATCTGGCCCTCGATCAGCATTTTGCCGTGAAACACGTCGTGGAACAATAGGTTCAGTGAAGCTCGAAATCCGCCGGAAAACTCCCGAAGAACTTCTGCGCGAGTGCCAGGCTGAAGAAGTAGGCGCGAAGAAAGGTCACCTCAAGATCTTTCTGGGTTACGCTTCCGGTGTGGGAAAGTCGTTCCGGATGCTCGACGAAGCGCGCCGGCGCCGAGAACGTGGGCAGGATGTTGTCGTGGGTGCGATCCAGCCAAAGGTTTCCCCGGACATTGAGGCGCTGCTGAAGAATCTGGAGGTGATCCCCCTCAAGAAAGTCGACCACGGCACGTCGATCGATGTTGAAACATTGATCGATCGGCATCCGGTCGTCTGTTTTATCGACGGGCTTGCGTACAGCAATCCTCCCGGTCTTCGAAATTCCACGCGTTGGCAGGATGTTCAGGACCTCCTGAACGCTGGAATTAAGGTGATCGCATCCATCAACATCCAGTACATCGCTGAGCTTCAGAAAGAAGTCGAGTCGATCACTGGTAAACATGTGACCGAGACGGTGCCGGTTTCCTTCATCAAGAGCGCCGACGAAATCGAAATTGTCGACGCGCCTCCAGAAGAGCCCATGGAACGCTCTCCGGAAGAACAGGCGGAGACTCAAAAGCGCGAACACCGTCTATCAAGGCTGCGAGAGTTGGCGCTGGTGCTTGCCGCGGATGTGGTGGATCATCAGCTTAGTGAGTATCTGGAATGCCATGGGCTCAAGCAGCAGTTTGGAGCGAATGAGCGAATCCTGGTCTGCATCACGCCGCGCGCCAACATGCAGGACATGATGGAAATGGCGCAAATCATAACGCAGCGGTTCCACGGCGAGCTCACTGTGGCCTATGTAAATCAGCCCAACATCTCACCGCCGGACCAGGCTGCTCTGGACGCGAAACTCGCAATTGCCAGGGCAGCAGGCGCCCGGATCGAGATCCTCGAGGGTGACGATCCCGCGGACACTCTTCTGGACTTTGCGAGGTCCCGAGGCATCACTCAGCTATTCGTGGGACATAGCCAGCGAACGGGACTTTCACGCCTCTGGGAAAGCCCGATTGAGAAGCTGATCCGCGATTCCCACGGCATGGACGTGCGCGTGTTTCCCCAATAAGGAGATGGCCGAGCAAGAGCGCGGGAAACTCAAGATTTTCATGGGCTATGCTGCTGGCGTCGGGAAGACCTACAAGATGCTCGAGGAAGCTCATGAGTTGAAGGCCGCCGGCGTCGACATCGTCGTCGGATACTTCGAGCCGCACGGACGCCAGGATACGATCGCAAAATCCGCAGGACTGGAATTCGTGCCCCGCAAGAGAATCGACTATCGCGGATCCGTCTTCGAAGAGATGGACACCGACGCGATACTGGCGAGGCACCCTCAGGCCTGTGTGGTCGACGAATTCCCCCACACGAATATTCCCGGCTCTCCCCGAGCAAAACGGTGGGAAGACGTCCACGTCTTATTAGAAGCTGGTATCGACGTTTTGACGACCATGAACATCCAGCATCTGGAGAGCCTCAACGACCAGGTCTGGAACATCAGCGGCGTTCGAGTACGCGAGACGGTGCCGGACTGGGTGGTTCAGCAGGCCGACGATGTGGTGATGGTCGATCTCACGCCTCGGGCGCTGTTGCATCGACTGAAGCGCGGAGTGGTTTACGAACGCGGGAAAGCTGAACAAGCCCTACAGAAGTTCTTCCGCGAATCCACCCTGGTTGCGCTCCGGGAACTTGCGTTGCGCCAGGCCGCCCACGAAGTGGAACACCGGATTTCGAACGTCACTGTTCAGACCAGGAAACACCACAGGATTCTGGTTCTGGTTACGGCGAACCCTAAGACTGCAATGGCAATTCGGCGCGCTAAACGAGTCGGCGACTTTTTGGGAGCCGAATGCTTCGCCGTCACGGTGCAACCTTCGGGCGATCTGACTGGCTTGCCGGAACCTGATCGGGAAGCCGTCGAGCGACATTTGAATTTCGCCCGGAATCTTCACCTCGAAACCAGGATCCTCGAAGGCGACGACGTTGCTTCAGCCGTGGTTGACTTCGGGCGTCGTAATCAAGTCACGCAGATCTTTGTCATCAGACCCCGAGGATGGTCCTCGCTTCCCGCCTTCGCTCGTGATCCTGTGCAGAAAATCATTGGCCTGGCGAAAGACATGCAGATCGTCATCGTCTCGGACAGAGAGCCGATAGCTCACTAGAAATGAACGCCTTTCGAATCGCACTCGCCAACATCCGGTTCCCGGCGACCCCCGATGAGTCGGTCACCTTGGCCGAACAAGCCATCGCGCAAGCGTCCATCGAGCGCGCCGGCCTCATCTGCTTTCCGGAATGCTTCGTTCCCGGTTACAGAGGACTGGGGAAATCGGTGCCGCCCCCCGACCCTGCGTTCCTCGAACGAGCCTGGTCCGCCATCGCCGCAGCAGCCGCGAAAGCAACCATCGTCGGTTTCCAGGACAAAGTCCAGGTCGACCCGTCCGAGGACAATATCTATTCGCCCGGTTCCGGCAGGCGCGTTTTCCAAACGGGTCCGCTGACATTTGGTGTCGCGATCTGCCATGAGGGCTGGCGCTATCCGGAAACCGTTCGCTGGGCCGTTCGGCACGGCGCGCACATCGTCTTCCACCCACATTTCCATCTAGCGGAGCCCGGCAGTTACCGGCCCTCGACCTTCGCCGACCCTGCGAACTCATTCCACGAGAAAGCAGCTTTGTGCCGAGCCGCCGAGAACACCTGCTATTTCGCAACTGTAAACTTTGCCGGCGCTGGCTCGCCGACCACTTCCGCCGTCGTGCGCCCCGACGGAACTCTGCTCAGCTACCAGCCCTACGGTAAAGAAGGATTGCTCATCGCCGACATCGACATCACCGCAGCTACCGGCCTTTTAGCCGCCCGCTACCGCCTCCAGTGAAAATGGCGGACCATCCTGAACTATAGTCGCTTGAGCCCATCCCGCCCGACCATAACCCCGCCTGCTCGGGAGCGCTGTTGTGGGTTGCTCTCGGCGAAATGGTAGTGAAAGTGGAACTCGTCTTGTGGCGCACGCACTCATGCGTGCCGCATCGACACTCGTGTCGATGCCCGGCCTTCCGAGCCGCGACAGTGATGGAGCGGGCCCATCGCCGAAATCGCCCGACCATCCTGAACGATAGTCGCTTGAGCCCATCCCGCTTGTGGCGCACGCACTCGTGCGTGCCGCATCGACACTCGTGTCGATGCCCGGCCTTCCGAGCCGCGACAGTGATGGCCCGGGCCCATCGTCGAAATCGCCCGACCATCCAGAACGATAGGAGCTTGAGCCCATCCCGCCCGACCGTAACCCCGCCTGCTCAGGAGCGGTGTTGTGGGTTACTCTCGGCCTACTCCCCGAACATCGCCCCCAGCACCTCTAGCGTCGCCGACGCCTGCGCATCTGTGAGTTTTCCCAGCCGCTTGACCAGCCTGCTGCGATCCACGGTACGGATCTGGTCCAGCACGATCTGCCCGCTCTTGCCCTGAAACTTGCACGGCACCCGAGTTGGGTAGGGCTGCCCCTGAGTAGTCATGGGAGCCACAATCGCGGTTCGGATATGCCGATTCATTTCATCCGGCGAAATCACCACACACGGTCGGGTCTTGCGGATCTCGCTGCCGACGGTTGGATCGAGGTTTACCAAGTACACGTCGAATCGCCGGACTACCACCGCCATTCGGTCTCATCCCACTTCGTCGGTGTGGGAGCATCGAGTAGCGCATCGTCACCGCTTTCGGCCATCTTGGCGAAGGCAGCGTCCCAGCCAGCTCGCGGATGGTTTGCAGCGCGGATAACAAGCTCCGACCCTCGCACTTCCATCTCCGCTTCATCGCGCAGTCCGACCTGCTCCAAAACCGCCTTGGGGATGCGAACACCGCGCGAATTGCCGATTTGCACCACGCTGACCTTCATAATCACATTGTAATTACGGGGGCCAACTCTGTCAACCCATCAGCACCGAACCGCGAGCGCCAGGGAGCGGTTGCATCGCCGAAAGCGCTCGCCCATGCCGGGCAACAGCGGGCTTGAGCCCATCCCGCCCGGCCATAACCCCGTCTGCTCGGGAGCCCTGTTGTGGGTTGCTGTGGGACAGGCGATCTTGTCGCCTGTCAATCACTTCCCGTTTAGGATGCACCCCGACCGCGATTCGTT
>JAOAPR010000188.1 GCA_025463005.1 Bryobacterales bacterium | reverse complement strand
GGCGTGAGGCCTTGAAACGGGAATAGGAAGCCTGTCAGGCTTGTCGCCGCCGTCATCGCCAGGAAGGTCTGCGTCCATCGACCGGGCGTTTTCGCTTTTAGCAACCTGTAGATCGCAACGACGCCCGAGCCGATTCCGATCAGACTCAAGACGACATGAAAAATCGTCAAGGCATTCAGAATCATGGATTTTGTTTTTTTTCGATCAATCCGCGCCCGTTTACAGAAACTTCGCCAACGCGTCGGTTGTCTCCCTGGTGTTCTCCTCTAGAATCCAGTGGCCCGTATTCTTGAGCACGATCACCGTCACATTTCGCGCCACCGACTTCATCTGCGCGCCGAGAACTTCGCCCAGCGATTTTTCACCACCGATCGCCAGGACCGGCATTGTCAGCGGGGTCCCTGCAAGCTGCGCAAAATCCTTCGCCGCCTGATTGAAGGAAACGAAATAGGCCCAGCCTGCTTTCATCCGTCCCGGCCGCGCATAGGCGGCCGCGTAAGCTTTCCTGTCAGTTTCGGGGATGGAACGGGTCTTGTCGGCAGCGAAGTCGTTCCAGAAATAGTCGAAGTAAATACGCTCTCGCCCGCGCACGAGCGCTTCCGGCGTCGGCCCGTTGAAGCGGAAATGCCAGATGCCCGGATTGTTGTAGACGGCTTCCCATCCGGCGACGCCGGGAAGAAAGGCATCCATAACCACCAGCTTGGTGGTCTCGGCAGGGTACATCGCCGCGTAGGCGTAAGCGACCATCAGGCCGATGTCGTGCCCCACCACCTCGGATTTCTGAAAACCGAGCGAAGACATCAGGGCGTGGATGCGGACAGCCGCCGCTTTCATATCCAGCCCGTCTGCGGGTATGGCAGAGTCGCCTATCCCTGGCAGGTCCGGAGCGATAACAGTGAATCGATCCGCGAGGGACGGCATCAGGGGCCTCCACATCAGCGAGGTTTCCGCGTAGCCGTGCAGCAGGAGAAGGGGCACACCGTGTCCGGATGTCAGGTAGTGCAGCTTGACGCCTTGGACCTCGGCATCGCGGGCGACCACCGGTTCCGCAGCCCAGGCGCTCGCCGACACGGCGGCCCAAAGCAACAACGCTCCGGTGGCGCGCCGAAACGCCGGCAGCGAGGGAGAGGCGAAACGCCCCCTCGGCTCTCCGGTTAATTTAGTTTTCATATTCTAGACTGTACAGTCTGGAATCCGCCGAAGTCAAGCAGCCCGATACACTATGCAATGAAGAGATGGCTCGCTCCAAGGAGTTCGACGAAGAACGCGCGCTGGCCGCGGCGGTGGGTGTCTTCTGGCGCCAGGGCTACGAAAACACGTCGCTCGAAGCCCTGATGCGCGAAATGGGCATCGCCAGGCAGAGCCTGTATGACACTTTCGGCGACAAGCGGGCGCTATACCTCAAGGCGATGGCGTATTACCGCGAGCGCACGAACTCGTCCCTGCGCGAGTCGCTGGTATCCGCGCCGACGGTGAAGGAGGGGTTCACGCGGATTCTGCTGGGGTTGGTCGGGGAGTCGCGGGATCAACATGCGCGCGGCTGCCTGCTGCTCAGCGCGAACATGGAGCGCGCGGTTGATGACGAAGAGATCGCCCGGTTCCTGGAGGATAACCAGGCAGAGGTTGAGTCCATTTTCGCCGAGGCATTGCGGCGAGGGCAGCGCGGCGGCGAGCTTGGAGGGGAGACCAATGCGGGCGCGCTGGCGAAATTCTTTATCGCAACGATCCAGGGCATGCGGGCCATGGCGCGGCTCAAGTCAAACCGCCGCGCCCTGCGTCAGGTCGCGAGGATTGCGCTCGCGGTGTTCGATCGATAAGCGGCCGCGAAGAGATTCCAGTTCACGAAGCAGCACGGCCAACCCAAAATAAATACCTCGAAACGATATCGCGCCGCTCTCTATCACGATGGACGGTCGAGGGTGACAGTCCCACCTGCATTTCCATGGCGCCTTCACGGTTTCCGCGACGGTCGAACGTCAACTGTGTGTCCAAAGCGGCAGTTTTGTAGTCCGTTTTCAGTCCAACTTGCCCGGTGTTTGTGCTGTATCTCATTAACAGATTAGGACGAGGACAGGCAGGGTGAGAGAATCCCAGATTCTAGCGCTGACTATCGTCTTCTTATCGATTAAATAACATACAGCACAAAAACAAAATGCCGGCCTGAAAACGGATACCAAATCTCCGGCGATGCTTCTACGATTCGGCGGTGAGCTAGTGGTTCAGCAGGTCAGGAATGGATTCGGCATCTTCAAAAACTGTTGACACGGTGAGATGCCGCCACTTCTCAGCCTCGCGTGCACGCGCAAGTTCCACCTGGCGCACACGCTTCTCCGCATCCACACCGAGGATTAGCCGGACCGGCACTTCATCGCTGTTCGCCAGTTGTACAATCACATCCGCGATCTTGCGCGGATCGCCTTCCGAACGTCCTTCGAGGCTCCGCAGCAGCTTGACCATCGAACCGACCGAGGCTTCATAGTCCGGCAGCAGATCCGGCGCATTCTGCCCTGCGCGCCGCGCCCAGTTGGTCCGAATACCGCCTGGCTCCAGCGTGCAGACCTTGACCCCGAACGGCGCGACCTCCATCGCCAGAGCGTCGCTGAAACCGCCCACGGCCCACTTGGCCGCGTGATATGGCGTATT
>JAOAPR010000315.1 GCA_025463005.1 Bryobacterales bacterium | reverse complement strand
CTGGAGGTTACCGCGCTGGTGTGCATCACCACGATTTAAAAATAAATCAACCGGCCGGTCCCAGTATGTTCAGCCGCCCAGGCGACGCACTGCGCCACAATTCCCAGAATACGCATGTTACTTCTCCTCTGGACCGGCCGAAATCCAAGCGCAAACCGCCGAAGGTAATACTGCAATTGCAAATGTCTTTAGCGTACCGCTCCTTGCCTTCGGCCGACTTCGCGCGATATTCGATTTCCGCCAGCATTGAAGGTTCGATCCAGATGCCGCGATGTGCAATCTTTTCTTGGCAAGGGACAGCTCATCTCAAGGCCACAGGCCCGGCTTCCGTGTCCTGAACGCCCGTCACCGACGTCCGTGTTCTATCCGTCAGCCTGTTCCCCAATCGAATAATTGGGGATTCGAAAAGCTTCCAACTCGCGATCGCAAGTAAGCAAACAACGGCAATGCTGCCGAACCGCAAAAAGAGAGTGTTAAACCCATTGATTTCATTGAAGAATGGCGGAAGGGGTGGGATTCGAACCCACGGTACCCTTGCAGGCACGCCGGTTTTCAAGACCGGTGCCTTAAACCGCTCGGCCACCCTTCCAAACCATTGAAGTTGTTTAACTATTCACGATGCGCTTGAGGCTGAAAAAGCCTGTTTGCTACCGCTTTGCTACCCAACGTCTTTGGAGCGCTTGTTTAGGGCGGCGCGAAGCACGCCGTCAACCGCCGCGGCGGCGCCTTCCTGCATGTTCGGCATCAGGTGGCTGTAAATGTCCATCGTGATAGCGATGCTGGAGTGCCCGAGGCGCTCCTGCACGATCTTCGGGTGAACGTTTTCGGCGAGCATGTGGCTGGCGTGGCTGTGCCGCAGCCTGTGCAGCGTCATACCCCATTCCTTCAGAAAGTCTGACATGACATGCGTCAGGCTGCGGGGCCGCAGCGGCGAGCCGTCGACCTGGGTGACGACGTGCCAGCTGTCATCGGGCCGGACGCCCAGCTTGAGCAGTTCCTGCGCTTGCGCAAGCCGCCAACGGCGCAATTCCTCGACGGCAAGGGAGGGCAGGGCGATCGTGCGGGCGTGCCCGCTCTTGGCTTCCTTCTCGCGAATAGCACCGGCGTCTGTCTGTTCGGTGCTGGCGACAACCGCGAGTTGCCCGTTATCGAGGTCGATCGACCGCCAGCGCAGCGCGGTGATTTCGCCGCGGCGCAGACCGCAGAGGGCACCAAGCACCAGCGGAATGAACAACCGACGCTCGCGAGCCGCATCCATGACGGCCGCGGTAGTCGACGCGTCGATCGTCGCGACCGATTTGCGCTCGATCTTGGGCCGGTCCCTCTTTTCGAGGAGGGCGGCCGGGTTGCGGGCCACCATCTTCCAGCGTTCCGCCTGATCAAGGGCGGAGAAAAGCACTCGATGCATGTGATGCACAGTGCGCGGCGATAATCCGCCCTTGCCATCGCGTCGGCCACTTTCCAGCGCCGTCGAATAGGCTTCGCTGATCTCGATCGGCTTGAGTTTGAGAAGCAGCTTGGCGCCAATTAGTGGCGCAATGTTCTTCACTGCGATCTGCTCATAGCGCTCGTGAGTACGTGGCGAAACGTTCGGCTTAATGTGTCGAAGCCACCGATCGAAAAATTGCAGGACGGTTATTTTTGAAGGCTCTACGTAAGACCCGCCGTGGGTCTCTGATATCAGGCGCGCGCATTCGATTTGAGCCTGTCGTTTGGTGCCGGCGAAAGAATGCCATTTACGCTTGCGCTTCCCGGTGGCGGGGTCGCGCTGGTCTAAGATGATGGCGAAATGTCCCGGCGACCGCTCGCGGATTGAGCCCTTCATTTTCGTTTCCCCTTTTTCGGAGCGGCCTTGGTCAAACGAGCCGGAACGCCGTGCATCGCGCGAATCGTAATCGGGCCTGGATCATTTTCAGGTTTGCGGGCATCGAAACGTTGAATTCGCTCTGCGAGCGCGCCCAATCCGGCATGTAACCGGCCGGCCCGAGCAATCTCGGTTGGTCCGACAGTCCTGGTCTGACCGGTGGCAGCCTCTTCGAGAATTCCGGTTGCCATTTCGACACCCAGAGTGCTGACGGTATCTGGCATCGATGCATGCGGAACCGTCGCGGTTTGAGGCCTGAAAGCTTCCAGCACCGAAAGCGCAGCCTTTATGGCCTGCTCATATGCCAGAGAATTGTTGATCCAGTCCTTTCCGGCCTCAGGATTCAACGTCGACATGATCGCGGCCATTGGGCCTGCCGTATCCATCGCCGCGGCAACCACACGCAATATCGAGTAGAGCTCGGCGCTACCGTCTGCAGAGACCGTCATTTCCTCGCTGAAAGATCGTTCTAACCGAGCGCTGATTTCTTTGTTGACTGCCACGCCTCTGGCGGAGGCGGCCTCCTGTATCTTGGCCCGCAAATCGTCGGGTACCCGAAGCCCGATCTGGATCTTATCCGTCGCCATATGAACCCCTGTCTGTGAGCGGAAGTGATAGCCGTTGACAAATCAAAAGTAAAAGTGCAGATGCCTAACATCACTTTATAATAAGTGACAAAGAGGTGTTAGCACCATGACCGATCGCAAGTCAAATGAGAATTTGCTGGTTTACGATGTGCCTGAGGCGGGCGCTCTGTTGTGAGCTGGTCCCGGTTGTCTGAACAAAATTTCAGCGTCGATAAGTGGAGCCTCTGCCGGGGTTAGGCCGCCGCGCGGAGCGGAGGAAGATCGAAGTAGGCTTGATCCGGGGTGCGGTCGTCAAGGC
>JAOAPR010000159.1 GCA_025463005.1 Bryobacterales bacterium | reverse complement strand
AGTTCAAGGCAGCGCCACAAGGAGGGATAACCATGAATTCCAAGCAAGTGGTTCTCATCACCGGTTCCAGCACCGGCTTCGGCAGACTGTTCACCGAAACCCTGGCTCGTAAAGGGCACACCGTTTTTGCGACGATGCGTGACCCCGCAGGCCGCAATGCCAAGAATGCCTCCGAAATCCGCGCGCTTGCGGAAAAGGATTCCCTGCCAATACACGTCCTTGAACTGGATGTAACCAACGACGCCTCGGTCGGGCGGGCTGTGGATGCCGCCGTAGCCAAAGCCGGCCGTATCGACGTCGCCATCAACAACGCCGGCTACTACCTCTCGGGGCTGGAGGAAGCGGTCACCACCGAACAAGCCCAGCGCCTGATGGACACGAATTTTCTTGGGCCGGTCCGCGTAAATCGCGCCGTGCTTCCGTACATGCGGCGCCAACGCAGCGGCGTGCTCATACACATCAGCAGCGGCGCCGGCCGCGTGGTTATTCCTTCTGCGGGTTTCTATTGCGCCAGCAAATTTGCACTCGAGGCGCTGGCCGAGGCCTACAGCTACGAACTTGCCGCGCAAGGAATTGAATCCGTGATTCTCGAACCCGGCCAATATGAGACTCCTGTTTTCGGCAATACAGTGAAGGCTGCCGACGAGGCCCGCACCAGTACGTATGGCGCTGCCAAGGAGATCCCGGCGAAGATCAACGCAGCACTTTCCTCCACGGCCGGCAATGCTCAGGACGTCGCGGACGCCGTTCTGCGGATTATCGAGACTCCTGCGGGAGAGAAGCAGTTGAGGTATATCGTCAGCCCCCAGGACTTCGGTCTCAACGAGATCAACGCCCTCTCAAAGCGGGTGCAAACCAGCGCGCTGGAAGCCTTCGGCCTCGCTGACGACACCAAATTCCTCAAAGGTAAAGCGGTCGGCGCCGTCTAGGGACAGGCATCAAACGCAGCGAGGAGTGAGGCAAGGATGAGGGTTGAACTCAACGTGCCTGAGTCTGTCAGAGAGCCGCGCATGTGGGTGAAGCATCAGCCCGTTCTCGCCATGGCGTTGCGGACTGGTTCGATTGAAATAGGCTTGCGCCGTTCTGAGATGAGAAGGTTTACCTACGATACGGGTGAAATGAGCCTGATCCCTCGTCATTTGGAGAAATGGTTTCGAAACGAAGACTTGCACGGTTTGTGCATCGCCATGTCGGACGCCGCGCTAACGGCAGCCTCTGCTGGAACAAGCGGTGAGGTCGAGTTGCGCAAAGTGGATAACCTGGTTGACGCCCGACTGGGTGCGTTGGTCGAGTCGATTAATGCGGAGAGGATTGCGGGGTTTCCGAGTGGTCGCCTGTTTCTGGATTCCGTCGAGCAGGCGCTTGCCGTGGCGCTGGTCAACGGTTATGCAGTGCGGCATCGTTGTGTGCAGACGCACCGAGGCGGGCTAGGTTGCGCACGCGTGCGAAGGATCAAAGAGTTCGTAGACGCGAAGATGGAAGACGAGTTGACCCTTTGCGAGATGGCGCAATCGGTGGAGTTGAGCACAGCTCATTTCTCGCGGATGTTTCGCAAGTCAACTGGCGAGAGTCCGCATCACTTTGTCCTGCGTCATAGGGTAGAGCGTGCGAAGGAGATGTTGCGCGCGGCCGAGGCGCGTGTCTTGGACGTCGCGGTGGCCTGCGGCTTCAAAACGCAGCAGCACTTCGCACGGGTTTTCCGCCGGATGTGCGGAGTCAGCCCTACAGAATATCGCCAGGAATTTCTGGAGCATTGAGTGGCTTGCGCTTTGGAGACCTGCTCTCACGGTACGCTTCCGCGGGCAGGTTGTGACGATCGGTCAGATGCGCGCAACTCATAGATGATCCCAACTTCATCCCGACTTCGCACCCAATCGCAATTGAACTCTCATCGTTTGTCTCCTTCATGACGGTCCCCGGGATGGATGTCTCATCCGTTGGATTCCTGCCTCTGTGATCAAGAATTGAGCAAGATTTGGCCCAGCCAAGCAGTTACAGGCACAATCCCCTATTCACGATGTGGTTTGCTGATTGCGTTGTGAGATCCACCAAGGCGGACAAGCCATGGCAGGCCTCACACCAGCAAGGAGCAGTGAAATGAATTCGAATAATGGAAAACAATCAGCAGTAGATTTCGCGGAGCGCGTTCGCGTGAATCAGCGGAAGCTCAGGTCCAATCTAAAGTCGCATTACGACTTCATCGTCTGTGGGTCAGGCTCCTCTGGCTCGGTGGTGGCCCGCCGCCTGGCCGAAAATCCCGATGTCAGCGTGTTGTTGCTCGAAGCAGGCGGCAGCGACGATGTGCCAAGCGTCACAGAAGCGGCGCGCTGGTTTGAAAACCTCGGGACGGAGCGCGATTGGAATTTTGTGGCCCAGCCCAATCCCCACCTCAAAGGGCGTTCCATACCGCTAAATATGGGCAAGGTGCTCGGCGGGGGATCGAGCATCAATGTGATGGCTTGGGCGCGCGGACATAAGAACGATTGGGATTTCTTCGCGTCCGAGTCCGGCGACCGGGCATGGAACTATGAGTCGGTGCTGGAGATCTACCGTCGGATGGAAGACTGGCAGGGCGCACCAGATCCTACGCGCCGGGGAACCGGGGGGTTGGTTTTTGTGCAGTCCGCGCCTGACCCGAATCCAATCGCCCCGGCCATGGTGGAAGCAGCGCGGTCCATTGGGATGCCCACCTTCGATAGTAATAATGGCGGTCTGATGGAAGGCAATGGCGGAGCCTCTATCCTCGATTTGCGCGTACGCGACGGAAAACGCCTGTCCGTCTTTCGAACTTATGCCTTTCCCTACATGGACCGGCCAAACCTGACTGTGCTCACGCACGCATTGGTTACCAAGCTTACCTTAGAGGGAAACCGAGCCACCGGTGTCGAGATCGCTTTTGAAGGGAAAATCCAACGCATCACGGCTGGACTCGAGGTTGTTCTGTCGTTGGGCGCGATGCACACGCCGAAGGTGTTGATGCTTTCTGGCATCGGCGATCAGGGTGAGCTACAACGCCTGGGCATACCGGTGGTCCAGCATCTTCCAGGTGTAGGTCAGAACTTTCAGGATCATTTTGGTATTGGCTGTATCTGGGAATATCAGCAGCCGCTCGCTCCTCGCAACAATGGAGGCGAGGCAACGTTCTTCTGGAAGAGCGATCCTGGTCTCGAGACTCCGGATTTGCAGACCTGCCTGGGAGAACTACCGATCTGCAGTGCCGAGGCTGGCGCCAAGTTCAATCCACCCGCGGCTTCTTGGACATTCTTTGGAGGTGTCGTACGGCCGAAAAGCCGAGGCCAGATTCGCTTGACTGGACCTAACCCTGACGATGCTGTCCAGATCGAGGCTAATACGCTGTCCCACCCGGACGACCTGAAGGCCGCAGTAGCGTGCGTCGAACTTTGTCGGGAGATTGGCAATTCGGCCGCGCTTCGACCTTTCACAAGACGCGAGGTCATGCCTGGCAACCTGAGAGGAGCTGAGCTAGAAGACTTCATTCGCGATGCGGCTGTTACTTACTGGCATCAGAC
>JAOAPR010000073.1 GCA_025463005.1 Bryobacterales bacterium | reverse complement strand
CAAAGTGGTGGACCCCTGACTGGCGACGACCTTAGTCTGAATCCGTCACTGGCGACCCTTGGATATGGCCGTCCGTCTTAGCCAGGGACCAGCTATTACCGCAAATTGAACGAAGGGAGCCAAGACTTTATGGCGTCAGATGAGGCGCTCATCCAGACCACGATTTCATCATGGGAACAGGTGATAAACCGCGTCGGCACATTGTGTTTGAGTTGTTCCGAGGAGCAACTATTAGTCGAGGTCGCGCCTGGAAAAAACAGCATCTCGTACCTCTGGGGACACCTCACCGCCGTGAACGATGCGATGTTCAGCGTCTTGTGGTTGGGAGAGCGGCTACATCCGGAATTGGATGCCGTCTTCATCGCGCAACCGGACCGATCGGTCCCGCTTCCGACCTCCACCGAGATTGCCAAGTGTTGGGAGGACGTTCACACCGAGCTCCTTTCGAGATTCAGGACACTCAGCTCTAAGGAGTGGTTAGAAAGGCACGGCAATGTGTCGCCTGAAGAATTCGAACGGGACCCGGCCCGAAATCGATTGGCTGTGCTCCTGGGCCGAACCAACCACGCCTCGTATCACTTTGGGCAAATGATGTTGGCAAAACTAGAGACGCCGTGAGTCGCTTTGGCGACGCAATCGGCATCACAATTTGCGGACCACTTGCATCAGATTCTTGATCTTACGCTCCGACGACGCTTTGCCGCTTTTGAGGTTCTGCGCAATGCAGAAACCGTGGAAGAACGTCAGCACAACATCGGCGATCATACTCGCGTCCAGTCTCGACTCTTCCGCCTCGATGTTTTTTATCAGCAATCGCGTGAGTTTCTGCTGAGCGCTCGAAATGATTTCCTGTGCTTCGGCTGGCAAGCCCGCTAGCTCGCGCATCGAATTCACCGCGAAGCATCCTCGCTGGTCGTCATCGCAGCCAAAGCCTAGTCTCAGAAACCTCTCAATGTTGCCCCAACCGAGCGGCTGTGCTGTCAGGATTTCCGCGCCACGAGTTTGGGCGTAGCGCTCAAGGCTGGCAAGAAAGAGGTCCTCCTTATCTTTGAACTCTGAATACAGGCCCGACTTGTTGACGCCGGTCGCCTGTTCCAGGTGCTGAACTGTCGTGTCCGCGAAGCCCTGTTTCCAAAAGACCGGGATGGCCCTGTCCAGCACACCCTCACGATTGAACTTTTTCGGTCGTCCCATGCTCCCCCAACAATAAAACACTGATCTGTTCCCTGCCGCCAGCGGTCCAGAACAGTAGATGCGTCCATGAACCAAACGGTTCATAATGATCCTCTTTGCGCGCCTTCCGCCTCGCGAGGCTGCGCGCAAGGGGGAATAGGCTATTGATTCCATTGGTCGTTTTGTGCCTCTCGGATGTCGAGTTACCGGTTGGAAACCATTTGCCGCCGGCCTATTCGGAGGGGAAGCGCATGTAGAACCTCAAACGCGCCCGGGCGAGTTCATACTGAACACCATGGGCGCCGTTCTTCGAATCTGGCGGTGGCTGTGCCTAGCCAGTTCGCTGGCGGCACGATCAGGGTCGTGCGCAAGGCTTGCGGGCTGAACGAGCCCGTGCCACGGCGATTACCTTGATTGAATCCGATTACATCATCCCTGTTGCCTGCGGAAAGCGCGTGAGCACCGTTCCATCCACAAGGCTCATGTGTAACTGCCCAGCAACATTGTTACAGCCGACGATCATCGTATTCGTCACAGCATCGATCCAGTTGCCGTTCCCTAAGCAATCGGTGAGCGGATATGTGGCCACCAAGTCGCCCGCACCCGTTGGACCCGCATCAGGCATTAGATGCCAGCACGCCCACACTTGGGATCGTCCAGATAGGTGAACCCATCCACCGGATTGAAGCGTGGTTGCTCGGCAGAGCCTGGAATCGGAATTGCGGCCACCACCGTGTTCGCAATTGGCCCGGTTCCGATTCCTGACGTTAAGGTCAGAGATGGATCACAGGCCACACCCCTTTTTGCGTGGATTTTGCTCAAACTTAGTTGCTGCAGGCCAACCACTCCTGGTTTTGGTTGGCTTTCAGGGCATTGTCTTGGACTCTGAGGGGGGCATTAAATTTGAAACCAAGATCCTCCGATTGCAGACGCCGAGGTCCACTTCGCGAGTGGCACCCGTCTTGGCTGGGTGACTGGACCAGGCCTAAAGATTAGCAAGCGGGCTACCGATTAGATTGTTGACTAGCTGTTCCCTCTTTGATGAACAGCCGCAATCCACGCATATAGGTCGTCGAAACAAAACGTGAAGAAACTATCCGCATTTCAGCAAGTCCCCCTGTTCGCCGCAGCTCTCTTTGCCATTTTCCCCGCGTTCGCGCAAACAACAACCAGCATCAGTCTTGCAAATATCAGGGGCGTGATAGCGGCAGCAACCGCGGGCAGGCCGATCTCACTCAGTGGAACAGGATCTGTAAGCCCATTTGGGAACGCGACGGTAAACTTCAGCGGTTCCAAGGACCAGCTAACCACGGGGTTAACCCAAGGTACATTCACATTCTTTTTCAATCGGGTTGACAGCTTCAACGTTACCCTCCCCCCTCAGGCCGTCGGCAAGATCGCTACGCTGACGCTACCCGCGCCGATCACCGGAGGCACTGGAGCCTATCTTGGCGCGACAGGTTCTGTCACCTGCACATTAAAGTACACGGCTGCGACCTCCAGCGACGGCACCTTTACGCTGACCGGTTCCGGCACTATCACCGTGGGCCAAACCACGACGGCAATCTCCTTTGTAGACTTTAACGGGACTGCTTCGGTGACCGATACCTTGAGTGGGACACTCACGGCAACGCCAGTCGGCAGTGTTGTCCCATTCGGGAATGTGACGGTGAACTTCAGCGGGATGAAGAGCCTCAGCAGCCCCGGCCGGATTCAAGGGACGCTGACGTTTGTCTTCAACGCCAACGATAGTTTCACGGCCTCGTTCTCCTTCCTATTTGCCCCATTTACGCTTTCCGCCAGTCTGCCATGCACGATTACCGGGGGCACCGGAGCTTTTCGAGGCGCCAGTGGCTCACTGGCCGCCACCATAACGCTGAGCGCTGATATCAGCACATTCAGTCTGACCGGCTCGGGTACAATCACCCAGCCACCACCGGGAACTCCGGTTATTACGTCGGTGAAGACGGCATTTGGCTCGCCATCTATCGCGCAAAACACTTGGCTTGAGATTAAGGGTCTAAACCTGGCGCCCAGCAACACTCCCGCGGGCGGTGTCTACTGGAGTAACGCTCCCGAATTCGCGTTGGGACGGATGCCCACGCAAATCGGCGGAGTCAGCGTGACCGTCAACGACAAGCCAGCGTACGTGTGGTGGTTCTGCAGTGCGGTCACGACATCAGCCTGTGAGAGTGACCAGATTAACGTACTATCTCCGCTGGATAACACCTTGGGACCAGTACAGGTTTTCGTGACCAGTCAAAATGTATCGTCCGCGCCCATGATTGTAAACATGCAGTCCATTGCGCCGTCCTTTCTTTTGTTCGACACAACCGGACACAGCGTGGCAACGCATACAGATTTCCGCTTACTTGGTCCGGCCAGCCTGTTTCCGGGTTTGTCGACACCCGCTCGTCCCCAAGAAGTTGCCATCGTCTGGGCCATCGGCTTTGGTCTCCCTGCGACTTCCTTGCTGGCCGGTTCCGCGACTCAAACAGGCTCGCTTCCTGTACTGCCGGTTTGCCAGATCGGAAGCACGCCGGCGACTGTGACTACCGCCGTCTTAGTGGGCCCGGGATTATATGCGTTGTTCGTAGTGGTGCCGAGCGGGGCAATCAACGGAGACAATGTAGTGAGTTGCACTTATCGGAATTCCACGACCCCTGCGGGCAACCTCATTACCGTACAGCGATAAGCCGAGGCGTCTAGGACGCCGCGTTTACGGCGCTCACGACGGATCCGTGATTCAGGTCATTCGCAATCTGCTCCGCTATCTATACTCCGACGTGTTCCTAGTTCGACGCGAAGTGAGCGATTTATTGTGACGCCTTCGCCAGTATAGATTTCAAGCGTGATTCTGTGTCCGCACGCCTGCATATTGTCTATTGGTTCGCAACGCCGACTGTCGCAAAGGAATTATTCGGCAGGAACTTGAGCAGCAGTGCATTAATCCCGGTATATGGCGGGGCTCCGCCTTGGATAGCAAACAGGCGAAGCAGGCCCCTGTGGTTCACCAGTGCCGAATATCCGGGCTTACCCGTAAAAGCGAATGCTGTGTGGCCATTTGCTGGCAGGATGACAGACGAGTCGGTCATGAGAATCCTGCCCGTCTCATCGTAGCCGACTGCTAGTACCGTCACGGGCGACTGGCTGGGGTTGGTGAGCGCTAAACCAACCACGGCGCCGATGTAATCGTAAGGGATGGAAATGGACGTGGTTCCCTGCGCATCGGCGATGGCACTCCCTTGCTGATCTCCACCTGCGTTGGCTGCCTTCTGCGTAAAAAGGGAGGTTACAGAGAAATTGTTCCCCCCGTCGACCTTGGCCCATCCCTGAACCAGAGATGGGGCGCCGGTGGAAGTCAGGAAGCTCACGCCGCGCGCCGGGACCGTAGCGGCCTGATAACTTCCAATACCAGGGAACGGGAAGGGTGTTCCATCGTCCTGAGAAAAAGTAATGGCATATGAGGCAGGATTGTCCGTCAAATTGGTAATAAGCAGTCCAGTTTGCCAAGGGCCGCCGTCCGCGACCTGGGACACGATTTTGGTGTAGTTGGAGGGCCGCGTCGTGCTTAGGCTAAAGTTCGTCAGCACCCGCCCTGTGGCGCTAAAGGTAGCGCAGGCTGTGGCGGCACATGTCGTCTCGGTAGCAGCCCCGACGGAAGTCACCGTCATATCGGCGTTTGCCAGCGCTGATGATGGGAATAGGAGCAGGGCTCGCGTGCCCGCAATGGCGGGAAGTTGCGCCGCGAATACAATCTGACTTGCGGTCGAGGTGGGAGCCAACACATTCTGATACCGACTGGCCGCGAAGGTGGTGCCAGCCGTCGTGGCGATATCAACAGAGGAATATGTATTCGAAGTTGCGTCATAGACAAAAGAGCCGATGGCTTGCCCACCATCATCGAACGTCCCACTGAAATACCAGGTCCGTGGGCTAGTCGAACTAGCTGCCACCAGCAAGCCACTAGTGATAGAGCGGGTGGTGCCAGCCAGAAACCCAGTACACAACTGGGTATTGCAAAACCCTTCCAGTGAGTTCTGGGTCACTTGCACCGCGCCACCACTGTTACTGAGGGTATTAGGTACTAGGAGCGCAAGGCGCCGGAAGGTCTGACCGACAGTGGAGCCGCTCATAAAAATCAAGTCTGGCGCCACGGCTGCGCTTGGGATCAGGACACTATAGTTGCCGCCGGCAATCGCGCTGGCACCCGAGACTGTCGTCGCTCCTGGCGTGGTCTGAATATTGATGGATGAGACCGTTTTTGTGTCTGCATCGTACACGAAAGAGCCTACAGCTCTGCCCCCGTCATTGAAAGTGACATTGGACAAGTACCAAGTCACCGGGTTAGCCCACATCGCGGAACTCGCGGCGACCAGGAAAGCAACTTCGATCAAACTCTTCATCTGGTACTCTCTCCTCTTAGAACGCTTAGTACGCACACACTGCCAATGCGGGGCGACCTAGACCACCTCGGCGGCGCGGGTATTCAACCTGCTTAGGAGAGAGCGATTCAGTCGCTTATCGTTACAACGGATGTAGGGTTCGAGGGGGGCCAGTTCTCACTTGACGAAGAAACGGCGATAGGCAGGGCCCTTCTCCAGTTTGCCGGTAACCATTGCTGGGCCAAATCTCTCGCTCCGGCCCTGGACCGGATGGACTCGTTGTCCAAGACGGTCGTGGTTTCGACACACCTCCTATAGGGTCCAAAGTCGCTGGCATCAAACGCGAACCCGCCCGGTGCGCCCGGCTTTTCACCGGGCGACTACCAATCTCGTCCCCGCGACGCAATGCGCTTGCCTATAATGTGGTGAGGAATGAGGCGTAAATCCGGACGCGTCGAAGACCGATGAACAACGAGACCGAAATTCTCTTTCACCAGCTTGTGGACCTTTCGCCTGCGGAGCGAGAAGTCTATTTTCTGGAACAGGCGGTGTCGCCGGATGCGCGTGCTGAAGTGGAGGCGTTGCTGCGCTTCGACTCGGGATCCGACCACATCCTGACTGAATGTGTCTCAAGCGTAGCCGCACGGTTGCAAACGAGCGCCGCACCGAAAAAAGACGACCGGTGCGGACCTTACCGGTTGGGTCGTGTTCTCGGCCACGGCGGAATGGGCTCAGTGTATCTTGCTCAGCGTGCCGATGGCGAAGTGGACCAGCAGGTCGCCATAAAGCTCTTACGATATGGGTGTGATGAGTCGGCTTTCCGGGACCGCTTTCTTCGGGAACGCCAGATTCTTGCGAGCCTCAACCATCCAGGAATCGCGCGCCTGCTCGATGCCGGTCATACTAGCGACGGCCAGCCCTTTCTGGTCATGGACTACGTCGATGGGAGTCCCATCGATGCGTATGCCCAGCGACTCGATCCACGCGAGAAGGTCACGCTGTTCATTCAGGTTTGCGATGCGGTTTCGTATGCGCATCGCAACCTGATCGTGCACCGCGATTTGAAGCCGTCCAACATTCTCATCGACAGCAGCGGCCGGGTGAAGCTGCTGGATTTTGGGATCGCCAAGTTCCTGGACGTGAGCCAGGAGCAGACGCAAACCCGGGAGCGGTTACTCACGCCGGACTATGCCAGCCCGGAACAAGTGCGCGGCGGGGCCCAGACCACCGCTACGGATGTTTATTCGCTGGGGGCCGTGCTCTACAAGTTGCTCACAGGCAAATCGCCACACGCGCTCGCCTCCGGGACGCAGGAATCCGTGGAACTTGCCATTTGCTCCCTGGAACCAGTGGCTCCCTGCCGTCTTAACTCGGAAGTACCGAAGGACTTGGACTTTATCGTCGGTAGAGCGCTACGAAAGGAGCCCGAAGAGCGCTACGCATCGGTGGACGACTTCGCGGCCGACCTTCGCGCATTTCTGGAGTGGCGGCCGGTCCGGGCGCGGTCGGGAAACGCCTGGTATCGTACGCGCAAATTTGTGCGCCGTTACCGGCTGGCCGTGGCGGCTGCCGCGCTTGTGGTCGCCAGTCTCTCCACCGGCCTGTACGTGGCGAATCGCCAGCGGGCCATCGCCCAACGCCGCTTTCAGCAGGTTCGCCAGTTAGCGAACAAAGTCCTGGGGCTCGACGCCGTGATCCGGGTCTTGCCCGGTTCCACCCAAGCCCGCGAAGAAATCATGGCCATGTCGCAGGACTACCTGGACGGATTGGGCGCGGACGCTCGCACCGATCAAAGTCTCGCGCTGGAAGTGGCCGATGCGTATCTCATCCTGGCCCGTGCCCAGGGCGTCCCCACCTTGCCCAACCTGGGGCGGTACGCGCAAGCGGAAGTGAATCTGAGGAAAGCCGACGATTTGCTGGAGGTGGTTCTCAAAGTTGTTCCGCGAGACCGTAAAGCGCTGCTTTTGTCCGCCGAAGTCGCTCATGATCGCATGATTCTTGCAAACACCGACCACCGCAATGAGGAAGCGTTGACGGAGGCGCGAAAAGCGGCGGCACGTCTCGATACTTTGCTCAACCTGGGACCGGCATCCCCCCCTGAAAGGGGAACGGCAGCGACACTCTTTTCCAATATCGCCTTGGCGCACAAGAATCTGCGTCTTTACGATGACGCCGTTCGGTACGCCCGCCGTGCGATCGAGACCGCGCGCTCCAGCCCTTCTGCAGGTACGCGCTACGGTGACGGGTTGAGCATTATTGCAGATTCGTTGCGCTATTCGGGTGATCTGGAAGGAGCGCTTCAGGCCATTCTGGAGGCGCGGGCCAGCGTTGAAAAAGCAGATTTTCGCGGTGAGACGGAACGCAGGTCAAGCTTGTTCAATGTGCTCTGGAGGGAAGGGGTAATCCTGGGCCAGGACGACAGTATCAGTATGCAGCGGCCCGCTGAAGCCATTGCGGTGCTGGAAAAAGCATTCGGCCTGACCGAGGAGTGGGCGCAAAAAGATCCGCACGAAGCCTCGAGCCGCATCCTATTGGCGTCGGCCGCGCGCGAACTGGGGAAGATTCTGAGACATCGCGACCCCCAAAAAGCGCTTGCTGTTTACGATCAAGCCTTGCTGCGGATTCGCGAGGTCAACAATAACACGAAAGCCCGCCGCGCTGAATCGCTTCTGTTAGCTGGCTCGTCCTACGCGTTGCGAGCCTTACGCCGTCCGGCGGAGGCCAAAGAAAGGATCGACGACGCATTCAGCTTGCTGCGCGAAACGAAAGATTATCCCACTGACCGGATCGACCCGGATAACGAGGCCGATGCCGCTCTTCGGGCCCTGGGAGACCACCTCGCGGAGACGGGCCAGCCGCTGCGCGCCGCCGCAGTCTACCAGGAGCTGCTCGACAAGATCATGGCGTTCAAGCCGGACCCGCAGAACGACCTGCGGCCTGCCACCAAGCTCTCGCTCACTTACGAAGCGCTTGCCGCCCTCGATCGCCTGAACGGCCGCATCGATGATGCAGCAGCTCTCGAAGCCCGCCGTATTGAGATTTGGAGGCACTGGCAGAGCAAGCTTCCCAACAATCCCTACGTGCTCCAACAAATCGCTGCGGCCGTTCCCCATTAGTTGGGGGAATCATTTAATCCGCCATTTCCTTGCGGAGCCATGCTTGGGCCAAGCGCAGCTCACGACGCACCACATGAACGGACATCGAAAGCGCCTCCGCGGATTCTTCGGCCGTCATGCCGCCGAAATATCGCATTTCGACTAGTTGGACCTTAAGCGGATCGGTGCTCGCCAGCCGTTCTAGCGCTTCGTCAAGAGCCAGCAGGGCCGCGTCCGGCTGATGGCCCAGATCGGGGATGTCCGTCAGCGCCACCTCTGCCGCCGCGCTCCGTTTTTCTGCGGACCGGGCGCGAGCTCCATCCACCAGAACCTGCCGCATTAGCCGGGATGCGATTCCATAAAAATGGGAGCGGTTCTCATAAGACGGATGCCGAGCTCCGGCCAGCCGCAAGAATGCCTCGTGGACCAAGGCCGTAGTCTCCAGCGCCTGACCGTTTCCCTCCCTGCGCAAGTGCGCGGCCGCAAGCTTTTTAAGCTCGCTGTAAACCAACGGAATGACTGCATTTAGCGCCTCCTGATCCCCGGAATGTACGCGCTGCAGCAATTCGGTGATGTCCATGTCCCGACCCTAAGTACAGTATGGCTTTATCCATCTTGTCGCGCTAATTCTTACCTCCGATTCCGCAGATAGAGGTGAACTGTATTGGAGGAAACCATGAAGTCGTTGAGTCCCCGTCTTCGAAACGCTATAGTGTCCCTGCTCGTTTTGGCCATCGTGTTGATACCAATCACCCGCGCGCAGCAAGGCAAGCCGTTGGTGCCCAATCTTGCGGGCTTCCCCGATCCAAGCGGCGTAGTCCGAACGTTCAGCCAGAACGGGGATATCGATCTGACCAGTCCTTTTTTTCAAAGTCTCGGCACGAACGGCCGTAGCTGCGGCACTTGTCACCAGCCGAGCGATGCCATGTCGGTTTCCGCGGCTCACGTGCAGGCGCGCTTCGATTCCTCGAGCGGGCTCGATCCGATCTTCCGCACCAACGATGG
>JAOAPR010000295.1 GCA_025463005.1 Bryobacterales bacterium | reverse complement strand
TCAAGACATTGATGTTGATCAAGCTATAGCGAAACCAGACAGAATCCTTTTGTCCGAAGGTGTGATCAAGTCTGACGTTGAACTCATTCTGGTGCTGGGTATTTGGATCGGTATCGAACGCATTGCTGTTGAAAGCAGTATCTATGGGACCGGCAGTGGGCAGCACGCCGTGAAGGAAAGTCACAAGCTGCGGCTGAATGTCGCCAGGATTCGTTCCCACAGGAATCTGGTTGTTCAAGTACGGTGTACGCGAAAATCCCGAGCCTGCAGCGACCGTTGTAAAAGGATTATAGAGCTGTTGACTGGTCTTATTGCAGATTCCGCCTGTAAACCCGGCTGTGCAGTAGGAACTGAAATCTCCGTTATACATGGCCGCAGTCGGAACCAGGATTCGGGTCGCGACGGGTTTGGAGAACCGGAACCCCTGGTAAGCAACGTAGAAAAATGTGTTGTGCTTCAAGGTGGGGAGCGCAACTGGACCACCGACCGCTCCGCCGAACTGGTTCTGACGGAAGTGAACGACTGGAGTAAATTGATCTTGCGAATCGAAGGCGTCGTTGCGGATGTACTCCCATGCTGAACCATGAAATCGGTTAGTACCGGACTTGGTAACCACGTTTACTACGCCGCCAAGAACAGACCCGAACTCTGAGGAGTCCGTATGGGAGACGACTTTGAACTCCTGGATGGCGTCAACGATTGGGGGAACGGCGTAAGTGCTGAGGAACGCCGCAAAGTTATTCATTCCATCCGTCAGGAAATAATTGCTTCGATTGGTGGCGCCGTTGATGGAGGGGAATACAAACGCTGAATCCTCCGCAATCGGCGCAGCGAAACCGCCGGTGCGGCCGCCCATGCTGTTCTGGCCGACACTGATGGGCGCGACGCCGGGCGTCAGCGAAAGCAACTGTGTGAAGTTGCGGCCATTCAGTGGCAGATCATTCACTTGCTTTGTCGCAATCACCGTACCCAATTCTGCCGTGGAAACCTGCAGCTGCTCGGTTGTGGCTTCCACGCTAACTACTTCTGTTTGCGCGCCGGCGGCCAGTGAGACGTCAATGGTGGCTGTCTGGTTTACGGCAAGAACGAAGTCGGAGATCTGCTTCGTGCTGAAGCTCGGGGCGCTTACTTTCAGCGTGTAATGACCCGGGCTTATATTCGAGAAGATGTAAGTGCCGGTGTCATTGCTGACGGTTCTACGCTCGACACCTGTATCCGAGTTACGCAAAACCACCTCGGCTTTGGGCACCACGGCCCCTGAAGGATCACGGACCACCCCGTTCAGAGAAGCAGTAGAAAGCTGGGCGAGGGCAGAGGTAGTGGAGAGAACTAAAACGCTGATCAGCCACAGTAGAGTGCGGAAGTGCGATGCCTGCCCGCGTGAATCAGTCATGGATTCCTCCGACGTGTCCAAACAATCTACAGATAAACGATGTTGCACCCCACGGTTTTCAAAGAGGCGCCATTCTAGTATGAAAGTACTAGAACTTGTCAAGAACTATTTGAGCGCTCGCAGGAGGAGGTAAACGATAATCATTTAAGAAAAGCCGCCTCTCGTCCTGGACTTTGAGCGCTTATTGTTTAAAATTTGGCAGGCATTTACCTCTTTCGACCGCAGGCAAAATCCGCACGGCGATAAAAGCACTGTGTATTCAGAGACATATGCCTTCGAGCAGTTCAGGCTGGGTCTGCGTTGCGGCCGACTAAGTGGTAGGCCGAGACTTTCATCATGCAGTTTTCATCGAGGAGGATAAAGAGACTGATCTCCGGCGTGTGGACCACCGCGTAGAATGAGCGTCGATGGCCGCAGATGTGGCATTTCAAAGTTACGAACCAATGTTCCACAGCGGATCTGCAAGATTCACCCACAGCAACAGGGGAGAGATCGGTCAGCAATCCGAAGTGGGGAAGCCTCATGCATCTCGGCGCCGGAGACGGTGCACGACAGTCAGGTTAGTAGCGCGGTTCCCGATTTTCGTCTGTGTTTTCCTCACGGGGGTTTCCGCCCGCGGACAGTCTCCTTCCAACGTAAATCCGGCAGCTCAACCCAAAGGAATGACGTCCGAGCACGTTGGTTCCCTCGCGTGTGCCGAGTGTCACAAAGAGATCTATAGCAAATACGTGCAAACCGGCATGGGCCGCTCCATGTCCCTGGTCACGCCGGAATTCCTGAAGGGCTGGCCATCATCCGGCTCGCTTGACGACAAAAATACGGGATTGCATTTCGATGTTTATGCTCGTGACGCGCATCTGTTTCAGTCCGAGTACCAGCTCGACCCAAACGGACAGGAGATATTCCGCGACACTCGCGAGCTGGAATGGATCATTGGCGCCGGGGAGAACGGATTCGGCGGCCTAGTGCGACAGGGTGAATATCTGTTTCAGGCGCCTCTCTCGTTTTACTCCAAGGCGGGCCGTTGGGAATTGTCGCCGGGATACGAGTTGGGCAACGCCGGTTTCAATCGCCCGATACTGTCCGGCTGCATCTCTTGCCACAGCGGCCGGCCAAACCCCATGCCTGAGGGCAATGGTCATTTTGCCAATACGCCATTTTCCGAGCTGGCGATCGGCTGTGAGAACTGCCACGGTCCCGGCCTTGCGCACGTGCTGGCGCACCAGACAGGATTCGAAAACGATCAGGGGCATGACTCTTCAATCGTGAATCCCGCGTCGCTGACGCCCGCGCTGGCAGACAACATCTGCATGTCGTGTCACCAGACCGGTGATGTGCGAGTGCTGAAGCCAGGAAAAGACTACAAGGATTTTCGTCCGGGAACACCGCTCGATGACGCAATCTCGATTCTCATGGTGCCGCCGAAGCGCGAGTCTCCGCCGCAGCAGGACCTGCTCGAACACTACTACTCGATGACTCTGAGCAAGTGTTATCGCAAGAGCGGCGAGAAGCTGAGTTGCATCAGCTGTCATGATCCTCACGTGGAGCCGACCCGCGAGGAAGCGCCCGCATACTTCAAGAAGAAGTGTCTGGCCTGTCACACCGAAAAAAGCTGCACACTGCCACTTCAGGTGCGCGAACACGGGCAGCCGGCTGATGATTGCGCGGGCTGTCACATGCAAAAGCGCGACGTGCGCGAAATTTCGCATTCCAGCATCACCAACCACAGGATTTTGGCGCGCCCCGATGAGCCGTTCCCTGATATCGCGTTTCAGCAGACGACGCAGGCTTTGCCTGACCTGATTCATCTGAATCCCGCGCCGGGCAAAAAAGACACGGCGCCACCAGCGCTGGTGCTGCTGCAAGCTTATGGCGAGTTGGTGGAGAAACATCCGGAATATCTGACCCGCTACTACGCCGTTCTCGATCAACTCGAGCGCACGGATCCGGGCGATCCGCTCGTGCAAGGTGCTCTCGGCAATCGAGTCGTGCATGCTGGCAAATTTCAGCAAGCAGCCGAACACCAGCAACGCGCCATCAAGGAAGGACCGGCCAAAACCGTATTGTACACTGATCTCGCTTACTCTTTGGTGA
>JAOAPR010000153.1 GCA_025463005.1 Bryobacterales bacterium | reverse complement strand
CTGTCCGGCGAAGCAAACCGCCTCGCTTGTAGGCCGCGCGAGTGATTCAGGGATAACGGAGGGCCGAGCGTGACAACACGGCGAGAAGTTTTGAAATACGCGGGGCTGGGAGTGGGTGCTGCGACGGCGGCTTCGGTGTTGGGAGTGACGGTAAACGCCAAAGTCACAGCGAATCAGGCGCAGCCTCCGACGAAGCCTGCGCAGACAGAAGTCACCGACAAGAGCGGGAAGCGGCTGGCAGCGGGGGCGGAGATTGCCTGGACGAAGGTTGCGAAAAAGGCTGCACCAGCGGACGTGATCGTGGACCCCACGAAACCGGCGCAGACCATCTTGGGATTTGGCGCGGCGTTTACCGATGCTTCCTGCTTCACGCTCTCGCGCCTCAGCGATAGCGATCGCGCGAACCTCCTGCATACGATGTTCGGGCAGGATCAACATGCCCTGAGCACGGGGCGCATTCCGATTGGCGCGAGCGATTACAGCACCGCGGCATACAGCTACGACGACGGTGCGGCCGATCCGGAGCTGAAGCGATTCAGCATCGACCACGATCACGATTACGTTTTGCCGACGTTGCGGGCGGCGCTCAACGCGAATCCGGATCTGTTTTTGTTCGGCTCACCGTGGAGTCCTCCTGGATGGATGAAGTATAGCAACTCGATGTTGGGCGGAAACATTCGGCCGGAAAATATCCCCACTTACGCGCGATACTTTCAGAAATTCGTGGAGGAGTACGCGACAGCGGGCGTGAAAGTGCGCGCGGTGACCACCCAAAACGAGATCGACGCCGACCAGGGCGGCCGGATGCCCGCGTGTCCCTGGCCGGAAGAGGACGAGGAGCGCCTGGTGGCGGCGCTCGGCCCATTACTCGAAGCGAGCGGCACGAAAATCTGGACGCTCGACCACAATTACAACTTGTTTGGCCGCGCCCTCGATCAACTCTCGCGGCCCCGCTTCAAGAAATACGTGAACACCGTGGCGTGGCACGGCTACGTGGGCACCCCGGAGATGATGGGTAATGTGAAGCAGAAATTTCCGGACGTGGAGATGCATTGGACCGAAGGCGGAGACGACTACAAGTTCCCTGATTATTTGACGAACTGGAGCAAGTGGGGTGCGACGTTCGCTGGCATTCTGGCCAACGGGCCGCAGAGCATTACTATGTGGAATCTCGCTCTCGACGAGCGCGGGCGGCCGAACATCGGTCCGTTCGATTGCGGCGGCCTGGTGCAGATTCATTCCGTGACGAAAGAAATCACGCAGACGGGATTGTATTGGGCGCTAGTGCACCATGCCCGCGCGTTTCGCCGTGGCTGTGTGATTGTCGCGTCGCACGCCGCAAACGGCGACGCTCCGGCCGTGAACGCCGCACTAATCGGCCAGCCAGCGCCATCATCAACTCTAACAGCGACCCCCAATACCGCTGCGATGTCGCGCGTGTATCACACCGCGGCGAAAAATTCCGACGGCTCATTGGCGCTAGTGCTAACAAATCCGGGCGACGCGAAGGATGTGACGGTCGCATGCGCCGGCCAGACCGCGAAGATATCGCTGACCGTCGATTCGATCACCACGCTGCGGTGGAGCTGAATGTACCTTTGCCCACTACCTAGCAGCGGCATCGGTGGCATAATTCTCCCTCTCGGTACACAATAAGCCGACCACTAGAGCCCATCGAGGTGCTGCATGTCCCTGCGTTTCGCGCTTTGCGTCGCTTCTTCCACCCTGCTCGCGTTCCTGATGACCAGCTTCAGCAAGTCCGCTTCGCCGTCGCCCGGCCTGCTCGTCGTCGCCAATCAAAAAGAACATACGGTGCTGCTCATTGATCCGGAAAGTCGCCGCGAGCTCGCCAAGATTTCCGTCGGCGTCAACGGTCACGAAGTCGCGGTCTCCCCTGACGGCCGCTTTGCCTACGTTCCGATCTACGGCAACTCCGGCGTCGGCAAGCCGGGCACCGACGGCGCGACGATCGACGTCATCGATCTCCAGCAACGCAAGCTCGCCGCCACCATGGACCTCGGCAAACCCCTGCGTCCGCACCAACCGCTCTTCGGACCGGACGGCCTGCTCTACGTCAGCGCTGAACTCGCCAACGCCGTCGATATCATCGACCCCGCGTCACGCAAAGTCATCGCGGAAGTCCCCACCGGCCAGCCCGAATCGCACATGTTCGTGCTGAGCAAAGACGGCCGCCACGCCTACACTTCCAACGTTCACTTGGGCACCGTCAGTGTCGTGGACATCGCCAATCGTAAGCTCGTCACCACCATTCCCGTCGCCAAGACCGTGCAGCGCATCTCGATTTCGGCGGACGGCACGCATGTCTTCACCCACGATCAAGACGCTCCGCGTATCGCCGTCATCGACACCGCCACAAACAAAGTCAGCAACTGGATCGACATCCCCGACTACGCCTACGCCTCCGAGCCCACCCCCGACGGCCGCTTTCTCCTCGCGGTCCTCCCGCGCGCAAACCGCGCGATCGCGATCGATACGAAAACTCTTAAGGTTGTCAAATCCTTCGACGTTCCCCAGCTACCCGGCGAAATTCTCATCCGCCCCGATGCTGCGGTCGCTTACATCACCTGCATGCCCGCGGGAAAAATCGCCGTCCTCGATCTCCGCACCTGGCAACTCCAACCTAATATCGACCTAACCCCCGGCGTAGACGGCATGGCCTGGTCCCCAGCAAACTAATTCTCATTCTTTCTTTTCCTACTCTGTGCCTCTGTGCCTCTGTGTCTCTGTGGCAAACTTTCTTTTTTCTTTTTTGCTTTCCCGGCCAGTCAATGCAATCCTTTTCCGGATGCGACCAACCTCTATCCTCTGCGCCCTTCTCCTCGCCGTCGCACCTGCTATTGCCCAGAAATCCCGCTCCCATCGCCGCAGCAGCAAACCCGTCGCCTCGCAACCCTCCACTCATGATTGCGGCCACAGCCTCACGCTCCAACTGAGCTCCCCCGACCCCACCCAAGGCAGCCTGCTCCTCCTGGAACTTCGCAGCGCGACTCAACCCGTCTCGGAAATAAAAGCCACCTGGGACAAACGCGAAATCCCCTTCTGGCAGCAGCCCAAGACCAACGAAAAATCTCCCAACGTCTGGCACGCGCTCCTCGGCGTTGATCTCGAGCTAAAGCCAGAAAATTACCCGCTCACCCTAACCGCAAAAACCGAGTCCGCCGAACCAATCCCCTGCACCGCCACGATCGACGTCAAGGAAGGCAAGTTCGCCACCGAAAGCCTCAAAGTCGCACCCAACTTCGTCGAGCCCAATCCCGAACAGCTCGCCCGCTCCGAAGCCGAGCGCCAGCGCCTCCGCGCCATTTTCGCCACTATCACGCCGGATCGTCTCTGGGACGGCAGCTTCCATTACCCGCTTACGGGAATCACCACCGGCGGCAACTTCGGTAAGCGCCGCATCCTCAACGGTAAGGCTGGCTCGCCCCACGGCGGCGTCGATTTCCCCGCGCCAGCCGGCACCCCCGTATATGCAGCCCAACGGGGCCGCGTCGTTCTCGCCGAGCCGCTCTATTTCTCCGGCAACACTGTGATTCTCGACCACGGCCTCGGCCTCTACACCTTCTACGCCCACTTCGAGTCCATCTCCGTCCAGGCCGGCGACCTCGTCGACACGGGCGCCCTCCTCGGCAAAGTCGGCGCCACTGGCCGAGTCACGGGCCCGCACCTCCACTGGGCCGCCACGGTAAATCGCGCCCGCACCAACCCCATTCAACTAATCTCGCTGCTCGGCGAAAAAGCCCCCTCTTAGCTCCCTCCGCATTCCTGATGAGCTTCCCTGCAAGACATGCCAAATTCCCCAATCCGTGCAAGCCACTTCGTCAATCGGTCTATCCTTATTGGTAACGGCCCCTGTTGAAGTCGTGCCTAAATCATAATAGTTACGTAGGCACACGTAACCCTATGTTTGATTGATTCGCAGTAAATCGAACCGTACTCTCAGGTCAGCTAACGCAACGCTTGGGCGTAATTCGCGCGAACCAGCCATTCCGCGCGCTCGCCACCAGTTAGAAATACGGGCCCAGAGTTGAATGTTCGGAACCTCTAGGGTTAGCGAATCGCACATCGTTGCCACGCGTCGGAACACGAAACAGCTAAGGAGCAGGGGATCGCTAATGAAGCCCGCCACAAAACTCTTGTTGTCTACTTATCTTCTGATGATCGCGCTGGTCCTAAGTTCGTGCAGCGGCCTGAAACAGCCAGCCGGATCTGGGTCGGGTTCCGGCTCGGGCTCGGGCTCGGGCTCTGGGTCGGGATCGGGCTCAGGCTCCGGCGCTACGGGCCCATTCAACATCGGCGGAACGGTGCTTGGTCTCAAGGGAACCGGACTTGTTCTGGAAGATAACGGCGGCGATGACCTGACGGTCACCGGTTCCGGCACGGTGGCCTTCACCTTTAAGACGACTATCGCCAGCGGCGGCACCTACAACGTCACCATCAAGACTCAGCCATCCAGCCCTACTCAGACCTGCAGCGTGACCAGTGCCACTGGGACAGCCACCGCCAACGTCACGAGTATACAAGTGGTTTGCGCGCCAATTTTCAATATCGGCGGCTCGATTACGGGCCTCCTCGGTACCGGACTCACGTTGCAGGACAATACCGCTGACAATCTCGTCGTCAGCGGTACTGGTAACGTAAATTTTACCTTCGCCACTCCTCTCCTAAGTGGCGCGACTTATGCCGTCACCATCCTTACCCAACCCAAGACACCTGTGCAGACCTGCACCGTCCTGAATGGGAATGGCACCGTCAATGGAAACGTTAGCAACATCAACATTGTTTGCTCTCAGCCGGGCTTCTCCATCGGCGGATCAGTGGTCGGACTCATTACCGGTCCTGGCGACACCATGGAACTCCAAAACAACGCGGGCGATAACCTGCTCGTTACCGGCGACACGACTTTTACGTTCGCCACTCCGGTCACGAACGGTGGTCTTTATAACGTTAGTGTTTTCCTTCCGCCCACCAGTCAACCGCAGCGGTGCAATGAGTTCTTTTTTACCGGCATCGCCACCGGCAACGTATCCAGCGTCATCATCGATTGCCAGCATAACGATTGGGGCTGGGACAGCTGGCAGCTTCCGGACACCACTACGGCTAACAATTTCGCCGCGGTCACCACCCCCCTCAAGACGCCTACCACGCTGCGAATACCGAGCGGCGGTGAACCCGGCGGGCGAGATTTCGCTGTAACCTGGACCGACAATGCCGGGAGAAGATGGCTCTTTGGCGGAAAAGGCTATCCGTATAAAATTACGCTCCCTCCCAATGTCATACCGGACAACCTCTTGAACGATCTGTGGGTTTGGGACGGCGAATGGATTCCGGCCAACCTTCCGATGTATCAAAATGGCAGTGGCGATTTCGTCGTCGATCCTAACCCACTCAAAGCGCAAAACGTTCCTGGCGTTTACGGCACCCTGGGCACCGGCACACCGAACGTCACGGCCCCAGGCTCTCGTTGGGGTGGCTCGACCTGGACCGATGCAGCCGGCAATCTCTATATGTTTGGCGGACAAGGATTCGATTCTTCAGGCTCGCAAAACAGCGCCCTTCTCAACGACATTTGGGAATGGGTTCCAGGCGCTCTCGATATCCATGGGGCTGGCGCTACGAGTGCGATTGCCGGCACGTTTACGGGCCAGTGGATCTGGCAGGGCGGCTCCAGCACCGGTAACCAGAGCGGAACCTATGGCACGCAGGGCGTGGCAGCTGCCGGAAACATACCGGGTGGTCGCTGGGCCGCAGCGAGTGCGACCGATCCATCCGGCAATGTCTGGGTCTTCGGCGGTCAGGGCTACGACTCTGCAGGCAAAGTCGGTCTACTCAATGACTTGTGGGAGTATAGTCCTGTAACGAACCAGTGGACTTGGATTGGGCCGTCGACTTCCAACGTAGCCAATCAAAATGGGAGCTACGGCACCCTGGGCACAGGCTCGGGAACCACCGCCCCTGGCGGCCGCCAGCATGGAACTCTGTGGGCCGATGCTTCCGGTAATATCTGGCTGTTCGGCGGATTCGGCTTCGATTCAACAGGGACAGGCTCACCCGAAGGCGCGGTTCTAAACGACTTTTGGAAGTATAACACCACAACCAAGCAGTGGACTTGGGTTTCCGGCGGGGGTCCTACCGGTGTTGCCAATCAGGCCGGGACGTACGGGACGCAAACCGCTCCGACCGCCACAAATGTTCCTGGCGCTCGCTGGGGTTCGGTCGGCTGGGTTAACCCGGATGGCGACCTCTTCTTTTTCGGTGGCTGGGGGTACGGTTCTAGCGCTACGCAGGGAACCGGATTCCTGAACGACATTTGGGAATATGACCATACTAACGGGCAGTGGACCTGGTGGAAGGGTTCCAGCGGAGTCAATCAGCAAACTGCAGTTCTAAGTCCTGCGGGCGCACCTTTCGTGAACAACGTGGTTAGTGCACGCCGCGGTGCTGCTATATGGCAGCCGGATCCACTTGGTTACGTTACGGTGTTCGGCGGCGAAGGCTACGACACGACTCCGGGTGCGCCTCCTGGGTACCTCAACGACTTGTGGGACTACTTGCCGTTCCCATGACGTCGAGGACCCGGTTTACGCGTCTCTGAGCCAAACCGAACGTTGTCGCCCCGCCCTTCAACAAGGCGGGGCTTTTCGCATTAAGCCTCGGTGATTCAATGGACAGAATCGAAATCTGTTGAATACTCCGCGGCGGCTGCCAAAAGCTCGCTCGGCTAACGCGATCAATTAGGTTTCGGGGGACCGTCCTCTGCACCGTCCGGAATTTCTGATACACCTGCATCATTAACTTGGGGCGCCGTTTCTTCGAGCAGCGCTGCCACGCCTTTGGGCCTCGCGTCCAGCTCCTCTTGTATCGCGTTCAGCAGGAGATCTCCATCCGCGCCCTTGCCGACGACACGTCGAATGCCGAACTTCCGGGCCTCTGCCACAACCGCCGGAATATTGTTCACCGTGTGGAGCAGGATTGGAGCAGTCGGCAAAATCTTCGAAATCTCGCGCGCCGCCAAAAGGCCATTGAGTCCAGGCATAGCTAGATCCAGGATGATTACATCGGGTTTGAGTTCCCGGGACTTTTGCAAAGCTTCCTGCCCATCGATGGCTTCCCCGCAAACATGCCAGCCTTGACGGGACTCAATCAGTAGTTTTAGAAGTTTCCGCACGACGTCGCTTCCGTCGGCGATCAGAATTTGCGTCATACCGGGCCCGTTGGGCCGAGTAACCTTTCGAGGCATTCCAGCAGTGGCGCCAAGCCATCGATCTTGGATAGAACAGTCGCGATTCCGAATGCTGAGGATCTGGGTCCATGCACTTGCTCGGCGTAGAGCGTGAGCAGGACGATGGGAACTCCGGGCAGTGCGTTTTTCAGGACGGTCGCCGCTTCCAGGCCGTTCATCAGCGGCATGGCCAAGTCCATGACTACCAAGTCCGGCTTCAGCTCCTTGGCCTTCTTGATGGCCTCAACGCCATTTGCGGCCTCGCCGCAGACGCGAAAATTTGTGAGGCCCTCGACGGCGGCGCGGATGGCGAAGCGCTCAAAATCGCTGTCGTCTGCGAGGAGAATGCTGCGAACATGACTGTCCTGCCGAACCGGGCGAGGTCCGTCCGGCAACTGAGAGGAATCCAACATTTACGGATAATGGTGCAGTGTGTCTATTCAAAACAATACACCGAATACTTGAGGCAATTTGACCGGTCCATATTTAGCCCTTCTACGGTAAACACCTGATTGTCGGGTATCGCACATGTTCTAACATTTCGTCTAACACCATGCGTGAAAACGCTCAACCGGCAAGACCGACCCTTGCCGACCGACAGGTGCCTGCCTCCTCTCACACCGAACACAGGCACCTGTCTCCCCTTTTTCGCTGTTTCTGAATACGTGAGCGGCTGAGTACTGCATGCCTACCACGAAGAGACATAGATTTCGCAATGACACGGCCCGATCGATCTCCATGGGAGCGTCTAGGACCGTGGTTTTTGATGTCTTCAAGATTGCTGGGAATGGCGAGCCGATTTTGGTGGAAGGCGCGCCAACGCTCGATGCCGCCGTTGCGCGTGTGATGGGCCTGCGGGCGAGTTTCCCTGGCGAGTACCTGATCGTCAGCAAAGCGACGGGAAGAAGAATATTGTTCACCAGGCACGGCGCCGTACGGCGAAGCTGACCGCATTCGGTTAATCATAATACCCCCCCACCCCCCTGTTTTTTCGGATGTTTGGCAAGCAAAGGACTTGCAGGAGGCCAGTTTTGTATGTGTGGCAGGGAAAGGAGTTACGGACGCGTTTTGCGGATGTGTGGCAGGGAAAGGAGTTAGCACGTTTGAACGTTGAAATGTTGGAAAATTGCGAGCGGAGTACCCCACACCCCCGGGGTTTTGTATGGATGTGAAACAAAAGGATTTGCGGAAAAAGGGATTTGTAAGAATATGAAAACAAAGGGGCGGCATAGAGCGGGGTTGTGACGGGCTCAGAACGCCGATCGTGCCAGTCCCATTCTGAAACTTTTGCGATGGGACTTGGCGGAATATAAGGGACGGTAACACCTGAGAAGTGAAGTACGCAACAAATATACATTGAACGGTCGAATATCGGGGTCGAATGGCGATGTAGAAGCTTGAACGGCTTGGGACGCCCAGATGCTTACCTGGTTGACTCATACAATGAATCACCCTAGAGTCTGAATTGATGATTCGCCGGGCGACATTACTGGTCTTGGCTTTGAGCGCGCTCTTTGCCTTGCAGTTTGCGGACTGTTTGCCTGCCGTGTCCGCCGACGATCAGACGATGCAGTGCTGCGGCTCTATGCCTTGCGATCCGACCAATCA
>JAOAPR010000053.1 GCA_025463005.1 Bryobacterales bacterium | reverse complement strand
CTGGCCACCGCGCAGCGGTTTGCAAAGGAGGGCGCGTATGTCTATATCACTGGCAGACGCCAGCCTGAGTTGGACGAGGCCGTGAAGACGATCGGACCCCGCGTGAAGGCGGTGCGCGCGGACGCATCCATCCTCGCCGACCTCGACAAGCTCCTCGCGCAGATCAAGCAGGAGCACGGTCGTCTGGACATCCTCTTCGCGAATGCGGGTGGAGGAAGTTTTGCTCCGATTGGCTCCATCACCGAAGAGCAGTATGACCAAACTTTCAACACTAATGTCAAGGGCCTACTTTTCACCGTCCAGAAAGCGCTCCCACTTATTCCCGATGGTGGCTCGATCATCCTAAATGCTTCGATCGTCTCCGTCAAAGGCACGGCCGCTCTCAGCGTGTACTCCGCCACGAAGGCTGCCGTGCGCTCCTTTGCGCGTAGCTGGACCACTGATCTGAAAGACCGTAAAATTCGCGTCAACGCAATCAGCCCGGGGCCGATTGAGACTCCTGGACTTGCAGGGCTCGCGCAGACGGAGGAACAGCGCCAGGGTCTTTACTCTCAACTTGCGTCGACGGTTCCTCTGGGTCGCTTGGGGCAGCCGGACGAGATCGCCAAGGCCGCGGTCTTCCTCGCGTCGGACGATGCAAGCTACGTCGCAGGTATCGAGCTCTTCGTCGATGGCGGAGCCGTACAAGTGTAAATATCGCGATTTTGTTTTCACGGAGCTTGGCCCCGTGGATGGGTATCACGGTATTGGGAGGCTTGCATGGGGCTTCGGGCCCCCAGGTGCCGCACCGGCAATGACAGGTATCGATGTGCTGGTCTCCGCCAATGAACAAATCAGCGCTCTGTACACCTTCGTAGACCCGGCCAAAAGCTAAACATCAGCTCCCGTCTCCTCTGCCGCGATAGGAAACGACAAAAGAGGCGAAATCGCGCAAGAACGGCTTATGCCGCCCGCCTTAACCTATGTTCGAGGAGAACACGTCCATGCAGACCAAACCTAGCATCGTGTTCTGTTCACGGATCCGGGCCGATGGCTCGTGGCTTTAACAAGGTAATCCCGGTGCTTCAGGGGAAGGGGCACGAAGTCATAGCGTCCAGGCCTCGATATCAACAAAGGCGTCGGTAGGAGGCGGTTTGCGCGAAGGCGTTCGCATTTGAAAACGAAATGGTCCGAGTGGATCCTAACTGAAAAGGAGAATCGTCATGAAACAGGTTATTAAGAACGTGGTCTTGGTGCATGGTGCTTTCGCCGACGGCTCAGGCTGGGAAGCCGTCTTTAACATCCTCAAAAAAGACGGATATACGGTGGCGGTGGTGCAACATCCAGAGACCTCGTATGCCGAGGACGTGAAGTTCACGAAAGCCGTGATCGACCGGCAGTCCGGGCCGGTGGTTCTGGTAGGCCACAGCTACGGCGGGGCAGTCATCACTGAAGCTGGCAATCATCCAAAGGTTGCGGCGCTTGTCTATATTGCCGCATTCGCGCTGGATACCGGGGAAAGCTGCGCCACAATCGAGCAAGGCTTACCGCCGGCCAGCAAAGGGATCAAGCCTACCGACGATGGCTACTTCTACATTGACCCGGCAGTCTTCCATGCCGACTTCGCAGCGGACCTTCCGGAGGCTCAGGCGGCGTTCATGGCTGAATCGCAGGTTTTGATCTCCGTCGACTCGTTCACTTCCCCTGTGAAGACTCCGGCCTGGAAGTCGAAACCCACTTGGTACATGGTGGCCACCGCCGACCGGTCGATCAATCCGGACCAGGAGCGCATGATGGCGAAGCGCGCCAAAGCAAAGACGATCGAAGTGAATTCCAGCCATGTGGCCTACATATCTCACCCGAACGAAACTGCCAAGCTCATTGAAGAGGCTGCCACCGCGCTCGAAGAGGTTGCCACCTCTGCGCCAGCCAATCGATAACCTGCAGTCTTGGTCAACGGCGTCGTGGCGCGGCTCGTGCCCGCCGCCTGGGCCCGAGTCGGTTCTAAGATAGAGCTCCGCCGATCCTGACGAGATCGGCGGAAGCCCGGACGAACGTGGTCGTCCGAGGAGAACACAATGGAAGATCGCATCAGCATAGAAGGCCGGGATGGCGCGTTTAGCGCCTATATCGCGCGGCCGAAGACATTGCCGGCTCCCGCCGTCGTCGTTCTGCACGAGGTGTTCGGAGTCAACTCCGATATCCGCAAGACCTGCGGCGAACTGGCCGAACAAGGCTTCATTGCGGTCGCGCCCGACTTATTCTGGCGTCAAGAGCCAGGCGTCGACCTCAGCGTCACCTCCGAGCCCGACTGGCAACACGGCCTTCGCCTCTATCAAGCCTATGACCGGGACGCCGGCGCCAGGGACATTAAGGACACAACCGACGTCGTGGCCAAGCTGCCGGGGTGCATCGGCAAAGTTGCCGTCCTCGGCTATTGCCTCGGCGGGCTCATGACCTTCCTGACGGCCGTGCGCTGCCACGTCGATGCCGCAGTCGCCTATCACGGCGCTGACACCGAGAAGTATCTTGGCGAAGTCGACGGCCTTAAGGCGCCGCTGCTGATGCATCTGGCCGATGAGGACGAGTTCATTTCCAAGGCTGCGCAAGCTGAGATCAAAGCGGCACTTGCCAGCAAACCGAACGCGCCAGTCTACAGCTATCCGGGGCAGCATCACGCCTTCGCTCGGCACAATGGGGCGCACTACGATGCCGCGGCGGCAGCACTTGCCAACGGGCGGACAAGCGAATTTCTACATCAGCAACTGCGGTGACCTTCGGTCGCTCCAGCCGAGTCGGGCCATGCCTGAGGAACACGAACATGCAAACTCGCCAAGTCAACATGCAACGGTGGAGCATCACCTCGCCGAAGCCCTTTGACGTTGTTGTCGCGTCGGTGGAAGAAGCGTTCGGCAGGCCGAACATGGGCGAATTCGCTGCAAATATGGCCGCCGCAAAGACCTACGAGGAAATGCAAACGGTGGTTCGTGCCAGCATAAGCGAGATCGGTCTTATGGAGTTCATGCGGCTCGATCAAGGCGCTGTTCTCGCGAAAGCTGGCGTAGACAGCGATCCGAAGAGCGTCCGACTGATTATAGGCAACCCGCTCATCATGCAATCAATGGCCCGGCTTGTCCCGGATGCAGGGTCCTATGCGCCAGTGACGGTACTCATTGATCAACGGGCGGATGGGGTCCACCTGAGCTATGACGAGATGGCGAGCTCTCTCGCCCCGTACGGAAATGCAGACGCTTTAAGGATCGCGCGGGATCTGGACGCGAAAGTTAAGAGGGTGCTTGAGAGCGCAAGTTGAGGATTATGCAGATGTCGACCGACAAAGCGAGTTCCAACACTAGTGAGTTCCTCGACTCGGTGCTCCGCGCCCATCAAGGCATTGAGCGCCAGAATGCGTTCGAAGAGGTAAGCGCCTCCTTTGTGACAGGAGGCGGCCGTTCCGATGCTATCCCACCCCGATTTGGTCATCGACCTTATCCGTGCCGCTGCAAAAGCCGTTCAAGGATCATCCTCCACTGCGTGAGAAGCGTCTTGGCGATTTCCGCCTTGAGCAAAACCGAATCCTTCCGGACCGGGCGCAGAAGGTTCTGGAGCGCTGCGTCGGATATCGATCTTGGCGACCTTCGCGATGGAGGCCTGAACCAGCAGGCAGGCGGCCCTCTCGCCGGCCACGATTTCCTGGAACGATAAAAATATCCGAGATGAATGCATCCGACTGCCTCGCGTGCGAATTCACGACGCCATCGAATCAACGCCGCAATTATGACAACTAATCGGTGCGCTTGGGCGAGCGTGGATAATCCGCTGATGCTCGAATATCACGATCGTGAATGGGGCGTTCCCGTCCATAATGACCGCAAACACTTCGAGTTTCTCGTGCTCTCAGGCGCACAGGCCGGATTGAACTTCGCAGTCGTTCTGAAAAAACGGGAGGGCTATCGCCGCGCGTTCGACAAATTCGATCCTGAGAAGGTCGCACACTACTCCGAGGCACGAATCCAGAAGCTTAGATCTGATGTGGAGATTATTCGCAACCGGATGAAGATCGAAGCCGCAGTGCGAAATGCGCGTGCCTTTCTCAAAACCCAGGAAGAGTTCGGGGATTTTGACTCCTATTGCTGGCGTTTTGTCGGCGGGCGGCCGACGCTTAACCGGTGGAAGGCGACGGGGCAGATTCCTGCGACCTCGCCCGAATCCGATGCATTCAGCAAAGACCTCAAGCAGCGGGGATTCAGTTTCGTAGGCTCGACGGTCGTTTATGCGTACATGCAGTCGGTTGGAATGGTAAACGATCACCTCGTCGATTGTTTTCGTTATCGCGAGATCAAGCAGCTTTGGAGAACGCAGACCGAAAAGAGAAAAGGGAACGCGCGAAAGGAAGAGGCTGATGCAAGCCATCCAGTTGACGAAATACGGTGAACCGGAGGAAAGTCTTCGGCTCGCGGAGATTGCGGAACCGGACCATCCCAAACCGGGTCAAATCTTGATTCGCGTTGAGTACGCGCCCATCAACGATAACGACATGCTCTTAGCCCGCGGGCTCTACACGATCCAACCGAAGCTTCCCAGCGTTGTCGGAAACGAAGGAGCTGGGAAAGTATTGGCCGTCGGTGATGGCGTGCACAACGTCAAGATAGGCGACCGTGTCGTAATCCCTCTTGGTGT
>JAOAPR010000047.1 GCA_025463005.1 Bryobacterales bacterium | reverse complement strand
ACGCCCACGTGCATTTCTTCTCGCATCATTTCTTTTCGACGCTCGTGAGTCAGAAGCCGGGCTTAACGCTCGAGGCCGCGGGTGTGCAGCTCGGCTGGCAACTGCCACCGCAAGAGCCCGAGAAACTGGCGGCGGCGTGGGTGCACGAGCTTGACCGGCATGGCGTATTTGCGTCGGCGCTGATCGGCAGCGTTCCCGGCGATGAAAGCTCGGTGGCCGCGGCAGCACATGCCTTCCCGGATCGTTTCTTCGCCTACGCGATGGTGAATCCGCGGGCTCTTACAGCCGGTCTGCCCGCGACGTTTTCGGAAGTGCGCGTGGCGTGTCTGTTTCCGGCAATGCACGGATATTCGGTTCAGGACGACTGCACCCGGCCGGTATTTGAATGGGCTCAAAGTCATCGCCGGGCGGTGTTCGTGCACTGCGGTGTCCTGAGTGTCGGCGTACGCAAGAAGCTCGGGTTGCCGTCACCATTCGATATGCGGTTTTCGAACCCCGTAGATCTGCACGCCGTCGCGCTGCGTTACCCCGAGGTCCCGATCATCGTGCCGCACTTCGGGGCGGGCTATTTTCGCGAAGCCCTGATGCTGGCCGACCAGTGCTCCAACGTTTATCTGGACACGTCCAGCTCGAACCAATGGATGCGTTATCAGGCAGGGCATCTCACCTTACGCGAAGTTTTCCGTCATGCGCTTGAAGTTGCGGGGCCCAAGCGGCTGTTGTTCGGAACGGATTCCTCGTTTTTCCCCCGCGGCTGGCAGCATGGGATCTTCGAAGATCAGGCCCGGGCGCTCTATGAGATCGGGACCAGCGAGGCTGATGCGCGTTCCATATTCAGCGAAAATCTCCTGAGAATTCTCGCCACCTGAGGCAACGTGATCTATGCATGACGTTCGACACATTCCGCCTTCGTCGAAAATCCGTGTTCCGGTATCCGATGGACCCGGCTCCCCGCACGGCCGTGCTAGCGGCCTGTTTCCGGCAACCAAGGCTTCGGCCGAACTATCCCGTTAAGGTTTTCCCGCAGGGCTGGTCGCAGGAAGTTTCCGCATTCGCCCCGGCTGCCATCGCGGCCCCTCGCGAACAATTGCTCGGGCTGGCGGCGGCCGAGCAGCCGCCCGTGTTCACTCATTCGGTCATCGCCCTCGAGAGCCCAGGCGATCCGATGCTTTCGGCGGCCGAGCGGCAGCAACTGTGGCGCGCGTTTCGCGTCCCGGTGTTTGAGCAAATCATCGGACGCGACGGCGAGTTGCTGGCGGCCGAGTGTGAGGCTCACGACGGGCTGCATATCGAAATTCCCGGTTTACCGTGGGAGGGCTATCGGGTGGAAACGGCGCCCTGCGGCTGCGGGCGCAAAACTCCGCGCCTCACGCCGGCCGAGCCCGCGGAACGTGCCCGCAGCGCGGCTGGCTACGCGCGATAGCCGATATAATGCGTAGTATCCACCTCGTGCGAACGTGGCGGAACTGGCAGACGCACTGGATTTAGGTTCCAGCGGTTAACAGCCATGTGGGTTCGACCCCCACCGTTCGCACCAACTGCGCAGGGTCAGCGCAGCGCAGGATCGCCCGTCTAGTGCGTTATCGAATAGATAACGTAGTCCACGCCGATGCGGATTCCCAACGCAGAAAAGCGCTCCGGGTAGCTGGGCAGGTCAGCGAATTCCCACGAATCGCCGATATCCGAGTTAAACGAGATCGTCACCATCAGCCGGCCCTTGTCATCTCGGATGCCCAGCCACTGCGCTGTGGTGCCGCCGTCGCGCGGCCCGCGCCGCAAACCCCATTCGCCCAGGATCTGATACCGATCGTCGAGGTCGTACACGGTATGAAACAGCGGCTCTTCGTTGGTCAACTCGACAATTTCGCGGTCCGGGAAGATCTTCTTCATGCCGACTTCAAACCCATGCCACTCGTCGGGTCCCCAGAAGTCGTCGGCATAGAAGAAGCCGCCGCGCAGCAGGTATTCGCGGATTTTCGCGGCCTGCTCATCGGTAAGATCCCAGTTGCCGGTGAGGCCGCCATACAGCCAGGGCCAGTTGTAGATGTCATCGACATCGTCCGGATTCACGGGCTGTTCCAGGCTACGCGCGTTGACCCGGCTCAAGCGCCGCAGCGCGGTCAGGAAATGCCGGTCGGCGCGCGGATAATCTTCGGTCCAACTGGTGCCACCCTCGCGCCAGTTTCTATGCCCGCGAAATTCGAATCTTGCGTACGGAAGCGACGGATACATCAACCGGGCGAACACGAATTCGGCCGGATCCTGCCCGTCCGCAGGTATGGGAATGTCGTCGTAGCGCTCGAGACTCTCGAAAAGACGCCATGGCCGTTGAGCGTACAGGCAGCCGCACAGTGCGAGAGCTCCCAGTACCAGCCACCACGCGTTTTTTAGCTTGATCACACGGTCACGCTCACGCCGGCATCAGATCGCTATTCACCCACAGCAAGTTCCACGGACGGATGGTCCAGGATACAAACACGCCGCCTAGTCCGAACGGATCGGCGCGTATCATTTGCTCGACTTCTTCTTTCGTCTCCGCCTCATAGATCAGCAGCCCGCCGCTGTCGTCAGTGAAAGGTCCGGCCATGGCCGCCTTGCCGGCTTTTCTGAGACCCATCAGGTATTCGCGATGCGGAGGCCGGAACTGGGCGATTTTATTCTTGTCCGGCGTGTATTCGATGATGGCGGCAAATTTCATAGAAGGATTCAGTGTAGCGCTGCTAGGCCGTCAAGAGGGTGCTCCACGAGAAATCGGCCAGCCGGAACTCCAGTCGTGCCGGCAAAGCGGCCGTAGACGGAATCTCCACGTTCACCAAATAGAGCCCAGGCCAGCCTGGGGCGAGTCCGCTATACAGCACCTGGCATGCAATGCCGCCGATAGTCACGTTCGGGTGAGCGACAGTCACCTGGTAATCTCCCCAGGGCTCGACCGCGCCCATGCCGGTTCCCCACAGCGTTACCCACGACACGCCTCCTGGGAGCGCACCTCTCGTGATGGCGAAGATGCCGGGCGTCGACGCGGCGGCAGCAACGCGAGCATCGCCGTTCGGATTGGCGTCGCCATTCGACAGCTCGGCTGTGAAATGGACGCCTTGATCATCGTTGTCGGGAGCCAGATCGAGCGGCACGTAAGCATTCACCTGCGTCGGCGACGCATAGAGCAGCGGCACAGTGTTCCCGTTCAGCTTCAGCGTGGCGCCGGCCAGCTTGAACGCTGGATTCCGCGGATCCGCGGCAGACGTGGAACCGAGCGTCAGGTTTTGGCCCATGATCGTAATCAGCGATCCCGGCGAGATCACCATGGACGGCGCGAAACTAGCGCTGTTCGCGACTTGTTCTAATGACGGCATCGCCGCATGGCGAACTGCTGCGTCGGCGTCGATCTGTCCGGTGAGCCACAGCATGCCCTGCAGCATCATTTGGCGAACACCCGGATCCGTCCAGGTGCTGTCAAAATGCCCCAGCGCGTTGTAAAACACGCGGCCCGCGCCGTACTGGCGGATCCAGACTAACGGGAAATCCTGTGTCCCGGGGTTCACACCGGGCGCGCTCATGTCCACGGAGTGCGTGTCGAGCGTAAGCAGCACGCGCACCCGGTCGCGCGAAAACTGGCGGAACTGATAGATCTCATCGAGGATCTTGAACGAGGGTTTCAGGTGCGCGACCAACGGATTATCCGGATCCTCGACATCGAGCGTGACGGATTGCGCCCAAGGGTGACCATTGAAGTAGCCGCCAATCAGGTCGCCATACTCCGGCCACTGGTAGAGCGTATCCGTTGCGCTGTGTACGCCGCCAAATCCTTTCCCACCGCGGACAAAATCCAGGAGGTCTTGCTTCTGGGTATCGGAAATGGGCAGCTCGCCGCTGGTGAAAAACAGCACTGCGTCGAAGTTCCGCAGCCCGGCAGCGCTGAGCATCGATACGTCCTCGCTTTGGACCACTTCGAGTTTCCCGCTTTGCGCGGCGATCTCCTGGAGGGCCTTGACCGAGACCGGGATGGAATCGTGTTTGAAACCGGCTGAAAGCGTGAAGTAAAGGATGCGTTTGGGCTGTGCTGCCAGCGTTGCCGCCAGGAGGCAGGCGATCGAAACCAGGCGCACCCACCGCATGCACTCCTATCTTAGCGCCGCTCCCAAAACCGGCGAGCAGCATACACTGGACATAGTGGTTCCTTCCGTTCCCAAACCCGAAATCAAGAGCCCCGCGGGTCACTGGCCGCAGCTCCACGCAGCCGTCGAAGCAGGCGCCGATGCTGTGTATTTCGGGCTGACGCATTTCACCGCGCGCGCCAAGTCCGGATTCACCATGGCCGAGCTGCCGGAAGCTCTGCGGACGCTGCATCGCCGCGGCGTCAAGGGTTACATCACTTTCAACACCTTGATCTTCGACGACGAATTGCAGGACGCCGCGCGAGCCCTCGCGGCCATCGCCGAAGCCGGCGCTGATGCAATCCTGGTGCAGGACTGGGCGGCTGTGGCGCTGGCCCGCCGCATCGCACCGGATCTCGAAATCCACGGCAGCACGCAGATGAGCATCACCAGCGTGGAAGGCGTGAAACATGCCCAAGGGCTGGGTGTGCGGCGCATGATTCTCGCCCGCGAGCTTTCACTCGACGAGATCCGCGCGATACGCGGGCAAACCGATGCCGAGCTCGAGCTGTTCGTTCACGGCGCGCTGTGCGTCTCGTATTCCGGTCAATGTTTCTCTTCGGAAGCGTGGGGCGGCCGCAGCGCGAATCGCGGCCAGTGCGCGCAGGCCTGCCGCCTGCCCTACGAAATGATCGTCGATGGCCGGCCCCAGCCGTTGGGCGACGCGCGCTATTTGCTTTCACCCGGCGATCTGTACGCACTCGAACAGGTGCCGGAGATCGTGCGCATCGGAATCTCGGCGATTAAAATCGAGGGCCGGTACAAAGACGCGGCTTACGTCGCGCTAACCACGCGGGCGTATCGCAAAGCGGTGGACGACGCCTGGGCCGGTCGCGAACAGCCAGTAGACCGCGGCGTAAAAGCGGAACTGGAGCAGGCGTATTCGCGCGGGCTCGGTCCGTTCTTTTTGACTGGGACCAATCACCAGGCGGTAGTCCGAGGTCGAGCCCCCCGCCACCGCGGATTGCGGGTCGGCCGTGTGACGCGTGTTTCTCCTGCCGGTGTGGTGGTGAGTCCTGAATCCGATCCCGCTATCCCGCGTTTGAAGCCGGGCGATGGAGTAGTCTTCGATGCCGCCGACTGGCGGAGTCCTGGGGAACCGGAAGAAGGCGGCCGGATTTACCAGGTGCTGGCGGGGGCGTCGGGAGATCTGGAGCTCGCATTCGCCAATGGTGCGCTGAACTCCGCTCGGATTCGTCCCGGCGACCTGGTGTGGCGCACGCACGACCCCGAGATCGATAAGGCCGCGCGGCCGTATACGACCGCTGTCACGCCCGTGAGCAAGCAGAAGGTAGATGTTAGCGCCGTCGCACGTGAGGGTCAGCCGTTCGAGATCGAATGGTCTCTTTCCTCGCGACCCGAAGCCCGCGTCCATGTGTTTTCCGATGCGCCGCTCGCGGCTGCTCAAAACCGTGGGCTCACTCGCGAGTTCCTGCGAGAACAACTGGGCCGCTTGGGGAACACCCCGTATGAACTCGATCAGGTGAAACTCGAATCGGACGGTTCGGTTTTCGCGCCCAGCTCGCTGTTGAACCAGTTGCGCCGCCAAGCGGTCGAGAAATTGGTCGAAATCCAGTCGCGGCTGCCCGCGATGGATATACACGATCCTCTCAACGCTGTCGCGCAATTGTTGCCCGCGCCGAAACCAGCCGGGCTCGGCACAGTAAGGCTCCATCTGCTGGTCCGCACGGCGGAGCAATTGGACGCGGCACTTGCGACAGCCCCCGCACTCGCGCCCGCCAGTATCACGCTCGACTATCTGGATCTGTACGGACTGCTGCCCTCGCTCGAGCGCGTGAAAGCCGCGGGGATCGAAGCTCGCGTCGCCAGCCCGCGCATCTTAAAACCCGGCGAACAGCGCATTGCCGATTTTCTGCTGCGCTGCGATTCACCGATTCTGGTCCGTTCCGCGGGTCTTCTGGAAACTCTGCGCTCGGCGAGCGTCCGGTTGGACGGAGACTTCAGCCTGAACGCCGCGAACGCGATCTCAGCCGACATGCTTCTCGCGATGGGTCTCGGCCGCGTGGCGCCCACGCACGATTTGAATGCCGCACAGGTAGCGGCACTGGCCCAAGGCGTCGATGCGGAGCGGCTGGAAGCCATCGCCTACCATCATCTGCCCGTGTTCCACACCGAACACTGCGTCTTTTGCAGGTTTCTTTCCAGCGGGACGAGCTATCGCGATTGCGGACGTCCATGCGAGCGGCATCAGGTCGCGCTGCGCGATTCCGGCGGGCGACCTCATCCGGTGATGGCCGACGTCGGCTGCCGCAACACGGTTTTCGGGGCCGAAGCGCAGGAGGCGAGCATGCATCTGGCCGAGTGGCTGGCGGCGGGGATCCGCCATTTCAGGCTCGAGTTTGTGCACGAGACGCCCGACCAGGTTACCCGCATCGGCCGGGCGTTCGCGGACTTTTTCGGTGGCCGCTCGACGCCCGAGGAACTCCATCGTGCGCTCAAGCGCTCCGCTCCGGAAGGCGTGACTGAAGGAAGTCTCTTCGTGCCCTCGAGCGCGCTGTTGCCGGTGCTGCAATAACGCCCCGATCTGCTACATTCGTGGCATGAAACTTCCGTTGGTGCTGTCGCTCCTGGCGCTTGCCGTGGGGCCGGTATTGGCGCAAAAAGTGGACGTGGAATTTGACGAGTCCGTCGATTTCGCCCGCTACAACACATTTCACATCGCCGAGGGCCAGCTCAACGCCAAGGCTCCCGCGCTTAATAGTGACCTCACGCGCCGCAGGATCGAAAACGAAATCCGAAAGCGCTTGACGGAGAAAGGGTTAACGGACGTGGCCAGCCAGCCCGATCTGAACGTCCGGTTCACGCTGGGATCGGCGCGCAGAACGGAAGTGGAAACTTATCCGGCGGGATGGCGCGGGCTGGGCACCCGTCGCGTTCGGGTCGCGTACACCGAAGGAACGCTGGTCATCAACCTGCGCGATACCAGCTGTCGTGAACTCGTCTGGCGGTCAATCGCGGTTGAGGACAAAAACGAGCCGTCACAGATCTCCCAGCATCTCGACGACATGGTCAGGAAATCCATCGACAAGTATCCACCGAAGAAGAAATAAAAGAGATAGCCGCTAGTGATCGTGCCCGGCATCGGAGCCGAACGCTGAACGGCGATACGGCGTCCCCGTCGAGGTCATCTTCTGATGCTCAGGACCGGTGGCCGGGCGCGGACCCGGATACTTGATCAGGTCCCAGCCGGCGAAATTCCTGTTTCCGCCGTAATACGGGTCGCCGAACATGCCTTCGAGCGTCAGCCTGCGCGCGCGATTAAAGAACGCGCGTCCCGTGGGGAGTCCTTCGGCGTGATTTGTATCGATGGCGGTCAGCACTTCATCGCGCTTTTCGGTGGAGAGATCGGCCAGCGGCGCACCGTGCTCCCGACGCGCGTAAGCATCCACCGCTTCCAGGCCGGCGAGAAACGTGTCTTTTTCGGCGGCGAGATATCCGGCTAACTGGCGATCGATGTAATTCTGCGCCCCCGCGTCCACGGCCCCTGGACCGTTTTCGTCCCGAGGGATCAACCGGTCGATGAACGCTTCGAGCGTGCGAAGCTGCGCCGCAGTAAGCGCGTGCTCGGTTTGTGCCGATGACCGCAGCGCCGCCACCGGCACCAGCGCTGCGCTGGCGATCACCGTCCGCCGGGAGACTTTGTTTTTAGGCATGGCTTAGACTGTGACCGCCACCAGCGATAGAGACTCTACTGTTGCCCGAACATTCCGATATACACGCCCTTCGACAGAACCTTGCCGTTCATGGCGTTCATCAGATCCTGGCGTGAGGTGGTGGCAGGCAGTCCGAGCTTCGCGCTCAGAGCATAGATCTCGAACGTATAGTGATGATCTCCGTGGCCGGCCGGAGGACACGGGCCGAAATAGCCGGGTTGTCCGGCGATGTTGTTAGGCTGCTTTGCCCCGTTCGGGAGTTCGGCCTGGTTCGGTACGCCCGCCTGCAGACTGGTGGCGTCGCCCGGAATGTCGAAAATGGCCCAATGTAGAACATCATTGGTCGCCGAGCCCTGCAGCACCGGGTCGGGATCGTGCAGGATCAGAGCGTAGCTCTGCGTTCCGGCGGGACCAGCGCTCCAGCTAATCGCGGGCGAGGGAACTCCCTGACCGGCCGCACACGTGTTCGCGGCTGGAATCTTGCCTCCGTCAGCAAAGCCTGTGATGGTCATCTTGACCATGGGCGGCAAGTTAGGACCCTTGCCCTTTCCTCCGCCCTTACCGCCCTTGCCCTTGTCCTGGGCGATCATGGCGCCCGTGCCGGCCGCTACCAGCAATGTCAGGGCCATCAGAAATCGTGTTACTCGCATTGCGATTGTATTCTCCTCATCACTCAAACTTACACAATCCTCAAACTGTACACAATTCCGCGACTTTCATGGCTAGCTCGGCCTGACAGCCGCCCGCGTGATGTCCTTGATCGAAGGCGTTCCGCACTGTTGCATGGTCAACCGCAATTCGGCGCGCAGGATATCGATCACCCGCTCGACGCCTTCCTGGCCAAAGGCCGTCAGCCCGAAAATGTACGGGCGTCCGATGCCCACGGCGCGCGCGCCCAGCGCCAGTGCTTTGTAGATATCCGTCCCGCGCCGGAAACCTCCGTCCACCAGCACCGGAAGCTGGCTGCCCACCGCATCCACAACCTCCGCCAGGCTCTCGATAGTGCTGCGCAGCGTTTCGGTTGCGCGGCCGCCATGATTCGAAACCACGACCGCATCCGCGCCATGCTCGCGGCACAGGCGTGCGTCCTCGGCGGTATCGATGCCTTTGATGATCAATTTCATCTTCGTAAGCTTTCGCAGCCGATCCATGTACGACCAGTTCGCCGCCGGCGGATTGATGCCCCCCTCAATGCCTTCGAACATCGCCCGTCCTTTGAGCGATCCGACGCCGTTGGTGTGGCACGCGAGGCAATTTCGCGTATCGGTGCGCCGCAGGCGCTCTGCCGTCTCGGTGTTGCGGCCGCCGAGAAGATCCACGGTCCACACCAGGACCGGACAACCCGCGTCCTCTGCGCGACGAACCATTTTCTCGGTACCTTCCCAAGTGACGGGCATATAGAGCTGATACCAGAGCGGACCGCCCAGTGCCCGGGCGACGTCCTCCACCGAAGACGACGAAACGGTCGAAAGAATCTGTGTGGCCTTCTTGGCCTTGGCCGCCCGCGCGACCGCCACTTCGCCCTCGGCTTGAAACATCTTCTGCCCGCCCACAGGGCAGAGGAAGATGGGAGTTTCCCAGGGAACGCCGAAAACTTCCGTCCGCAGATCCGGTTTAGAAACGTCCACCAGCCGCCGCGCCCGGAGTTGGTAGTGCTGAAAACCCTCGCGATTTAGTTTCAGCGTGGCATCGTCATCCACACCGCTCATCAGGTACCCGAGATGCGCAGGCGGCAGCATTCCACGGGCGAGAGTCTCGAAATCACTCACGCTCAGAGCGTCGGCCGCGCGGGAAATGGCCGCGGAATTCTGCTGCGCCCAGGCTCGGGCCGCCAGCGGGCTGGCTGCCAGAAAACGAAGAAACGCACGGCGCTTCGCGGATATCTTGGGAAGCATCGTCGCTGATTTTACCAGAGAAAAAGCGCAGAAATTTACAAACAATCCCTGTGGTAAACTTCTATAAATTCGCTTAAACAGGAGGTGACGGAGTGAATTTCTCCGCGAACGAACGCCGGTCCAACACTGCGTCGGAATTGCCCTCGCAGACCGGACGCACGCTCCTGAACCTGCGCGAGATGCTGCTGCGCGGCGATTTTCAACCGGGAGAGCGCCTCTCGGAGCTTCCGCTGGTCGCGCGGCTGGGTGTTTCGCGAACCCCCATCCGGCTGGCTCTCGACCGTCTGGCCAACGAAGGTTTGCTCGAAATCTGGCCCACCGGCGGATTCGTCGTTCGCGCCTTCACCTTGATCGATGTTTACGACGCGATCGAGATGCGCGGCGTCCTGGAAGGCACCGCAGCCCGGCTGGCGGCGGAGCGGCTTCAGGAACCGCGCGAACTCGTCAGTCTTCGCTCTCTCCAGGAAGAACTGGAAATGGTAATGCCACTCGCTCCCGCGCTTCCTCCCACCATTGATTCATTCGCCCATTATCTGGATTTGAACGAGTCCTTCCACTCGACTTTGGTCGACTTGGCCAAGAGTCCCATGCTGCGTCGGACCCTGGATCGTGTGCAATCGCTGCCCTTCGCTTCACCCAGCGCGACGGTGTTCGCGCGGCTCAAACTGCCTAAGGCCAAAGAGCTGCTGACCATCGCCCACGAGCACCACAACGCGATCATTGAAGCTATTGAGAATCGCCAGGGCAGCCGCGCCGAGAGCCTGGCCCGGGAGCACGCGTGCCTGGCGCTCCGAAATCTGGAGGCCGTGCTGGCCGATAAGGAAGTCTTGAGCTCCGTACCGGGAGGCTCGCTCATTCGCATGCCTGGCGTGGCGTGAAACCCCAGTGACGGGCGGGCCTGCCTCGCCCGATGCTGCTAGTGCGTCAAGGCGTAGACGACGTAGTTGACGCCGATGTTGATGGCCAGATGTGAGTATCTCTCTGGGTAGCGCGGATCGTCGGCGAATTCCCAGGCGTCGCCCAGATCCGAGTTTGGCGTGATCGCGGCTACGATCCGGTTCTTGTCATCGTAAATTGCGCGCCAGTATGGAACGGAGCCGTCATTCTGGAATCCTCTGCCGCGCAGGCCCCACGATCCGGGAATCAGGAATCGGTCGTTGAGGTCGTAAATCGTGTGGAAAATCGTGTCCTCGTTGGGAATGTCCACCGGCGTTCGCCCCGGAATGGCGCGCCCCATGCTTTGCATGAAGACGCCCCATTCGAAGGTGCCCCAGAAGTCGTCGCACCAGAAGAATCCGCCGCGGTCGATGTATTCTTTGAATTTCTTGGCCTGCGCGTCGGTCAGGTCCCATTCGCCCGGCCGCACTGCGTAGAGCATGGGCCAGTTGAATACGTCATCGCCGTCGTCCAGATTCACCGGCTGTTCCACTGTGCGCGCGTCGACCCGCGTCAGACGGCGAAGCGCGGTCAGAAAGTGACGATCCGCCCGCGGGTAATCCTGCGTCCAGCTGGAATTGCCGTTCATCCATCCGCGCCGGCCGGAACGATCAAAGCGGGCGGTGGGCGCCGGAGGATACATCAGCCGCGCAAATACCCATTCGGCCGGCTCCTGATAGCCCTCCGGCAGCGGGAAATTGTTGTATTCGATGGCCGGGTACTCGCGAAACTCACGCTGCCACGCGCACAGCGACCCCACGAAGATCGCGCCGGCGGCCAGCAGGCGGAGAATATTTCGACGGCTCATTGCGCACTAATCCCTCCAGAGGATAGCACCTACTGAGTGCTCTTTCTGACACTCTTTCTGACATATGATAAGGGGCATGATGGCCACTCGAAAACTTCTGCTGCTTGGCGCGCTGGCCACTGCGTGCGTGCTGGCAGCGCCGGTGAGGAAGTGCGAAGAACTCGCCTCCACGTCGTTTGCCAAAGAGTTTGGCGCCGATGTGAAAATCGAATCCGCGAAGCTGGTGGCGGCCACCGCCAATCTCCCCGAGCTTTGCGACGTGCGGGGCGTGATCTGGCCCGAAGCGAAGTTCGCCGTGAAGCTTCCCGCTAGCTGGAACAATCGTTTCCAGATGGTAGGCAACGGAGGCTGGGCGGGGGTCATCAGCATCGCGGCGGTCGATACGGCGGTGCGCGCCGGGTACGCCGCGACCTCGACCGACACCGGTCACGACGCGCAAAAGGAACCGGGCGCGACCTTCGCCTACCCAGGTCCTAACCAAACCAGTCCGAACAATCCCAACGCCGCGCGCAAGCTGATCGACCACGGATATCTCGCCGTGCACGAAACGGCGCTGCTGGCGAAAAAGATGATCCGGGCGTACTACGGGAGCGATCCGCAGTATTCCTATTGGGTCGGCTGCTCCACCGGCGGCCGCCAGGGATTGATGGAAGCGCAGCGTTATCCGGAGGATTTCGACGGCTACGTGATTGGTGCGCCGGTGCTGAACCTGACCGGGCTGCAGACGAAATCGATCTATAACTATCTGTTTGCCGGAAGCGGGCCGGGGCAGATCAAGCCAGAAAAATCGCAGACGCTATCAAAGGCGTTTCTCGACAAATGCGATGCTCTGGACGGCGTGAAAGACGGGCTGGTGGAGAATCCCATGAAGTGCGGGTTTGATCCGGCCAAGGATCTGGAGCGGTGCCCGTCCACCTCGGACAGCCCAGCTTGTTTTAATGACGCGCAGATCCAATCGCTCCAGAAGATCTATGATGGCGTGCGCGATTCCCACGGCCGGCGGCTGTTCCCCGGTATGCCTCCCGGCGGAGACGGCGCGATCGCGAACGGCTTCAACCTGGGTGAAACATTCCTCAAGTTCATCGCGTTCCATCCCCCCGCGGGACCTGACTGGGACTATCACACCTTCAACATCGATACCGATCCGGCGCGCATGGCCGCAACTTCGCTCGCAATCGACGCGACCATTCCCGATCTGACCGCGGTGAAAATGCGAGGCGGAAAGATTCTCCACTACCACGGCTGGTCCGACCCCGGCGTCAGTCCGAATATGTCCATCGAATATCACGACGCCGCCATGAAAACCATGGGCGCAAAGGAAACCGACGAGTTCTATCGCTTGTTCCTGGTTCCCGGAATGGGCCACTGTCAGGGAGGCCCTGGGTGCGGCAACGTGGACTGGCTCGCGCCGGTAGTCGATTGGGTGGAAAAGGGAATCGCCCCGGCTGTGCTGATTGGCGCGCACGTCGAGCGCGGCCAGACTACCCGGACGCGGCCGATTTGCGCCTATCCGAATGAGGCGCGGTACAAGGGAGCGGGCAGTATCGATATGGCCGAGAACTTCACATGTGCGGGGCCAACTCAATGATGCCCCAGAATGCCTCCGAGAAACCCGTGCCTTTATTAACCCTGGTTATAACCACGGACGGCGACGCGACCGTGGTCCGCTGCACCGGCAAACTGGTTGCCGGCACCACGGGAATCCTACAAACGGAGGTTCGGGGCCTGCTCCCCGGATCAAAGCGGATTGTCCTGGACTTAACCGATCTCGGCTATATGGACAGCACCGGGCTCGGGTCGATCATCGGACTGTATGTTTCGGCCAAGACCGCGGGCGGTCGCCTGGAAGTGATCAACCTGAGCCAACGCGTGCGGCACCTGTTCAGCGTCACCAACGTGGTGAGTCTGTTCGAAGTGTGTGGCGAGCACAACATCCGGATTCCCTAGCGGAAAGTTTTTCTGGAACATTTTCGGTAAAATCCGGCGAACCGCTCTTAGCCGGCTCTCCACTTCAATCAGTTAGCTCTGGTATTGGAATTGCTCGCTCCGTCCGACATCTGGAGGTGTGAGCAAATGGAAGTTTTCGAAGAGCCCGTTCAGGATTACTATGTAGAGCCCCCAAGATGGCCGCTGTACACGATCGTGGGGCTACTCCTGGTTGCCACGGGCCTCAGTTTGGCCTACCTGTATCGCGAGCGGCAGCAGACCCGCGAATTGGCCGCCACAAATCATACTTTAAGCGCGTCACTGGTGCAGCTACAGAATCAGCTTATGGTCCTGAACCAGAAGATGGATGAAGTGCGGACGGAAAGGCAACCGGCGGCCGCGGTTATCCGGTCCCAGCCGGTCAAGGCACGTTCGGCGCGAGCGTCCAAGACGCCCCCGCAGCGCGTGGCTCGTGAAGATCCGCGCTTTAAGGAACTCCGAGGCCAGTTGTCGGATCAGCAAAAGCAGCTCGCCAGCACTCGGGACGATCTGAACAAGACCCGCGACGATCTCAGCGGCGCGCTCAACAATACTCGCGACCAGCTTTCGGGTTCCATCGCGCGGACGCATGACGAGCTGGTGGCCCTCCAGAAGCGCGGCGAGCGAAACTACTACGAATTCGAGCTGAATAAGTCCAAGCAGTTCCAGCGCGTTGGTCCGCTGCGGCTCTCGCTGCGCAAGGCCGATATCAAACACAAGCGCTTCGACGTGAATATGCTGGTGGACGACAACCAACTCCAGAAAAAGGGCGTTAACCTCTTCGAAACCATCTGGATCAATAATGGCGACCATCCGCAGCCCATGGAGCTGGTGGTGAACCAGATCACCAAGGATCACATCCAGGGGTATTTGAGCGAGCCGAAGTACAAGAAGTCGGAGCTGGCGGCGGGCGCTTCCGTTCCTAACTAGGACGTTCTTAACGGGCGGTTTGACCACCGATTCCTCCCCGGCTACACTCGTGGGATGAAACGCGCGACGTTGCTGCTCGCGGCTGCCGTGTCCCTAACGGCTCAGGCTCCCTATCAGGACCGATTCGTCACCGTCAACGGCCTGCGCCTGCACTACCTGGACTGGGGCTCGCCCGACAAGCAGCCGTTCATCATGCTACACGGGATCGGGCGCATCGCCCACTCCTTCGATCACATCGCGCCGCGGTTCAACCGGGATTATCACGTCATCGCGATCGACATGCGCGGGCACGGCGACTCCGCCTGGTCGCCCGAGGGCGCCTATCTCGTCGAGGATTACGCCCGGGATCTGGGAGCATTCGTCGAGCAGCTCAACCTGCGCAACGTTATCCTGCTGGGGAATTCCACCGGCGGACGAGTGGTGCAAGTTTACGCGGGAATGCACCCGGAGCGCGTCGCGAAGCTGGTGGTCGAAGACGTGGGACCGGAGCGGACCAATGAAATCGCTTCGGGATTTGCGCGGCGAGTCCAGCAGGAAGAGAACGGTTGGGCGTCGGAAGACGAGCTGGTTGCGTCGCTCACACGCGGTGGTACCACAGTTTCCGAAGAGCTGCAGCGCAATTACGCCCACTTCGGCAGCAAGCGGCGCCTGGACGGCCGTATCGTATGGAAGCGCGACCCGAATCTGGTCAAAGGATTTATTCCCACAGAACTGTGGACGCAAGTGCTCAAGATCAAGTGCCCGACTATTTATATCCTGGGCGGCGCAAGCACCATCGTGCCTGCGGAAACGCAGCAGAAATTGCGAGAGAATCTGCCCGCCGTGCAGATCGTGACCATGCCTAAACTGGGCCACTATCCGCATCAGGAGGCGCCGGAAGACTACATTCGAATCGTCCAGACGTTTCTGGCCGGCCGTCGTCAGTGATCGCTAACCCGTTTTTGCTTGATCGCTGACGGCGCTTCGTGTTACCTATAAGCTTGCTCCGACAAATGGGGGCTCGCAGGGTTGCAGGGCTCGCGTGGCTATGCACGGTCAGCGCCCTTGCACAGGAGCAGCGCCTTCCACGCCAGACACCGGTTCAAACCGTTTCCGTACAGGGCATCTTCCGCGATTCGGCCGGGCTCGGGCTCGGTGGCGTTGCCGTGACTTTGCGGAATCTGGACACCG
>JAOAPR010000015.1 GCA_025463005.1 Bryobacterales bacterium | reverse complement strand
TGCGCGCCGAGCGTCAGGTCTTTTTCGAACAGCAGCACGGATTCCGGTCTGAGGCGCTCCGCAGTATCGAGTTTCTGGACGAACCGATGCTGGACGCGCTGGCACGCGATCTGCGTCTCACCTGGCGGATTCACCGGCCGTGGTATGGGTTCGGCTGGATGTTGCGTCCGTGGAAAGCCCGGCTCAAGGGCCGCCGGCCGCCGTCGCGATTCTGGATCCTCGAGGCGACATTCGAATGATCGTTCTGCTTCATCCCCGCAGCACCCGGCCCAAGAACCGGCGCTTTCCGCTTTCGGTGCTCGCCCTCGGTGCGGTTCTCGAAGGCGAAGAAGCATACGAGATTGTCGACGGGAACATCGATCCGCGCCCGATGGACAGCATCGACCGCATCGCGCGCGAAAAGCCGTTGGAGATGCTGGGCGTGTCGGTAATGCCGGGCCCGCAGATGGTGCAGGCGATTGCGCTCTGTAAGGAATTTCGCGCGCGCTATCCCAAAGTGCCCATCGTTTGGGGAGGATATTTTCCATCGCTTTATCCGGATGCCGCGCTGAACTCCTCGTATGTCGACGTTGTGGTGCGCAGCCAGGGCGAAGATACGCTGCCGGAATTGCTCGGTGCAATGCGGGAAGGCCACAATTTCCGGAACATCGCCGGGATCTCATATAAAGACAAGTTTGGGCTGTACGTCCATACGCCGGACCGGCCGATACGCTCGCCGGGGGACTTCCCTTGGATGCCGTACCATCGGCTGCGCGAGCCGGCGAAATATATCGCGCGGACCTTCCTGGGTGCGCGCACCGCGGTTCACCACGCCAGTTACGGCTGTCCCTATCGGTGCAAGTTTTGCGGCGTCACCAAGGTCGCGCACGGCAGGCAGAAATCGGAAACGCCGGAGCGGACGGCGGCGGTCCTGACCCACTTGCAACGCGAATACGCGATCGACGCGGTGCAGTTTTACGACAACAATTTTTTCCTGCGCGAGGCGGATGCCGCCGAGCTGGCCGCCCGGATCGCGCCGCTCAAGCTCAAGTGGTGGTGCGAGGGACGCATCGACGCGCTGCTGCGCTACTCGGATGACACCATGCACGCGCTGCGCCGCGCCGGCTGCGAAATGATTTTCCTGGGGGCGGAATCGGGCTCCGATAAGCTTCTGCGCGAGATGGACAAGCAGCTCACCTCCGGGCAAATCCTGCAGATCGCCGACCGGATTCGCAAGTTCGGAATCATCCCGGAATTCTCATTCGTAATCGGAAACCCGAATGAGCCTGATCGCGACGCCCGCGAGGCGATGAGCTTCATGCGACGTATCAAGCGGATCAACCCGCGCGCCGAAATCATCGTTCAGCACTACATTCCGACTCCGCATCCCGACGGCATGTACGGCGAAATCGACGATCGTTTCGCGTTTCCGAAGAGTCCGGAAGAATGGGCCTCACCGCGCTGGTATAACTTCACGGTGCGCCAGGACCCCGCGCTGCCCTGGCTGCCGCGCAAAACCAAACGCCTGATTGACGCCTTCGAGATCGTGATGGAGTGCCGCTGGCCGACCATCCAGGACATCGCGCTTCCGCGTTGGGCTCGTGCTGTGCTCAAGACCCTCAGCGCGTGGCGCTATTCGCTCGGCTTGTACGCCTGGCCCTACGAACTGGAATTTGCTCAGAAGGTTCTTCGCCCCAGGCGTCCGAAAGTCGAGAGCGTATGACAACTCTGGCGCCTATCGACGCATACCGGCTGCTGGCGCAGGATTACGACGCCAGTCCGAATCCGCTGCTGGCGCTCGAGCAGCGCACAATGAGGTCGCTGTTTCCTTCGTTACCCGGCGCGAGGGTGGTGGACGTCGCCGCGGGAACCGGCCGATGGGCATCTTATTGTCGAGCCCAGGGCGCACAAACCATCGCGATGGACTTTTGCCCGGAGATGCTAACCAGCGCGCCGGAGCCGGTTGTACTCGCCGACGCCAACCAACTTCCGCTGCCCGACGCCATTGCGGATGTGACCATCTGCGCGTTCGCCTTGGGATACGCTCCGGCATGCCTGCCCGAGCTGGCGCGCGTCACTCGCAACGGCGGCACGGTGCTGGTGAGCGATGTGCACCCCGAAGCGATCCGCCGCGGCTGGACCCGTTCGTTTCGGCACGGAAGCGAGGTGATCGGCGTCGCGCATCATCTATACAATCTGGACGATCTGTTCGCGATGGACCTTAGGCTGGATTGTCTGATCGAGCCGCGATTCGGCGAACCGGAGCGCGCGGTGTTCGCGAAGGCGGGCAAGCTCGCGGCGTTTGAAGAAGCTGCACGAGAGCCAGCGATCTTCGTAGCGCGTTGGATCAAGATTGGATAAAGGGGCATGAAACGGCTCGTCGAGGGAATCGAGCTCGATCTTGACGGACTGCAGATCCTGCCTGGACTGATCAACGCGCACGATCATCTCGAGTTCGCGCTGTTCCCACGCCTAGGCCAGCGTCATTATGCAAACGCGACGGAGTGGGCGCGAGACATTTATCATCCGGACCAGTCACCCGTTCGCGAGCACCTCCAGATTCCCAAGTCATTGCGCCTGCAGTGGGGCGGGTTGCGAAATCTCGCGTGCGGCGTGACTACGGTTTGTCATCACAATCCGTACGAAGCAGTTTTCGATGATGATTTCCCGGTCCGCGTCGTGAAAAGTTATGGTTGGGCGCACTCCCTGGCCTTCGAGGCGAACATTCGCGATCGTTTCGATGCCACTCCGCCCGGCGCGCCGTTCCTAATTCACGCGGGCGAGGGAACCGACGAAGACGCCGCGGCCGAGATCTTCAAGCTGGACGAGCTCGGTGTTCTGGATGAACGTACCGTCTTGATCCATGCGGTTGGTTTCCGCTCAGACGGCTGGAAGTTGACCCGGAAAATCGGCGCCGGCGTAGTCTGGTGCCCGCGCTCGAACCTGTTCACGCTCGGACGCACGCTTTCTCAGGACGTGATCGCGTCGGGAATTCCGATGGCGCTTGGAACCGATTCGCCGCTCACGGCCGAAGGCGACCTCCTGGACGAAATCCGCGCCGCGCGGGAACTGGTTGGAGAATACTCATTCGATGCCGCGCGCATCTTGCGGCTATCTCCGCAACCCGATGATTGGATCGCCGCGCCGGAATTTGGCGAGCCTCCGGAGCTGGTGGTGGTTGGCGACCGCATCCGGCTGATCGGCCCGAGGCTGGCTCGAGCGCTTCCAACCCGGATCTGCCGCGAATTCTATCCGCTCAAGATGGAAACGCGGCTACCGGTACTGGTGCGATGGAACGTGCCCCGCATGCTTGAAGAAGCAGCACAGCACCTCGGCGAGGACGTCCGCCTGGCCAGACGCAGGGTGTGCGCGTGACCCACTCGATCGAGAAACTACCGATTCTGCTAATTGATGCGCACAGCCGTTGCAACTGCCGGTGCGTAATGTGCGACATCTGGAAGACAGACGAGCATCGCGAGTTCACGGTGGTTCAGCTCGAATCTCAAATGGAGGCAATCGAGCGGCTACAGGTCCGCTGGGTGGTGTTCACGGGCGGCGAGCCGCTGATGCATTCGAACCTGTTCGCCCTTACACAGTTACTGCGCGCCCGCGGCGTTCGGGTGACGATTCTTTCCACAGGGCTGCTCTTCGAGCGCTTCGCCCGCGAGATCGCCGAACACTTGGATGATGCCATTGTTTCCCTGGACGGACCACCCGAGATTCACGATCGCATCCGGCGCGTGCCGGGCGGTTTCGCTCGCATCTCCGAAGGTGTCCGCGCGATTCACGCGCATCGTCCAGAGTTCCAGATCGGGGCGCGGTGTACCGTCCAAAAAGCGAACCACGCCGCGCTCGTGGATACGGTGTGCGCGGCGCGCCGGATTGGTCTGTCGTCGGTTTCGTTCCTGGCAGCCGACCTCACGTCTACCGCGTTTAACCGCGAGCAGCCGTGGAACGTTCCCCGCCAGACTGAGATCGCCCTGACACTCGACGAACTCGCAGTGCTCGAACAGCAGATCGATAAGCTCGTGGACGATTCCTTTGTTATCGATCGTCCCCAGCATCTGCACCGGATCGTCCAGCATTTCCGAGCGCATCTGGGACTGCAGTCATTCGAAGCCCCGCGGTGCAATGCACCCTGGGTTTCGGCAGTGATGGGGATTGACGGCTCGGTGCGGCCGTGTTTCTTTCATCCTCCCGTAGGATCGACGTCATCGCAGGTACTGGATGAGACCCTGAACGCGGCCCCCGCGCGAGATTTTAGGGCATCCCTCGACGTCGCGAGCAACCACGTTTGCCAACGCTGCGTTTGTTCGCTGTATTTGGGCGACTAAACCGCGCGGCCGCCGTAGTTGCTCTGGTAATACTTCTGATACTCGCCGCTTTTGATACGCGCGGTCCAGGCAGCGTTCGACCGGTACCACTCAACGGTCGCGCGAAGACCTTCCTCGAATGGAACGCGAGCTTGCCAGCCAGTTTCGCGCATCAGCTTCTCGCTGGAAAGAGCATAACGGCGGTCGTGCCCCGGGCGATCCTTCACCGTCTGCATCAGGCTTTCCGGTTTTCCCACCGCGGCCAGGATCTCGCGCACTACGTCGAGATTCGGCAGCGCACGGCTGCCGCCGATATTGTAGATCTCCCCCGCTCGGCCGTGCTCGATTACGGCCAGGATGGCCCGGGCATGGTCATCCACGTACAACCAATCGCGCACCTGCTGGCCGTCGCCGTAAATCGGCAAAGGCTTGTCCTCCAGGGCATTCGAAATCATCAGTGGGATGAGTTTTTCCGGAAATTGGTAGGGACCGTAATTGTTGGAAGCACGCGTCACCGTCACCGGCATTTTATAGGTAACGAAATAAGACAGGGTGAGAAGATCCGCGCCGGCTTTCGATGCCGAGTATGGGCTACTGGCACGAAGGGGGAAATTCTCGTCGGCCTCATGCGGCGGATCGATGCTGCCGTAGACTTCGTCGGTCGAAATTTGTACGTAACGCGGAGTCTGGTGGGTCCGTGCTGCCTCCAGTAACGTGAAGGTGCCGCGCAGGTTAGTCTCGAACACCGGCGCCGGAGACAGAATGCTGCGGTCCACGTGCGATTCGGCCGCAAAATTCACGATCACCTCAGGCTTCTCTTCCGCCACCAGCGAATTCACTAGCGCGGCGTCGCAGATATCGCCATGGACGAAGCGGTAGCGCGCGTCGTCCGCAATGCTCGCCAGGTTTTCGAGGTTTCCCGCATAGGTTAGCTTGTCCAGATTCAGAACGGCGCGCGAACCATCGGGATCCTGAAGCAGCAGCCGTACGAACGCGCTCCCGATGAATCCGGCGCCCCCGGTAACCAGGAACTTCATTACTTGTGCTGCAGCTCCCAGTCGTAAGCAATGGAGGGGTCGTTGAAGGCGATTCGGCCTTCGTCTTTCGGATTGTACAAGCGATTGGTCACGTAGATCAGGATTGCGGGTTGCTCGCCGATGACCTTATAGCCGTGCCCCACGCCCGGCGGAATCAGAAACTGCCAGGGCTTAAGCGCGCCCGCGTACATCGTATTCTTATGTCCGAATGTGCGGGATTCCGGGCGCAGATCCACCAAAGTCACTTGAAACATGCCCATGGACGGAACCCATAGATCAGTCTGATGCAGGTGATAATGAAAGGCCTTGATAGTGCCCGGATAGCTCAGAGCGGCGGAAATCTGCGTGCTCTCCGCGGGAAAACCCGCCGCCAGGCCCTGGTTTATTCGCGCGACTTCGAGGAAATAGCCGCGATCGTCGGGCCACAAATCATAAGGACGCACCACCACGCCGTCAATCAGGTCGACCGAATCCGGAGTGCGAATTACGTGTCCGATGCCAGGGTCGCACTTGGGCACGGAAATCCGGATCGTTTCTGCGGCGCCGACGCTCACTTCTTGTTAGAGTAGCGCGAACGCTTACTCCGCTACCAGGTCTATTTGGCCGACCCCGCCCTTCACGTCCAGGCGGATGGTCACCGGCGCGTTCTCGTGGAGCGGATTGATCCACCGGCCGTTGCGCTTTTCCAGCCCACGAACGTTAATCTCGCCGATCCCCCCGGATGCGGTCGCCGAGATCGCAACGGTCGACGGCAGATGAACGGTTGCCTGTCCGACGCCCCCCTTGATTTGAACGTCGTAGCTTCGCTTGGGATTGCCCCGCAAGTCTACTTCCACTTCTCCGGCTCCGAGGTTGACCTCTACACTACGCAGATTCAGGCTCCCCAGGGTCAAATGCGCTTCGCCCGCGCCCAGGCGCGCCACCAGATCCATCAACACCGAGTCATTGAATCGCAGGTTCCATTTGCTGTTTCCATGCGAGGCCGCTCCGCCCGGATGGGAGATTTCGATGTCGCTTCGCACACCGGTCGAATGATACTCTACTTGCGGCTTCCAGCCCGGAACGTTGTACTCGAAATCCGCTTCCATGAGCTTCGGAGCACCACCGGTCACCCGCAGTTCGCCCGCACCCATCTTGATCTCCACCCGAGTCAGCTCGGATTTATCGAGTTCCAGGATTTTGGTCTCATGTTGGGGCGGTCCCAGGTGAACGCCCTCCCCGCACCCAGCTAGCACAGCGATTCCAAGAGTCAGCAGCGTACGTCTTCCCATGGCAGCACCTGTCTCTCCCATACGTCGCGTGTGGACGGAATGTTCCAGGATTTTAAACTTTTACCACGAGCTGGTCCGCGGGATTTTAACGTGCGGCGGAGGGTCCGGCGGAGGCACCATGTTTCGCGCTGTTTTCACTGTCATTGGTGCGCCGCTCTATCCAATCCGACGCTTGCGCTGCCGTGGAAATCTGGCCGCGGAGCACTGCCAGTGCCAAGTCGGACGAGACGATGTTCGAAAATGGACGGTCGACTACGAGATGATCGCGCTTCCCCGCCAGTTTGAGAATGAATGGGACCAATTGACTCGTACCTCGTTCTGAGATCCGTTCCATGTTTTGGGTCCAGCCGTAGCGCCCCCGCCATAAGTCCGGACGGAACCCATGGTCGGCGGTGATCAGGATGGTGGTTCGATCCCATAGCCCTGCGGCTTCAAGCTTGGCGCGAAGCTCGCCCAGAGTCCGATCTACCAGGGCGAGGTTGTCGAGGTAGTCGATGGTGGAATCCAGGGTGAAGTCCCGCCGCCAGCGATTGTAGATCGCGTACATGTGCGGTGTCGGAAAATGGAGCATCAGGAAACCGAAGCGGGGATCTGTTGCGTCCGCGTAGGCATGGTCTCGAATCTGGAAATATTCTTGCTGCTGCTGGCTCTGCAGGAAGGCGTCCTTCAGGTTCTCGGAACCAGAAAGCCCATCAAAGCGGTACAAATCCTTGATGTTCTCGAGTTGCAGCTTGAACAGGAAGGCGGTCATGCGCGCGACTCCTTCTTGGGCCGCGTGCTGTTCGCGCAACAAAGCTCGCCCGGCGTGACTGGTGGAGTTAGCAAAACAATCCACTAGCAGGTCGCCGAAAATCCGGCAGTAGGGATGATACCAGCCTGAAATGGCAGCATTTACACCCATTTCACGGGCACGACGAAATACCGTATGCTCCTCAGCCCAATCGAGCTGTTCCGACGAATTCTCCGGGAAGACATCAAGCTTGGACGCACCCCTGATTTCAGTTTGCCGGTAGGAGCGTCCGGAAATGAGGATCGGCATCGCGAGTCCTGTGAAGCCGGCCGTCTGGGTCGCCCGCCGAGCTTCAAGAGATTCGCTGCGGAGACGATCCAGTTCGGGAAGGTCCAGTGAAACCGGGCGCTCATTGAAGGCGATCCGCTGATCCATTTCGTCGAAGATAATCCAGATGACGCGGGGTGCATCGGCGCGAACGGGCACGGCCGCCGCGGAAATCTTAGGTTGAAACGCGGAGGCCGGTTCGGAGCTAAGACGGCTGCTGAGAAAATCGATCAGAAGCGCCGGGAACATGAAGGTCATCATTAGAGCCACATGACGCGCGGGGCGCACCACGCGAGAGTTGCCCTTCATCGCCAGGATCAGCCCGCCGAAAAGCAGAGTCTCAATGCTCAAAAGGGCTACATTGGAAATGAGATCGATGTGCCCAAATTGGGCATTCCAGTAGCGGCGCACCGATTCCAGGGGGAAAACCAGCGCCATCAGAAAGCAGCCTTGCGCAAACCTGATCCAAAGACGCCCCCGCTTCTGCGCCCATTGCCAGCCGATCCAGAAAACGGCAGCCAGGAGCAAACCCGCGACCAGTGTCGAGACCAACAGCGTGGGACTGGCCGGACCAGGCCGGAGATAATCCAGGCCGGTTTCCTGCAGGATCTCCAAGTCATACCAGCGCCGGACAAAGCACAAATTGCCCAGCGAGAAGCAGACGAAGATGTCCTTCAGTTTTTCGCGCGTCGCCGGCGATAAAGATAGAGCCATCGATGTAATCCTGTGATCCGCCTGCAGCGCACCAGTTCCCAATGGACCTGGGCGGCGGTCTCAAAATGTTCCTTGGTCAAGTGCGAGTAAAGCGTCTGGCGGCCCCGAACGATCCGTTGAAACATGGGATCCTCGGGCGCCACGAACTCGATCAACATGTAATCGCGGGAGATTTCCGCGGCTAAAGCCAGCAATTCCTCCAGCGGGATGCGCTCAGTCACCACGATGTGGTGCATGAGAGCGAGCATCAGTACCAGGTCAAAACCGCCGGCAGCGCGATCCAAGAACGACGCGCACTCCTGATTGCGCCATCCGCTCGCCGGGGTCGGACGCGTGAGATCCACCACTAGCGGCTGGACGTCCAGATTCTCCGCGTGTGCCCTGCGCCAGATAGATCCCACCACCACTGGATCCGTATCGATGGCGACCACGGCGGCACCCGTTCGAGCGGCCAGCATGCTGAAGTGGCCTTCATTCGCACCGGCGTCCAGCACCGTGGCCGGACGAGTCAGCTCCAGCGCCTCCCGTACAAAAGCTTCTTTTTCCGCTAGCTGTTCCGGAGAATAGAGGGACTTGCCATCCAGGTACTGGCTCCAGGCGGAATCACCGCGCGATTGCCGCCCGGCGGCGTCCAATTGGCTGCGGCACCTGTTCAGCAGGTTTCGGAGGATGTAGCGGGCCTGCTCCGTCGAGGCGGCGGGCTTTGGACGATAGAGCGACGCGTCTTCGCGATGCTTTGCCGCCAGCCAGGTGGGCAGCGAGACCACTTCGAGATAAGGTCGTGCGAGTCGCCGCAAGAACCCAGTCGAGCGGTAAACAGCTTCCGGCTCCAGGCCGTCGCGCCGTCCCGATAAGGTTTGCTGGAGCGGCCAGCCCAGGTCGCGGTCGGCCAGCAAGGGCAGCAGAAATGTTCGAACGAACTGTGCGTACGCCATCCAGGTGGCATCGCACGGATCGCGCCGTTCGAACGAAAGAACGTCCACAAAAACGGGCCGCGGTCCGCGAAACAAAACGTTGTAAGGGGTCGCGTCTTTCAGGCCGTAGCCGTCTTCCAAGGCCGCCAGGGCCAGATCCAGGGTCAACACGCCGGCGGCGTGGAGCATCTCGGCGGGCCATTCGTAGGGATAACTCGGGAATGGGACGCGCTCGTGCTCGTAAAGAGCTTCCTCCGGAGTAAGATCCAAATTGAGAAACGGGTCTTTGCGGATTGCATCTGGAGAAAGCCGCTTGGAGGAGACCAGTGTTCCGGACTGAACTGCCTCACGAGCCGTTCGAGAGTCCAGAAAGGCTTCCATATCCGCGACTGAGTCCGGACGGACTACGCGGAGAATTCGGCCGTTGAGGCCAAGGACCGCGCCGGCGGGATCGCGAAACGTAGGGGTCTGCGCGTCGGGAGCGGCAATCATATGACGAGTCCGGATCCGGGTTATTGACGCTTCCGAAAGATTCGGCCCAGAAACTTTCGGAAGTAAAAGATGCCCCCGATAAACGCGGCATACGCTGCCTGATAGAGGAACGCACCCGTGCCCGGGTCGGCGTAACCAAATAACTTGGACGGAGATGCTAGCAAGAGCACGATCCCCAACAAGGCAATATCGGCAGGGCTCGCAGATGGACGGCGGTCAGGCTTCAGCATGATCAACAGGACTCCCAGGTATTCCCGGCCTTCTGTAGTTAAGTCAATCGGCTGATGGGAATCAACACATTAGGCAAATACAAAGGGGGATTAGCTAGGGAATTCAGGCGTATTAGATCGTGACAGCGGCAAGTACTATCAGGCGTGAAGGTTCCTCAACCCGGCCGCTATAATGACTGTCATGGCGTCGAGCGTTACAACCGCCGTGTCTCCCGAGACGATTGCGCGGTACGAGCCGGTGATCGGCCTGGAAGTGCACGTCCAGCTCGCCACCCGCACCAAGATTTTCTGCGGCTGCCCGACCAGTTTCGGTGCTCCGCCCAATACCAACGTATGTCCGGTTTGCCTGGGGCTGCCCGGCGCTCTTCCGGTTCTTAGCCGCCGCGCTGTGGAACTGGCGATCGAGGCCTCACTGGCCTTGAACTGCCGTGTCAATCCCCGCTCGATCTTCGCCCGCAAGAATTACTTCTACCCGGATCTGCCGAAAGGCTACCAGATCTCGCAATATGATCAGCCTCTGGCCGAGCACGGCTGGGTCGATATTGAGGTTGGGGGCGTACACAAACGCATCGGGATCACGCGGGTGCACATGGAGGACGACGCCGGCAAGAGCATTCACGAAGGCTTCAAGGATTCCGACCGCTATACCTATGTGGATCTGAATCGCTGCGGCACGCCGCTGATTGAGATCGTAAGCGATCCCGATATGCGCAGCGCCGATGAGGCGTATGCCTACTTAACCGAGATTAAGCAAGTATTGCAGTACGTCGAGATATCGAGCTGCGACATGGAAAAAGGTCATCTGCGCTGCGACGCCAACGTAAGCGTCCGTCTGAAGGGCGCGGAGAAGTTCGGCACCAAGGCCGAGGTCAAGAATCTGAACTCTTTCCGCTTCCTGAAGATGGCCGTGGATCAGGAGATCGAGCGGCAGGTTGGCATCCTCGAAAGCGGCGGGCGTGTGCTGCAGGAAACCCGCCTGTTCAACGTGGAGACGGGCGAAACCGTGGGCATGCGCAGCAAGGAACACGCGCACGACTACCGCTACTTTCCCGAGCCCGATCTGGTACCTCTGCGGATCAGCGAAACGTGGTTGGACAGCATTCGCGCGGAAATGCCGGAGCTTCCGGCGGCGCGGCGTGCGCGTTTTGTCGAATCGTTCGGGTTGCGCGAGTATGATGCACAGGTATTGACGGCCACACGGGCCATGAGCGACTACTTCGAAAAAGTCGCCGCAGCGTCGGGCGATCCGCGGGCAGCGGCCAACTGGGTGATGGGTGATCTGGCCGGTCTGCTCAAGGCGGAGGGCAAGGAAATCGAAGAATCGCCCGTGAGCGCGGAAAATCTGGGGCTTCTGGTGGCCTTGATCGCGCAGGGGAAGATCAGCGGCAAGCTAGCAAAGGAGATTTTTCCAAAAATGTTCGCCGCGGGCGAGTCGCCCGAGGCGGTGATGGAGCGCGAAGGGCTCACGCAGATCAGCGATGAGGGCGCGCTTGTCAAGATGATCGACGAAGTCATCGCCGCGAATCCCAAACAGCTCGAGCAGTACCGGAGCGGCAAAACAACCGTGATCAACTTCTTTCTGGGTCAGGTGATGAAGGCCAGCCGTGGCCAAGCCGATCCCGCGGCGGTCACGAAGCTGCTCAAAGAGAAACTTTAGGGGCGGAGCTCGATGATTCGGCTCCGCAACGTAGAGAAATTCTTTCAGCACGGCCCCACCAAAACGTTCGTGCTTCGCCGCGTTGACGTGGATATTCAAGAGGGTGAGTTTGTCTCGATCATGGGTCCCTCCGGCGCAGGCAAGTCGACGCTGTTACACCTGATCGGAATGCACGATACCAGTTGGACCGGCGAATACCACTTCTTGGATCACCCCATCCACGCGATGAAGAAGAAGGATCGCGATGAGGTGTACAAGAAATACTTCGGGTTCGTGTTCCAGAGCTATCACCTGTTGGATTCGCTGACCGTGTACGAGAATCTGGAAATTCCGCTGTCCTACCGGAACATCCGCAAATCCGAGCGCGATGCGGCCGTGTGCGACGCACTGGACCGGTTCCAGATGGTCGGCAAGAAGGATCTGTTCCCGAACCAGTTATCGGGCGGGCAGCAGCAACTGGTGGGCGTAGCGCGCGCGATCATCGCAAATCCGAAAGTGATTCTGGCCGACGAACCCACGGGTAACCTCCACTCCAGCCAGGCCAAGGAGATTATGGAGGTGTTCAAGAGGCTCAATGAATCCGGCACGACAATCATTCAAGTGACGCACTCGGAGTCGAACGCTTCTTACGGGAAACGGGTGATCCAGATCGCCGACGGCTGGATCGAAAAGAACGTGACCGAAAGAACGTGACCGAGAAGGCCTAATCCCGTTCTGACTTGTCTATAAAGGCGTCCTTAAAATTTCCTCTGGAGAATCCGGGGGGCGCTTCTCCCTCAGTGGCGTAGCGGTACAGCGCGACTGCAAAAATGCCGCGCACGGCGCTCATGACCGCGCTCAACAACAAGAAGTAGGGGACCACAACTACGACTCCGAGCGGGTGCAGACGAGCCGCGATCACTCCGAGCAGGATCCCCGGAATCGCCAGCAGCAGCCAGGGCACGCCGAAACCGAAACCGCTCACGATCTGCTCTCCCCACGTCTTCCGCAGGAGCGCGCTGGAGCGCTGGAGGGACCTGAACACGCCGTCTTCCTCGAACACAAGCACGGGAACGATCAGATATGTTGCTACTGCCCACGCGATGCCCAATAGGGAGCTGACGATCTTGCCAAGCCATGAAGAGCGATCTGCAATGACGTGAAGTATAACCCCGACCGTGCTGGCGACCACGGCCCACATCAGAATGCTCGGAAGTTTCGCAGCCGCCTGGCCCAGGCCGGCCCCGAGCGTCGGCTCGCCGCCGGAAAAGCGGATTTGCGCACATGCCGCAAGTGCGCAATTGAAGAAAATCATGACGAAATAGCTGGTGCAGTACCACAAGAACAACCAGGCATAGAAGCTGGGATCCACCGCATGGCTCTGTGCGTATCTCTTAAAAACGCCGAGTGCCAGCAACGGAACGAAGTAGATGGCAGCGATCGCCAGCATAGCCAGACCGCTCAAAATCGGGAAAAGAATTAGCTTCTTGTCCTTGCGGATGATCGCGAAACTCTCGCCAATCAGTTCCCAGGAACGGGAGAGGGTATTCACGCGAACCTCCTTATCGGCTCCGTCGATATATCGGCGGGCCCGGTGGGCGGCTTTAATAGCCTACTCTACGATAACGGTGATCCCGGCAGCGTTGGCGCGCGACAGCAGCTCATCGCGGTCCAGCAGCAGCGTGCGTCCCGCGTCGATGGCCAGTGCGGTGGTCCCGGTCTCCCGCATCACATCGATGGTCTGTGGCCCCACCACGGGAACGTCGAACAGCAGGTGCTGGCGGCGCCGCGATCCTTTCACCAGCCGCAGAGCTTTCCCGTCCACTAGCGAGGCCGCTCGGCGAAGCATCGCGTCGGTGCCTTCCATGGCCTCGACCGCAACGCAAGCGCGCTCGGCAATCGCGACGCTTTGCCCGACATCGTGCTCCGAAAGTGCGGCGGCAATGCGGCGGCCGTAGGCGATATCGCGCTCCTCGTCGGACGACGGCTTGCGGCGCGTCAGGACGCCTTCGGGTGCCAGCAGATCCTTTAGCAGCAGCGTCGAATCCGCCAGCGTGATGCCTTCGTCAGCCAGGATCTTGGCCACCCCGCCGATCAACGCCTCGGTGTTTTTTGCATCGAGCGACGCGAGCAGCTTCACCAGGCGCCAGTCCGGCACGATGGAGGAGAAAATCTTCGCGTGCTTCACCTGCCCGCACATCATCACCTGGCGGATGCCTTCTTTCTTGCAGATCTCGATCAGCTTGCTCAGGGCGCCCAGCGAGATCCAATGGCAGCGCGCGGCCAGCGGCTCGATTTCAGGCGACGCTTCTTCCTTGATCGCGATGGCGACCACTTCCATGCCTGCCTTACGTGCCGCTTCGAGCGCGAGCACCGGAAAGCGCCCGTTGCCGGCGATCATTCCCAAAGGCCGATCGGGAGGCATATTACTTGATGAATCCGCGCTGCGAAGTTCCGATGAATTCCAGCAGCTCGTCCACCTCCGCCGAAGCGGGAATCTCCTGGCGGATGCACTCCACGGCCTGCGTGGTGTTGAGTCCGGAGCGGGTCAGAAACCGGAACGCCTTATGCAACGCATCAATGGCTTGGGGGGAGAAGCCGCGGCGCTCCAGACCGACTTTGTTCGCGCCGAACACCTTCGCTTCGCGCTCGGTTACGGTGTTGGAGAACGGCAGCACGTCCTGGGTGATCACGCTGTAGCCTCCGATGATTGCATGCCTTCCTACTCGGCAGAACTGGTGCACGCCGCTTGAGGCTCCGATCCACGCCCAATCGCTGACACTGACATGGCCCCCGAGCGTTGCCGCATTCGACAACACGCAATGATCGCCGATATGCACATCGTGCGCGACGTGTACGTACGCCATCAGCAGGTTGTCGTCGCCGACCGAGGTCAGCATGCCGCCGCCTTCCGTGCCGCGGTGGATGGTGACGAATTCGCGAATCTTGTTCCGGTGTCCGATGCGCGTCGACGAGCGCTCGCCTTTGTATTTCAGGTCCTGAGGCGCCACCCCCACGGTCGAATAAGGAAAGAAGAGGTTGTCTTCGCCGATCTCGGCGGGCCCCTCTACAAAAACGTGGCCCTTGAGCACCGTGCGAGCGCCGATTGCGACATCCGCGCCGATCACCGAATAGGGACCGATCTCCGCGGATGGATCAATGCGGGCCCCAGAATCGACAATCGCCGTCGGATGAATCGGCATCCGCTTGTGTACCTATGTTTCCCTACGGCCGGTCGGCCAGCTTGCAAAGCATTTCGGCCTCCGCGACTACTACGCCGTTCACGCTGGCGGTACCGAACATCTTGGCGACGGTCTCTTTGCGCTTGCCGACCTTCATCTCGATACGAAGCTGATCGCCGGGCCGCACCGGCTTGCGGAACTTGGCCTGTTCCACGGATGCCAGCAGCACCAGTTTCTTGTGGCGATCGGGAATACTGCTCAACACAAGCACACCGGCAACCTGCGCCATGGCTTCCACGATTAGCACGCCCGGCATCACCGGGAAGTCGGGAAAATGCCCCACGAAAAACGGCTCATTGGCGGTGACGTTCTTGATTCCCACCACGCGGTCGGCTTCCAGCTCCTCGATGCGGTCCACCAGCAGCATCGGAAAGCGGTGAGGAAGAATCTCGCGGATCGCCTGGATATCCAGAGCTGGCATGTGCGGTCCCGCTATTATAGCAAGCGTGGATTCGTTCCTTCGCTCCGCACGCGCAAAACAAAAAGAGATGATCGCGTGCATTCAATCATTGGTGGAATGCGAATCGCCCAGCGACCATCCACCCAGCGTCAATAAATTTGTCGAGCTGTTCAGCGGCACCGTGAGTGACATTGCGCGTGTTCGCACCTTTACGGGCGGCGCTCACGCAAAACATCTGCGCTGCGAATTTCGGCTCCCTGGGTCGCGGAAACAGGGCCAGATTCTCGCGCTGGGACACTCCGATACCGTATGGCCGCTCGGCACGCTTAACACCATGCCGTTCCGGCAGGCGCGCGGGCGCTTGTGGGGACCCGGCGTGCTCGACATGAAAGCCGGACTTGTGTTCTTCGTCTTCGCGATGCGAATTCTGCGCGAGCTCGATCTACCGGTACGAAGAAAGATCGTCCTGCAAGTGAATTCGGACGAGGAGGTAGGCAGCCCATCCTCACGTTCGCTTACGGAAGAAGCTGCGCGCGCCAGTGTCGCCGTTCTGGTGCTCGAGCCCGGCACGGGACTAGACGGAAGACTGAAGACGGCCCGCAAGGG
>JAOAPR010000006.1 GCA_025463005.1 Bryobacterales bacterium | reverse complement strand
GTCTGCGCAGCAGACGTTCCCCTCGTCCACGGAGGCAAGTCAGAGCCTCTTCCAGGCCGTTCAGGCCAACAACGAAGGAGCCATCACAAAAATACTGGGCGGGCCGACAGAGCTCACTTCGTCGCGTGACCCAGGCCAAGACAAGGTCGACCGCGAACTGTTTGTCCAAAAATACCAGGAGATGCACCGCCTGTGTGCCAACACCGACGGATCGGTGACCCTGCACATCGGCGCCGAGAACTGGCCGTTCCCGATCCCGCTCGTTGCGAAAAATGGTGCCTGGCACTTCGATCCGGATACCGGTCAGAAGGAAGTCCTGTACCGGCGCATCGGTGAGAACGAATTCGCAGCGATCTCTATGTGTCACGACTTCGTCGCGGCCGAGAAGCAATATCGCGCGCAGCCCGTCAACGCAACTGAGCTGGAAAGCACGCCGGTAAGTTTGGTGGCGAAAGCTGCCAGCGGATCCGCCAGCAGCGATCCTGTACTCTTCCACGGATACTATTTCAAAGTATTGCCGGGAGGAACCGCAGGCAAGAACCCTGGCGGATTCGCCTTCATCGCCTATCCGGCGGAGTACCGGTCAACTGGAGTGATGACCTTCGTCGTCACGAAAAACGATGTTGTGTATGAGAAAGACCTTGGCGCGAATACCACCGCAGCCGCAGCCGCGATGACAGCGTTTCACAAAGACGCGACCTGGCGCACCGCCGATCAATAGAAGTTGAAACAGCGGAGGGATCACTCGATCTCATTTGGAGGATGGAGGTTCGAGATGCGACACAGTGTGCAATCCATGGCGGTCTTGATCCTTCTGTCCTCCGGGATACTGGGCGCTCAGGATCTCCCGTCAGCCGATCCGCCGGCCTCGGCGGCTACCGCGGGCCAATCATCGAACCCCGGCGCGGCCAGCAACACAGATGAGCCGAGCTGGCTGCGCGCCTGGATGCGAGCGACAGACAAGGCCAGGGCCAGCCAACCGCACTATCCTGCGCCGCTCGTTACGACTCACGTTATCCTGGTCCAGCAGTTCCGCTATGACATGTCCTGGCAGCAGGATCCCAACGGAGGCACAACGACCGCTAACTATGGGAATTCGCGAGGCCTGGAGATCATTCCGGTTTCGCGCATCGAAGTGGGTATTTTCCCGCCGCCTTACATTGTTCATCAAACCAACGTTCCGGACGGATATGGGGACTTTTCGTGGCAGGTGAAGCTCCGGGCATTTTCCAAACCAGAGGGCGAGGGCGACTACTTTGTAGGGTTCTTCCTTGGCGGTACCGTTCCCACGGGTAGTGTCCCACTCGGCCTTGGCCACGCTACCTTGTCCCCAACCTTTGGCGTGGGCAAAGGCTTCGGTCCGTGGGACGTTCAGACTACGGTCGGCGCGGTTCTCCCTTTAAGCGCCACCAGCGTTCTGGGGAGAACGATTGTGTTTAACACCGCGGTCGATTACCGGATCAAACAAAAGATCTGGCCCATGATTGAGCAGAACTCGACATTCTGGGTTGACGGCCCCTTAACCGGCAACAAGCAGACATTCATAACTCCCGGCATAATCTTCAGCCCATTTCCAGTAGCCGAGAGGCTCCACGTGGGATTTGGCGGCGGGGTACAGATCGCAGCCACTTCATTCCATCAGTTCAATCATCGCTGGATTTTTTCGCTGCGTCTTCCATTTTGAGTACCGTTTCGTCACTTCCATGGTGCCGCGCGATGTGGCTTAGTACTTCTTTTCTCGCGAACTGGAGTGTTTGACGGGTGTTCTCACAATCGGCCCAGGCTGAGTTAAACTCCCCGTCCCTGCGAACGGGGCTGTATCTGGCGAGTACTTCGCCTGCCTTGGAGAACGCATCAATAGCATCGACGTAGGCCCGCATGAGGCGATCGCACTCCGAACAACCTGGAAACGTTCCAACGGGAGCGTCCGCTACCATTTCTCCTCTAATAGCACTTACTTTCCTTGAATATCTGTGATATCGGCAACCCATAAGTGTAACCCGGCCGGCGCACAAGGGCACGGGATGTGTCGGCCTGGTGTCAACGCTGTCGGTCCCTCAACTCGAGAGCAACACGCGATGGGACTAACCCCCTTGAAATCAAGGACTCCGCTTCGGGCCGTCACCTGCCCTTATCTGGAGTGAGAGATGAAGGAGAAAACGAAAGTGAATACCAAATTCAATGCATTATACGTCGGCGGTTTACTTGCGCTGACTGTCTTTATGACAAAGCCGGTGGCGGCGGATGAGTGGAACAAGCGAACTGATTTCGAGTTCAGCGGGCCGGTGGAGATTCCGGGGAAGGTTCTCCCGGCCGGTAAGTATGTTTTCGAGCTTGCTGACAGTTCGTCCGATCGGAACATCGTAGAAGTGTTCTCGGTGGACGCGAACGGGAACCAAAAGCTGGTCACGACCGTTCTGGCCGTTCCAGCCTATATCGAGAACATCCCGGACAAACCGGTCGTCCATTTTGAAGAGCGGCATTCCGGCGATCCCGAGGCGATTCGCAGCTATTTCTACCCGGGAGAACACGAGGGCTGGGAGTTCATCTATCCCAAAGGGAACGGTCTGGAGACAAGCGCGAATACAACGCCTGCCTCCGCTCCCGTAACCACCGGGGTGAGTGCGATGCCCGCCCCGGCTCCGGCCGACGCGACGGCTGTCTCAAGTCCGGCACCGGCACCCGAGGCTCAACAACCGGCACCGGCGCCGGCGCCTGAGATTCAAGAATCGGCGACTGGCCCCCAAGTGGTCGTAGTGGAAGAAGACGTAGTTTTGCTTGCACAGAACGACGCGCCGGCTCCACCGCCCGCCCAGCAGACTGACACGCAGGGTCCTGATACCCAGAACGGGGCGTTCCCCGCGGTTCTGCCCCAGACCGCCGGATTTGGCGACCTGGGACTCATGACCGGTCTCGCCATGTTGGCGGGCGGCACAGCCGTATTCGCCTTCCGGCGCAAAGCTTTGGCTTTGAATTGAGCGGTCCATGCGACAGCAGAGATGGCTAGTTTGGCTCGGCAGCGCCCTCCTTGTGGGGGGCGCTGTCCTCGTGGCATGGTATGCGTTGACGCTGCATGAACGAGTTGTCGCGCAGCGCGCCGCGAAGGAATGGCTGATCGAGACGAGCGCAGTTCCTCACGCCGGGCCGGCGCCGCCAATACGACGCGGCGACGTAATCGGCGAGCTCGGGATTCCGCGCCTGCAAGTGTCAGTGATGGTTTTCGAAGGCGATGATGCGGGCATTCTGGGACAAGGAGCCGGACATATTCCAGGGACTGCGCTTACGCCAGGAAGCGGCAACATCGGAATTGCTGCACATCGCGATACCTACTTCCGCCCGCTCAGCGGCCTTCGTGCGAGCGACGTTATTACCTTAAAAACCCCGTCAGGCACCTCGCTGTACACTGTCACGGAAACCACAATCGTACGGCCTTCCGAAATTGGCGTGTTGGCGCGCGCTCCCGGGCGTGACCTGACGCTAGTGACTTGTTATCCGTTCTTCTATGTGGGAAGCGCGCCGGAAAGGTTCATCGTGCACGCGCGGAAGATCGGGTAAGTGATCCGCCGATGACAATTCTCGTGAAAGGAGAAGTTAATTATATGGACGCAAGAACTCAAAACCATCGACTGACCCGGCGAGGCATGCTTCAGGCCGGATCGGCAGCTCTGGCGGGGGTCGCGGCGTTAACAGTTGCCGAGGCCCAGGATGACGGAGTTCCGCGCTCGACCGATCATCACTTAACAAATGAAAGTGTTCGTGGACCGGAGAATCCACCCTTGGCGCAAGAGAATCCAAACTCCGTGTGGGCTCCGGACACGGACAACGGAACGGTGCCTCCGTTTAAATATTCCTTCGCCTTGGCACACAAGCGAATCGATACCGGAGGATGGACACGGCAAGTGACGGCGAGGGAACTGCCGATTGCGAAAACGCTCGCGGGCGTCGAGATGCGATTGACGGCCGGCGGCGTCCGAGAGCTGCATTGGCATCTGCCCGCGGAGTGGGCCCTCATGTTGTACGGTAATGCGCGCATCACCGCCGTGGATCAACAAGGCAGAAGCTTTGTCGACGACGTGGCTGAGGGCGACCTCTGGCTTTTCCCGGCCGGGATCCCACATTCGATCCAAGGCCTGGGCCCGGATGGGTGCCAGTTTCTGCTGGTCTTCAACGATGGCGATTTCGATGAATTCGAGACTTTCCTGATTACGGACTGGATGACACACACGCCGAAGGAAGTGCTCGCGAAAAACTTCAAAGTACCAGCAGCCACTTTCGACAACGTGTCGAAGAGGGCGCCCTACATCTTCCAAACGGGCCTTCCCGGCGATCTTAAAGCGGAACAGAATCAGGCGGGCCAAGGTACCGGCGGCGTGCCACAGACTCTCGCCTTCCGTACGAGTCAAATGAAGCCCAACAAAGTAACTGCGGGGGGTGAAGTGAAGATTATCGACTCGACGAATTTTCCGGTGACGCCGATTTCGACGGCGATGGTGAAGCTAAAGCCCGGCGGGTTGCGCGAGCTGCACTGGCATCCGAATGCGGATGAGTGGCAATACTATATGAGCGGCAAAGGACGCATGACAGTCTTCGCCGCCGGCACCCGTGCGAGGACGATGGATGTTCAAGCGGGCGATGTCGGATACGTTCTGCAATCGAACCCGCACTACATCGAGAACACCGGAGATACCGATCTGGTGTTTCTGGAGATGTTCGACAGCCCCCACTACGAGGACGTCTCACTAGCGGAATGGATGGCACACACGCCGCACCAATTGGTCGATCAGCATCTGCACGTTGGCACAGCAATGATCGATGCGATTCCCAAGACCGAGGTAGTGATCGATCCGGCATAGTAAAACTTCAGCCAGGGACAATCGTCGGAACGGCGTCGACCATGATTTTGACCGCATCGCCGAGACTGGTTACTAACTTGTGCGGACGGGAGGGCTGAAAACGCTGCAAAGCGTGTTCCGGGTCGCCTGCAAAGCCCCACACGCCGATAATCGTCCTGGTCGCGGGAAATCGGGTCTGGAGTTGCCGGCTTAGAGTTCGGGCGCGGGCAAACGCGAAAGGCGGCAGGGCCGAAATACAGAAGGCATCGTTCTCTCCTGGTTCCATGAGCTCGATTGTGTGCAGCCGCGAAGAGTCCAGAGGAATCGAGATGGCCGTGCGACCCGCTTGTTCCAAGAGCTGAGCCAACATCGCCGCCGTAATCTCGTCCGCCTCGTCGCTGGCAGGAAGACAGAATACCCGGCCCAGCGAGGCTTCGGCATGGGGTGCATCCGTATTGAGCGTCTTCTCAGAGAATTCGACTAGCATCTCCTTGACACTGAGGAAGAGGAACTCTTCACGTGTAGGATCGAGCGCGCCTTTGTGCCGATCGTGTTCGGCCAGGGTCAGCGCCGGGATGATCACCGAATCGTACAGTTGCAAAAGGGAGTTCTCACTAAGGTATAGATCCGCCACGGCTCGCGCCTCCTGGTCGTCCATGGCGAGCAAGCGCTGATAGAAGCACGCCTCCGGCACAAGCACCGCTTCGTCGCCTAGCAGGATATGCAGAAACGAGAACTGCGGTACATAGCGCCCCAGCACCGCTACGCACACGGTGAGGGGGGTCGACAAAATCAGGCCGGAGGGTCCCCACAGAACAGTCCAGAACACCGTGGTCAAAAGAAGCGCCAGTGAGGAGATTCCCGTGTGAATTCCGTACAGCCAGGGTTCCACCAGGTTGCCGGTGACGACTTCGAGCGTCGCGAACAACAGGAACACCAGGAGCGGGGGCGTCCAATTGTCGAAAACAGCCAATGATAGGGTGAACGGCAGCAACGCCGACACCACCGCTCCGATATACGGCACGAGCCGGAGAATTCCGGCCACGCTGCCCCACAATGCAGCATAGGGGACGCCGATCAGGTACAACCCGATCCCGCATAGAGCGCCGAAGCACGCGTTCACAAGAAGCTGCAGAAGAAGGAACCGGCTGACCCGGTGTGTCGCGTCATCCAGCGCCTGGGTCATGACGTTCAGCCGATCCAGTCCGACCAGACGGAAAAGCCGGTTGCGCAAGTCTTCTTGCTTGATTAAAAGGAATACGCTGAAGATCAGAACAATGCCGAATACGCCAAGGGGAGCCAGAAAAGGCTTGGCCATATCGCGCATATTCTCTAATTCGTTCGCGGGCTCTTCGACAATCCTGACAGAAAGAGGGCGGCCGCCGCGATCACTGGGGACTTGCGGAGCCACAGGTGCCTGAACACTGGTAAGCTCCCTCCCGAGTTCTTGGACACTGGCGGTAGCCCGTCCCAACGCACCCTTGCCTGGAGTGCGCATCTCCGTCAGCTTGTTATGAATATTTTGCTTGTAGCGGGGCAGTTCGTTAGCTACCCCGACCAGTTGGTTGAAGATCACCCACCCGATCCCGCCCGCGGCCGCTATGGTGACCATCATGACCAGAGCCACCGCGGGAACCCGGCCCAGATGGATCTTTTGCAGCCAGACCACAGCGGGTGTCAGTATCAGGGCCAGCGTTATGGCGAACGCGAGAGGAATAAGGATCTCGCGAGCTAAGTACAACACTGAAATCACGGCGATCAGAATTGCCGTGGTCCTGACGCCGGATGATCCAGATGGCCGGTGGGGCTTGATCATGAGCCGCAGTTAGTTCTGAAAGTCGACGGCCCGCGCTTGTCTTGCCGCCATGTGAATTATCTCGATCCTATCCGTAGGTTGGCTTCTGAGGCCAGCCGGAGGGCGACTCCTCAAAGTCCTGCTGCCGCCCATAGGGTGTCGTGTCGAGGAGGCGGTAGGCGTCCGTAAGCGATTCGTTTCCCCGCGCGTACGCCGAGTACGTGTGGAAAACGTCACCGTCGAGCTCGAAGAAGACGCTCAGGCCGTGCTCCTCACCCTCCATAAGGACTGTGTGGCCCTTAGCTTCCGCCATCTCAGCCTTGCTCCGATAGTTGTATTCGGCGGGCGCAACCTTCGGGTCTAGCGTCACGTGAAAGTCGTAATTGAAATCGCTGCCAAACGACGAGAACCACGCGATGCTCCATCCCTTTTGGGCCTTGTACGCCTCGAGCTTGGCGAGCGGAGCGCGAGAAACGACTGCGAACGTCGTGTCGCGCTTGTTCAGCAGTGATAGATCACCAAGGGCGTCTACGAAACCCGTGCAGCCTGTGCAGCCCTTATCCCAAGCCGGGTCAAACATGAAGTGATAGACGATCAGCTGGCGGCGATCCTCGAAGAGCTCCTTGAGACTCGGTTTGCCCTTGGGTCCGTCAAAGATGTAGTCCTTTTCGACCTTCACCATAGGAAGCCGGCGTCGCTCGGCATTTACGCGATCGTAGTGCCTGGTGAGCTCCTTTTCATGCGCCAGAAGTTCCTTTCGCTTGGCCAGCCACTGGTCTCGCGAAACGATTCCCGGATGTGGGATTGTGCTGGTTGTCATCTATGGTCTCCGGCGATCTCAGCCAGGGCGCCAGGCCAAGATCTAAGCTGCGCCCCGGCGGCCGTTCACCAGGTTGATGACGAAGACCACCAAGGCCACGACAAGTAGTAAGTGGATCAGGTTCCCGCCAATGCTGAAGCTAAATCCCAGAAGCCATAGGATCAAGAACAAAGCGACGATTGTCCAAAGCATAGTTTCCTCCCGTGCCCATTGCTGAGCACGTATTGTTCTGAATTCGTTCAAGCCGCGATGAGCTGGGCCGTGTCTACTTCGCCCGAAGGCATTTTCTCCGCACGATCCGCGGCTTCCTGGCAGACGATACAGAAGGAAGTCCATGGGACTGCAGTAAGACGTTTCAGATTGATGTGCTCGTCGCAGCCGACGCAGATTCCGAAGGTGCCCGCCTCCATGCGGCCGAGCGCAGCCTCCACTTCCCGCAAACGGCCAGAGTTGCGTTCAAGATTGCTCATCGCGTAATCGCGCTCGCTGGCGTGCTGAATTCGGTCCAGATCATCCGGACTCGTCTCGATCACGAGAGCCTCGCGGTTCCGGTTGTCGTTTCCCAATTCGGTCTGGCTGTTCTCCAAGATTCTGCGGAATGCGTTCAGTTCGGTCTTTGTCATAGTTATACGTCTGCTCTTTCCAACTTGCCCCGCTCCCTCTTAGTTCGACGAGGTGGCCTTTTGCTTTTTAACCTGCAGTTCGTTCACGACCTGATCCACGTTGAGGATCGCGGACGCGACGGCTTCGGCTCGCGCACGCTTGGCCTGAGAATCGACATCGCCCGTCAGCGTGACGACGTGATTCTTCACAGCGTAATTTACACTCTGGTGAAGTTTGTCTTGGATGAGAGCCGCATCCAGGTTGCTCGCGATACCCCTATCCAGGTCCGTGTTCACGTTTTTGGCATCCCTCTCGGCACCCAGCGGAAGCACTGCGATCTGGTTCGATACCACTTGGGCGCCCGCGATGGACTTGGCGATGGATTCCGCTTGTGCCTTCGCGCCGTCTGCTGCCACATGTCCGCCCAGGGTCACGATGCCCTTGTCACGATCCTGCTTTATCGAGACATCTTTCAGGCCGGCCTGATCCAGCGCTAAGTGGAGGCTGTCAGAAATGTCGACTGCCTTCGTGGACGTGGTTGAGCACCCCACCAGGGTCCCGACGGCCACCACGGCCAGCAAGGACAAGGACGGTTTGAGCATTTTCATATTTCTCTCTTTCGTACGTATTCTTTGGATTGATACGACACCGGTCAATCCTTCATGGCATGACAAGGACCAAAGGACTTCGGGGGAATTTCCGAGGCAGCCACAGGCCAAATCGCCAAAAGGCGAGCGCCGCACTCTCGGAGGCGGCCTCCGGCCGGTAACGCCAGATGGTCACGTGACCCGTTATGGTCACAGCGGGAAGCGGATCGGCTAGGCTGAATCGTCTCTTTCCAGGTATTCGGAAGGGACATCATCCTCGGGGACTTGTTTCGTGTGAACTTCAGCCACGTCCGCGTCGGGTGCATTTTCGACGCCGCTGACCACCTCAGCCTCGAAAAATTGCCCCTCCTCGACCAGTTCTTGCACGCTCTCCGAGCCTGCCTCGGCGACGTCCGAAAGTCCCTGGGTGTCCCCGGCTTGGCCGGCTGAACCCGGGCCTACGCCTTTTTCTTTAGGCGAAACAGTACTGTAAGTGCGGATTCCTTCATCGTCTTGGTTCTTCATGTACTTTTTGCCGCACGTGACCTGCCAATTCTTAGGTGCGGGTGGCCCATCTCGAACCAATAACTGCCTGGACGCGAGTGGTCCGCTTCGTGCAGGTGCAGGAGCGTTGACCCGGAGCGCTAACCGCGCTTCTCGGTGACTTCTATATGTCTACTCGCTATAACGACGGATCACATTACGAGAACCACCAACGGGCGGCCGAATTACACGACATTGGCGCTCATGCCCACCGTGTTGCCGAGCAGCAGGGGAAGCAGGATCATCTGACGGGACATGAGCAGTCGCGCCACGCGCTCGAGGACGCCCATCAGCATACTCAGGTGGCTACGACTGGAAATGGTATAGCCACATTCGGACATGATGACATCGCAGCGCTGGCATTTGAACTCTGGCAAGCTAGGGGTTGTCCGGAAGGATCACCACAGGAAGATTGGTTCCATGCAGCAGAACAATTGCGATCGCGCACACATTCCCACTGA
>JAOAPR010000275.1 GCA_025463005.1 Bryobacterales bacterium | reverse complement strand
GAAACACGTTTGCCAACGCTCTCGCTACTTTCATTTCGCCAGTAGTTTTAGCTGCAAATCCTGGATCGCCATCATTTGAGCAGCTTGCCGATGGCTTGAGCGACCACTGAGACGCCAGCCGCCGCTGCGGCTAGCGATGCCCAATGCGATTGCCGTTGTAGGTCGGGGATGAAAGCGTCTATGTTGTCGCGCACTTCGATACCGAACGCGGCATATAGCCCAAGTATTGCCGACATTCCAGCCGCGATTATAGCAAGCCAAGTCGCGATCTCTTTCATCATGGTTGTGATGCTCCCCGCTAGCAATCTAGCGAAAGCTATCGAACGCGCAAGGAAAAACGAAAGCCGCCGCGCCGGGCCTCAACGACGAATTGCAGGAAACGGCGGGCGACATTGAATAGCTTGTAGCTCGGCAATTTCCCCGCGACGAAGTGACCGGCTTCTAACTATCAACTCGCGAGCGGCACAGCAAACGTCTGGCCACAACGGTCCCGTGAATTGCCTGTGGACGTGGCGCACGGCATCCATAAATTTCTGGTCCGGCTCACCCGGCTTTGTTCGCGCCATCTGCCAATCGGTTTCGGACATCGCGCACTGCTCATCCCAAAACCATTGTTCGTGTATGTTGCCATCGCAACCGTGCCAGATGTATTCGGCGACTGGACCGGCCACGCTGATCAGTCGACTATTCGCTGCGGTCGTCTTCTCCGACAGTGTTTGCCCGAGCCATGTCTTGATCGTCTGTCCATCGGAGCCGCTTGGCCAGATGAGTGACATCGCGCCGACATCGCGCCAGCGTGCGGCAACAGCGTGTCCAGCCTCGTGGATGGCAGCTACGCGGCGATGTCGCGCGGCGATGCGGTGCGGGGCGAGGTGGTGCGTGAGTTGTGCGACCGTCATCGCAGGCATGGTGATCTCCGGTTTGTCTGGGGCTCTCCCCAGTCGCATACCGTGCTCTTGCACGGCTTGGCAGCACAAAGCCGGATGACTTCGACGCTGGCGGCCATTGCCAATTGGAGACCGCTCTCTTGATGCTTGTCGTCGAGATAGGCACGACACCGCGCCGAGCGCAAGACGGTTGGGAGACGTGATCGCGTTGCGTGGTTAACTTCGTCCGGTACGCGGTGCGCTCGTCCCGGACGAGCTTGAAGACGCGGTTAAAAACTGTCGGGGACAAGCTCAACGATGAAAAGCCGCCGCGCCGGGTTGAGACGGCACGACGGCTTTCCAGAAACGCGGCCCGTGATACGCAAGGCCACCCATGGGGCTTTGCCCCGTGGGAGCGCAACTGTCGCTGCATCGGGTGAAGAAAAGGTTAGCGGTCGCGGGCCAGCTTGCGCTTTCCCCAATGTGTGTCTTTGCGATCAGGATTGAAGACGCGCTGCCGCGCTTCGCTCGGTACGTGACGGTTCAACGCTCGCATGATGCCGATGCGCGCGAACATCGTCGGGCCGCCGAGCGTCGCGACTAAGATCAAAGCCTCCATTGCCGCCTGCCGCTCCGCCGCCGTGTGCTCGGCCTTCGGAAGCTTGGTGATATAGGTGCCAGCGTCTTTGAGGCTGACTACCTGGTAACCCTTGGTAGCGGGATTGGCTCATCGAATTTCCGCGACCAATCCGCCGTCATTTGACCCGCCCTAGCTACGATCAATCTACTAAAGCTCAAGCGCGAGGCACCATGATGAGTTGTCTGGCCGGGCTAATATGCTAGGATTGCGCTAGCTATTTCCTTGACGGGACACCGGAAGTGCCAGTCTTCCGCACCTGATTTTTGAATATATTATTGACCCGTGGCCCACCCATGAAAAAACGACCGAAGACGGCCGGAAGGCCCAAAATCGTGACTAATCTTGGCTTAGCACTCGCGGCTTACCAACAGAAGTTCGATATAGCGAACGGGCGCATGGCGAAGGAGATCGGCATCACAGGGTCTTCGCTATCGCGCATCAAGGGGGGTCAAATACCGGAAGGGACTAGCATGGCGAAGATCATGCTGTGGCTTTTGAAGGTCCGAGATTTGGGGCGTCCATAGCGAGCGCGCAGCCGTCGAACTTATCTACGCGAGAGCAGTGTAAGGTCATGATCGGCGCGGCAACTAGCGCGAGATCAGGGAGCGACTTCGAGATGGGCAGAGCCCCGACAAGCGGTATCACACTGGGCCACAGAGAAACGCGCGTCGTGAAGGGCATGCTTGCGCGTGGTGATCGACAACACGACATCGCATCATATTTTGGCGTCAATGGCGGGCGCATCGCAGAGATCGCAAACGGCGACAGCGCATATCCGAATGCACAACCCTCGCCCGAAGCTGACTTGCCGCCTCCGGGGCCTTATCTGACAAAGTTTGCCGTGCAATCGGTGATTGATACCCTAACGGAAGCCATAGCTGCGCTCGACTTGGCGCATGCGGAAAATGAGCTTGCTGATGTGAAGGCGGCGCTGCTACTTGCCCGAGAGACCATCCAACAAAAAATCGACGCTCTTCAAGAAGTTTAGAGGTCGCGGGCGAGCTTCCGCCGACCCCAATGCGTCTCTTTGCGCGATGGGATCGAAGACGCGCTGCCCCGCTTCGCGTGGTACGTGGCGGTTCAACGCTCGCGTGATGCCGATGCGCACGAACATCGTCGGGCCGCACCGCGCCCCAGAGCGCGGCAGCGTCGCGACCAACATCAACGCCTCCGTTGCCGCCTGCCATTCCGGGGCCATGTGCTCGGCCTTCGAAAGCTTGGTGATGTAGGTGCCCGCGTCTTTGAGGGTGACTAACTGGCGACCCTGCCGCACGCCCTTTCCGCACGGTGGCAGTGGGATCGGTTCGTCGAATTTCCGCGACCAGCCGATTAAAGATGAGGCGTTGCCGGTCACCGAAAAACCTAGATGTGGATACAATCTAGGAGCTTGATAGTTCAGCATCACAACCAAGTGCGCCAGCTTGGCAGGCATCACCGCGTCTTTAGTTCGGGCGTACCGACATTGCCCCGATTTTATTTTCATCAGCACTTGAACGGACAATTCGCAGAAGACCGGCTGGGCCGTGAATTTCCGAGCGTAAAAGAGGCGTGCGAGCACGCCGTTCACCGGACGCCTGCCGTTCTTCGAAAGGTCGTCGCCCTTACGAGAAACACTTATCTTGCCACCGAGATAACGGACGGCAAGCGCGTCGTCTGCATCGTCAGGGGGAAAGTGCTCATCGAAAATAATTAGGGCGCACCGCAGGACGTCGTAACGGGTGCGCGGGGTTCCAAGCTTAGTTTTCCACAGGCCAAATTGCCATACGCGAGATGACAATTTAGATTTCTGAGAGCATTTTGCCGAGCGGTCCCGAAAGAGTGCGAGGGGGGACGCTGTTTCGGTCTATGTTAGGGGTCCGCGCCATACCCTCGCCGGACCCCGCCTAGGTAGGTGACGACAATCCCGGGCCATCTAAGCGCGCTCGACTATCTCCGCCGTCAGCTAGTGCGGCAGTGAGCTTCTGATATTCCGAAATTTAGAGGTTGAGCCTTTCCAAACGCTACCCCGAATTTTTTCGGAACGGCTTTTATATTTCGATCGCAGACGAAATGT
>JAOAPR010000264.1 GCA_025463005.1 Bryobacterales bacterium | reverse complement strand
TCATTTCTGTTCGGAGCCGCTTGCGCGGCAATTCCAACAAAATCGCGCGCGGTAGTGGATTTCTGCCAGGCCCTTTCCGACGTGATGTTCCGGTACACCAACTATGTAATGCTCTTCGCGCCACTCGGGGTGTTCGGGGCCATGGCCGCCACCATCGGCGACAAAGGCCTGGGCGTTTTGCTGAATCTTGGCAAACTGGTGCTGACACTCTACGTCACACAGATTTTCTTCGTCGTGGTGGTCCTCGGAACGGTCACAGCCATCGCGCGGATCCCGCTCCGCCGCTTCATCCATTGGGTCCGCGAGCCGTTCCTGATCGCCTACTCCACTGCGTCAAGCGAAGCCGCACTGCCCCTGGCTCTCGAAAATATGCAGAGCTTCGGCGTCCCCAAGCACATCGCGGCGTTCGTGCTCCCGACCGGCTACAGCTTTAACCTGGATGGCTCGACGCTGTACCTTTCGCTGGCTTCTTTGTTCGTCGCGCAGGCCGCGGGCGTCCATCTTTCCCTGGGCACACAGATCACCATGATGCTGACGCTGATGCTGACCAGTAAGGGAGTCGCAGCCGTTCCCCGCGCGTCCCTGGTGATCCTGGCGGGCACCCTGGCCACCTTTAATCTGCCGGTCGAAGGTGTCGCGTTGCTGCTGGGTGTCGACGCGCTGATGGATATGGCGCGCACATCGGTAAATCTGCTGGGCAACTGCCTGGCGACGGCGGTGGTTGCACGCTGGGAGGGCGTCAAATTCCCCACCACCGATCCGGAACCAACTGCGGCCACTACAGCAGTTTGAAGTTGATCTCGATCGACACCGCAACATCCACGGGTTGCTCATCCTTCGTCCCTGGCTGAAACAGCCACTCGCTAACGGCGGCTACCGAAATCGCGTCCAGCGCGGGATCGAGCGACTGAATCACCTGAATATTGTCCGCTTGGCCGAAACTGTTCACGATAGCAGCTATCTTGATAGTTCCCTGGATCTTGGCTTCCTTAGCTTCCGGCGTATACTGCGGCTGTACCTTATAGATCACTTTCGGTGCGGTGACTCCATCTTGTCCGACGCGATACACGGTCCGATTCTGGAACGCGCTCAACGGCACCAACAGTGCAACCGCTGCGAGCACCACTCCGAGCCGTGCCCCGACGCTCGCGCGTGCGCGGGTGCGCCCCGAATCCAGAATCGCCGAGATCCGTGACGCCAGCGCGGGTTGCCGCACCATTGTCACGGCGGTGATCGCAGCCACGGGTGAACCACCCTGGAACTGCCGCGCCACCGCCATCAGCCGATCGGCGTAATCGGAAGCCTCGATGCCCGCTGCCAGAATCACGTCGTCCGCGGCGTGCTCGGCCTCCCGGCGCAATTGCGCCGACGCTAGCCATACCAGCGGATGGAACCAGAAAACCGCTGTCATCAGCTGCGCGAACGATTGCAAGAGCCAGTCGTGCCGGTCAATGTGCGATTGCTCGTGGCGGATCACGATCTCGCGTTTCTGGCTGGCCCAATCCATAACGTAGGCAGGAACCAGAATCACCGGACGAATCACGCCCCAGGTCATCGGCGTCTGGATTGCGTCGCTCACATGAACGCCACCTTCCAGTCGAGATCCGCGCGTGATCCGGTGCAGTCGAAGGATGCCCGCACCCCAACGCATGAAGAGCAACGTGGCGATTGCGGCCCACACCATCGGCAACACGGAAACTGAGCGCGTCGAGACCGCTACGGCTTTCATGCCCGCGGTGCTTGTGTCAATCGCGATCCGCAGCGTCTGCGGAGGGGCAATTGGGATCGTCAATGCCGCTAGCGCGATCAGCGCAGCGACCCAGATCTTGTGCCGGAGGTCGGCAGATCCGCGACGGAGCAGGCCCGTTGCGATCCAGGCGGCGCCGAGAACAGCAGTTCCTTTCAGCGCGGCCGTCGCGATAAGAGTGATCATGATTTGTTCTCCTTGCGGGCGCGATCGATCAGCGCTTGCAGTTGGTCCAGTTCAGCGGGCGAAAGTTTCGCGGCAGATCCGTCCACAAGCGCGGCAGCGGCCTCCGCGGCGGATCCGTCAAAAAAGGTGGCGAGCATGTGCTTGAGCGCGATTGCGCGAGCCTTCTGCCGCGAGATTCGTGGCAGAAATACGTAGCGTGGGCCATCGGACTCATGCCGGATATGCCCCTTTTGCTCCAGAATGCGTAGCAAAGCGCGCGTTGCGGAATAGCTGGGGGGATCGGGAAGCGCCGTCTGAATCTCGGCTGCCGTCGCTCGGCCCCGGGTGTAGAGAATATCCAGGAGCTGGCGCTCTCGGCGGCTCAAACCGGTCATGCTAATTATTTAGCACGAGGCCGCGACCCTGTCAAGCTAATTTTTTAGCAGTAGGACAAAAGGCGATCTCGTCGCCCCGTCAGCGTTAGGCCTGCGCGGCCATACCGAGCTTCTTGTACCAGGGCGTCGCGCCCTTTACCGCCTCGTTCACGGCGTTGATATTCTTCACGCCTTCGGTTGCCAGCCATTCCTCCAGCGCTTTCACGCCTTTGGTCGCATAGATCGGCATGCCGTCTTTCCAAGTCGCGCGGCCGCACAGCACACCCGAGAAATCCGTGCCGGCTTCCTTGGCCATGTTGATGCTCTCCACGAACTGCTTGTTCCCCACTCCCGCGCTCAAATAGATGAATGGCTTCCCGGCCACCGCGGCCGACTTGCGAAAATGATCCAGCGCCTCCGCGCGCGAGTACGCTTTCTGACCCTTATAAACCGAGCTGCCTTCGACGTACTCCAGATTGATCGGGATCTCGACCTTCAGCACATCCACGTGATACTCCGGTTTGGAAAACTCCTTCATGCTCTCGGTGACCACCTCCGGCTTGGACTTGGCGAACTCGAGGCCCTTCTCGTCGCCGCCTTTCGGATCGTAACCCACGAATTCCAGGAAGAACGGGATCTGGTGAAACTCGCATTCTGCCCCGATGCGCTCGACGAACGCGTGCTTGATGTCGTTCACGCCCGCATCGTCAAACGGCGTGTAGTAAATCAAAATCTTCACCGCATTCGCGCCCCAGTCGACGATGCGCTTCACCGAAACGTGCGGAAGAAGATCAGGCAGCCGGCCGGGTTTGGTATTGTCGTAGCCGCTCTCTTCGTAGGCCAGCAGGAGACCCGCGTTCGATGCCCGCGCTTTCGCGGCATCCAGACCGTATTCAGGATCGAGCAGAATTGCCGACGCGTGCGGCGTCAGGATCTTCACCACCGCCGTCTTGAACTCCGACATCATCTGCGGTGTGATCGCCTTGGGGTCGACCCCCTTCGCGCTCGCAATCGCCTTTTGCAAGCTTCCGCGCTGGTCCATCGCGGCCGCGGCGATGATCCCCTCCTTGGTCGATACCGCGTGCATGTGCTTGGTTTTTCCTGGGGAGAGTGGCATGCTCCTATCTTACCGACCTTTAACTATGTGGATCGCAGGACTCAGTCTCGCAGCTTCACCCTGCGGAAATAAGCCTTCGCCCGTCCCACATCGCGCAGGATTTGTGCCTTCAGCGCATCGGGACTCTCGAACTTGCGCTCATCCCGCACCCGCCGCAGGAACTCCAGCCGGATCCGTTGCGGAGTCGCGCCCTCCAGAGGATCGAGCAGAAACGTCTCGATCGAAAGAGCGTCGTCGCCACCGAAGGTCGGCCGGTAACCGATGTTGGTGATTGAATTCCACTTCCGCGCGCCGCCGAGCTCGGTTGTACGTGTGATGTACACGCCGCTTGCCGGAAGCACCTGCGCTTCGCTACGAAGATTCAGCGTAGGGACCGTCTGCTTCGACCCGACGCCGTGTCCGTGCACGATTTCACCCGAGATTGCATACGGCCGTTCCAGAAGGCGTCCTGCGATTCCCACGTCGCCCGCGGCCACCAGCTTGCGGACTTCGCCGGAGGAAACCCGCCGGCCGCGCCATCGCACGGTCTCGAGCAGCCGTACCTCGAACCCCAGCCGCACACCCAGTTCTTTGAGCGTTTGCGTATCGCCAGCCTGTTTGCATCCAAAGCGGAAGTTTTCACCGACGACTACGCACTGCGCACCCAATCCATCCCGCAGGAACTTCATGGCGAACTCCTCGGGCGTGAGCTCGGCCAGTTCCGACGTGAAAGGCTGTATTAGGACGAGATCAATTCCCTGCCCTTGAATCAGCTCAGCGCGTTCTTCGAGCGTAGTCAGCAATCGCGGAGCGCGCTCCGGCGCCACAACACAAGCCGGATGCGGATCGAACATCAGCACTGCAGGTCGCAGGCCGGCGCTACTAGCCGCATCCGCGGTCGCACGAAGCAGCCGGCGGTGCGCCCGGTGCACCCCATCAAAATTGCCGATGGTCAGCGCGCACGGCTTGAATCCCGCAGCCTCACGCAGGTTGCGAGCAATCATGCTGACGGCTCCACATCGATCTTAAGCCCGTCGTAAGCCAGCCTGACGTGCGGCGGAAGAGTCGCCTCGGTACGCTCATGTTGCAGATCGTGACACATGTGCGTGAAGAAAGCCCGCTTCGGCTGCAATTCCTCCACCAGCTCTACCGCACGAGCCACGGTCGTGTGCGTCGGATGCGGCCGGTGCCGAAGCGCATCCAGAAACAGAACGTCGAGCCCGCGCAATTGCGCCTTCGACTCTTCCGGAATCTCGCTGTGATCCGTTAGATAAGCCACCGCCCCGAACCGGAAGCCGTATACGGTTCCTTTTCCGTGCACTAATCGGATCGGAGTAAATTCGACGCCGAAAAGTTCAAACGGCGTCTCATCCATCCGCCGCAAATCGAGCTTGGGCACCATGGATTCGATCTTTTCGTCGAACGCGTAGCAGAACACGCGCTGCAGCGCAGCCAGCGTATCTTCGGTGCCGTACACGGGAATGTTTTCGCGCTGCCGGAAATTGAATGGGCGGACGTCATCCAGTCCGAGAATATGATCGGCGTGCGCGTGCGTGTAGAGGATCGCGTCCAGCCGGCTCAGCCCGGCGCGCAAAACTTGCTGACGGAAGTCAGGCGTCGTGTCCACCACTACGTTGCGCCCTTCGTATTGCAGCAGGATCGACGGTCGCAAGCGCTTATCGCGTGGGTCGGATGACGAGCATACTTCGCAGCCGCAGCCAATAGTGGGAACGCCCGAACTGGTGCCCGAACCGAGCACCGTGATGTGAATGGCGGGCGTGCTCATGCGTCGGCTGGCGGTTTTTCTCCGGGGACTGCCTTCATGGCGCTGTCACTTGCTTGCACGAATCGGAACCGCAGCTCTGTCAGCGAGTTTTCGATCAGTCTCTGTTCTTCCACACTGAGGTTCCCGCGTGTCTTTTCGGCCAACATCGCAAGCATATCGATCGCATGGCGTGCGGCCTGCAGGTCCGGCGCTTCATCCATCTCCTCGCCCAGCTTCAGCAGGCCCATTCGCATTTCCGCTTGCATCTTGATCGAAAACACCAGGAATTCGAAGGTGGGAGGGGGAAGGGGGATGCCGGATTCAGACATGGGTTTCTATCTATAGTGTAAACAGTGCCGGCACCCGACGACGAGCGGCTGCAAATCCTTTCCGAAGAAGTGGCACGACTACTTCGCCGCCAACGCGAGCTGGAGGAGCGCGTGCGCGCGCTGGAATCGCAGAAAACTCCCGAGCCCGTCGTTGAGCTGGTCATGGCGCCTCCGCCCCTTCCAACGTTCGAACCACCGGCACCGAAGCGCGAACGGCAGGAAGCAGTGGCTCAGCCGCCCCCCGAGCCCGTTCCACTCGAGACCACCCTCGGTCTGAATTGGATTAATCGCATCGCCGTCTTCACCCTGTTGCTGGGCGTGGCCTTTTTGTTCAAGTACGGCGTCGATAACGAGTGGTTCGGACCCAGCCTTCGAGTCGCACTCGGCGTAGCGGCCGCGATCATTTCACTTCTCGCTGGCGACCACCTCTGGCGCCGGAACCAAACCGTCTTCGCCCAGGGGATCATCGGCCTGGGCCTGGCGCTGCTTTATCTCTCGATCTACGCCTCCGCGATTCTGTACCATCTGCTGCCCCAGAGTCTCGCATTCATGGCCATGTGCGGCGTCACCGCCGGCGCGGCTGCGCTGGCTTTGCGCTATAACTCGCAAGCCGTCGCCGCGATCGCCATGATCGGCGGCTACCTGACTCCGCCTGCGCTTTCCAGCGGCGAGGATCATCCCTGGATCCTGTTCGGCTACGTCTTTCTGCTGAACCTCGGCGGTCTGCTGCTGGCACGAAAGCGGCGCTGGAAGGCGCTGGAGCCAATCGCGGCGGCCGCAACTATACTGCTCTACTGGGATTGGTTCAACGAAGAGTCCTTCGGGTCCCTGCGCGAGGTCAAGCGCCCGGCGGCCACGGTGTTTGCGTTCGTCTTTTGGGCACAATTCGGCTTCGCGACCGTGTCCGGACTGTGGGCTGTATTTCAACTGGGGGCCTCCATGGCTCTCGCAATCATCTGGACAGAACAGGCCCACTTCGTCTGGTGGAATCTCCTACTGGCTGCCGGTGCACTCGCGAATGCGTCCCGTCGCCCCTGGATCTGGGCGCCCATCTGGACCTTGGGCTGTTACTGGCTCCCGTTTTGGATCTGGTATAGTCCCGATGCTCAGTTCGCCGCCATTTCCGCGGTATTCCTCATCTTTTTTGCTTGGTCGCTCTGGCGCATGCGGGATCGGGTTCTCGATCTCGCCCTGATCGCCGCCAACGCCGCGGTCTACTACGCAGCGTCCTATAGTTTGCTCAACCCGTCGCACCACCAGTACATGGGTCTGCTGGCCGCCGCGATCGGCGGAGTGCACCTGCAGCTTGCGCGTCGATACCAATCTCAAAGTGCCGCGCAGACTTTCACGATCGGCGTCGCTCTCGCGCTCATCACACTCGCGGTTCCGATTCAGTTCGCCGGATTCCGCGTCACCATCGCCTGGGCCTTC
>JAOAPR010000252.1 GCA_025463005.1 Bryobacterales bacterium | reverse complement strand
TTCTGCGTCTCGCGGTATCCTGCGTGGCGCAAGACGAAAGTATGGCGGCCGGGCCCCAAGGTGAGATTGCAAGGAGTGGTGCATTCGATTCCGGACGTGTCGAACGTGGCCGTCGCTCCAGCGGGCGAAGTGGTCAGTTGGAACGCGCTCTCTTTCGGAACAGACGGAACTGTGGGCGCAGCGACTGCAATTTTCTCAGGGGGCGGCTCCGGTTCGGAGAGGCGCGGTTCCAGCGGAGGCGCAGCTTCCACAGGAGCAGGCTGAGAGACGGGAATCACCGCGGCGGCCTCGGGAGCTTGCAGCGGCGCGGCCGGTTTCTGCGTCGCAACAAACGCGACGATGGCCAATGCCGCCGCGGTGGCCACACTGAGCAGTACGTTTCGCAGCGTGTGACTGGGCTCGGGCTCGATCTCGAGAGGCGGGATAGGCGACGGCGCCGGAGGCATGATGCGGGTCGCATCGTTATCGCCGATAGTGCCTGCAACGCTCGCGGGCGGTCGGGTCTCGGCTACCGTCTCGGCCATATCGCCGGGGGAATTGGCGGTGGGCATGTTGGGGCTGGATCCACGCGGCAGCGGGGTCCACGCGGGATTGGCGTTGCAGGCGATGGCCAGCGCATTGATGAATTCGGTGCAGGCATCGTAGCGGTCTTCCGCACGTTTCGCGAGCGCCTTGCTCAGAATCGTTTCCACCTGCGGGCTAAGCGTCTTGTTCAGGCGCTGCGGCGGCACTGGGTCTTCCCGGACGATTTTGTACAGCAGCGTGGGCATGTATTCGGCCGCGAAAGGTTTCTCGCCGGTGAGCGCTTCGTAGACAATCACCGCGAGCGAGAACTGGTCGGCGCGGCCCGTAATGGCGCCGCTCTGGACCTGCTCGGGCGACATGTAACTGGGCGTTCCCATCATGGTGCCGGCCAGCGTCATCTGCTGGGACATGATCTTGGCGACGCCGAAATCGGTGATCTTGGCGGTGCCGTCCTCATGGATCATGATGTTGGCTGGTTTGATATCGCGGTGGACGATACCCTTCTTGTGGGCGTAGTCGAGCGCCGCGGCTGTCTGGCGGAAGATACTGAGAAGGGTTTCCTTGTCAGGCGTCTGATCCACCTTGAGCATCTTTTCGAGCGGCGGCCCGTTAACGAACTCCATGAAGATGTACGCCATGCCGTCCTGCTCGGCGATGTCGTAGATGGTGACGATGTTGGGGTGCGATAGGATGCCGGCGGACTGTGCTTCGCGGAACAGGCGTTCCCGGAGGCGGGCCCGCTCCGTCTCATCCGTCAGGTCCTGGAGCCGGATACTCTTGATCGCAACGGTGCGTCCGATGGCCGGATCCTGGGCCTTGAAGACGATCCCCATGGCGCCGCGGCCCAATTCGGATACGATCATGTATCGCCCGACTTGTTGCACTTCTATCGATTTTAGCTCAGGCGTCGGGTACAATCTGACTGGAGGATACTCTTATGAGCATTGCGCAATCTATGCTTCCGGAATTCGACCAGGAGATGGCGAACACCCGCAAGATGCTGGAACGCGTCCCGGAGAACAAGCTGGACTACAAACCTGATCCGAAGTCGATGTCCATGGGACAATTGGCGAGCCACATCGCCGAGATGGTCGGTTGGTTCCAGTCTATGATGGAAGGTCCCGCTCTCGATATTCCGCAAGGTTTCAAGCCCTTTCTTGCGACTTCCAAGAAGCAACTTCTCGATAAGTTTGATGAGAATGTGGCGGGCACCCGCCCGGCCCTGGCAGCGGCAGGGGATCAGGCGCTCATGCAGGACTGGTCGCTTAAGTTTGCAGGGAACACGATGTTTACCATGCCTCGGATCGCGGTCTACCGGAACATGATCATGAACCACGTCATTCATCATCGGGCTCAGCTCAGCGTGTATTACCGGCTGAACGGCGTGCCCGTTCCGGGAATGTACGGGCCCTCGGCAGACGAAGCCATGCCAGCGAGTGCGGGAAGGTAGCGGTACAGTAAAAGCAGGAGGGGATGTAATATGAAACTCCTGCGAATGGCGGTTCTACTTTCCGTGATCCCGGCGCTGGCGTTTGGCCAGCGCGGAGGAGGCGGAGGAGGTATGCGCGGCGGTGGCGGTGGTGCCCGGATCGGCGGGGGCGGCGGCGCCAGGGTCGGCGGGGGAGCGGTACGTGGCGGCGGATTTGCCGGCGGAGGTTTCGCTCGAGGCGGCAATGTTGGTTTCCGAGGCGGCGGCGCGCGAGTGGGCGGGGGTGGTTTTCGAGGCGGTGGGTTTCGCGGAAATACCTTCTTCCGCGGCGACGGACGCTTCGGGAACGGGCGATTCTTCGGCGGACGCTTCTTCGGTTCCAGCTTCTACTATCCCGGTTTTTATTTGGGCTTCGGGTATGGCGGATACTACCCGTATTCCTATTACGACCCGTATTATTACAACGCGTTCTACGGAGCCCCGTATTATGGCGCGCCCTATGATTACGGCTATACGGGATACGGAGCGTCAGCGCCTTCTGCGCCTGCCGCACCTCCTTCAGCCCCCACCGTAATCAATCAGAACATCGGAACATCATCTGAACCGTTTTATCGTACGGCGGACTTCTACTTGATCGCGTTCAACGATCACACCATTCAGGCCGCGATCTCCTATACCGTCGAAGGCGATCAGATTCGCTACACCACTCGCGAACACGAGGAACGAACCGCGCCGCTCTCGAGCGTCGACCTGCGCTTCAGCGAGCAGATCAATCGCGATCGGCGGGTGGAGTTCAAGTTACCATAGCGAATAGGCTGACTGAACCCGCCGCAGGCCGAGAGCCTGTCCCAAGATCATGATTCAAACTCTCTTCGGGCCTTCGCCCGCCAAGGAACCGAGTCTCTTAGAACGCCTGAAGGCAGGCGTGCAAAAGACGCGCTCCGGCCTGATGGAGAAGATTGAAGACGCCATCAGCGGGCGCAAAGAAATCAGCGCGGACGTTCTGGAGGAGCTGGAGTATGCGCTAATCACGGCCGACATCGGCACCAAGACCACCACGGAAATTCTGGAACGGATTCGAGATCGCGTAGCGCGCCACCTGGCAGGCGATGTCGGCGAGCTCAAGGGGCTGATCCGTCAATATCTCTTGGAGGTCCTGGAAGCCACCGAGCGGCCGCTACCGCAGGTGGCAGAACCGCCCGCCGTGATCATGGTCGTTGGTGTGAACGGGGCGGGCAAGACGACGTCGATCGGGAAGCTGACGCGCCGGCTGCAGTCCGAAGGCCGCAAGGTGTTGATGTGCGCAGCCGACACGTTTCGCGCGGCTGCTACCGAGCAACTGGACGTGTGGGCGCAGCGCACCGGCGTCGAGGTCATCAAGCAGCAGCCTGGTTCGGATCCGAGCGCGGTGGTGTTCGATGCATTGCAGGCCGGCAAGGCGCGCAAGATCGATTACGTGATTGTGGACACGGCGGGAAGGCTGCACACTAAAGAGAACCTCATGGCTGAGCTCCAGAAGATGCGTCGTACCGCGGCGCGCGTAGTTCCCGGGGCTCCGCACGAAGTGCTGCTGGTGATCGAGGCCACTACCGGCCAGAACGGCCTCGAGCAGGCCCGCAAGTTCACCGAATCGGCCGAGGTCACCGGCATCATTCTCACCAAGCTCGACGGCACGGCCAAGGGCGGCGTGGTGGTGGCGATTTCCCGCGAGCTGGGCTTGCCCATCCGCTATGTGGGCGTGGGCGAACAGCTCGACGACCTGCTGCCATTCGAGCCGGCGAACTTCGTGGCGTCACTTTTCGATTGAGAAGGGGCGCAAAATGGGGACAGCCACCCGATTTCGGAGCGCGAGTTCGGACCACCGAAGGCTGTGTCTTCGAAATCGGAGGCAGTCCCCATTTTTATGAATCATCTGGAAGAGGCCTTCGACCTCGCGGCGCGAGGGTGGGGCGCCACCTCGCCTAATCCTGCGGTGGGCGCGATCGTGGTGCGGGACGGCGAAGTGGTCGGCCGCGGGTATCATACCTGGGCCGGGCTGAAGCACGCTGAGGTGCTCGCTTTGGAGGAAGCTCGGGAACGGGCTCGGGGCGGGACGCTATATGTGACGCTCGAGCCGTGCGCTTCTCACGGACGGACGCCGCCCTGCATCGACGCGATTCTGGCGGCGGGCGTGCGTAAAGTGGTCGCGCCTATGGAGGATCCGAATCCGCAGACCAGGGGGCGTGGCTTCACGCGTCTGCGCGATGCGGGCATCGAAGTGGAAGTGGCCTCGCAATACGCCGCCCAAGCCACGGAGCTCAATGAGCCGTTCATCCATTTCATGCGCACCGGACGTCCGCTGGTAACGCTAAAGGCGGCGGTGACGCTCGATGGAAAAATCGGCGCGCCCGAAGATGGCGCTCCTGGATATACACCAGGCTGGATCACAAGTGAAACCGCGCGCGCCCACGTACAGACGCTGCGGCATCGGTCTGACGCGATTCTCACCGGCATCGGCACGGTGCTGGCCGACGATTGCCGGCTCACCGACCGCTCCGGCCTGGATCGGAGCCGGCCACTTCTGCGGATAGTGCTCGATTCGCAACTGCGGCTGCCTTCGGAATCGCGCCTGGTGACTTCCTGCCATAACGACGTGCTGGTGGTGACCACTTCCGCGTCATCGGCCGACCGGCGGAGGCGTTTGGAAAACATGGGCCTGCGCGTGGAGGTGCTGGAGCGCACGGACGGGCGGGCCAGCCTGCAAGGCGTGGTGGAGCTGTTGGCGCGCGAAAAATATCTTTCGCTGATGATCGAAGCGGGCAGCCGGGTAAACTGGAGCGCGCTCGAATCGGGCGTGGCCGATAAGATTTATTTCTATTACGCTCCCAAGATTCTGGGCGGCACGCAGTCGATCCCGGTCGCCGGCGGAATGGGACGGCGCCGGCGTAAGGACGCGATCCGGTTTCGCGACGTGAAGATACATTCGATCGCCAAAGACGAGTTCGCGGTCGAGGCCTGGGTGGAGCGCGACGACTGATGTTCACAGGCATCGTTGAAGAGCTGGGCACGGTGGCGGCGGTGGAGAAACATCGTACCGGCGCGCGATTAGAAGTACGATGCTCGATCGTGCTTGCGGATCTTGCGATCGGCGCGAGCATTGCCGTCAACGGCGTTTGTCTCACGGCCGTAGCCATCAGTGAGGACTGTTTCGCGGCAGACTTGGCGCCGGAGACGCTTTCCCGCAGCAATCTGGGCGATCTGGGCGAGGGTTCGCGTGTGAACCTGGAGCGGCCGGTGACGCCTGCGACGCGGCTATCGGGACACATCGTGCAGGGGCACGTGGATGCGACAGGCGAGGTGGTCGCGCTCGACGAATTGGGCGATGGCAACTGGTGGCTGAAAGTGCGGGTACCGAAATCGCTCGACCGCTATCTGGTGGAAAAGGGATCCATCGCGCTGGACGGGATCAGCCTGACGATCGCGGCACTCGATCATGAGCCCGTAGTAGGCGTCACGATCATTCCGCACACCTACGCGAACACGACCATCGGCCAGGCTCGCGTAGGGACCAGAATCAACGTTGAAGTTGATGTATTGGCGAAGCACGTCGAGAAGCTGCTGGCGCACGGATAGCATATGGACATCTGCGGGTGGGACGAGAGGTATCGTTCCGAAGGCGCTAAGGACGCGACACCGACGCCGCTGCTGGCTGAGACGGCCGCGAAGCTGAAACCCGCTCGAGCGCTGGATCTGGCGTGCGGTACGGGCCGCAACGCCGTCTGGCTCGCGGAGCATGGCTGGAACGTGACGGCCGTGGACGGGGCGCCTGCAGCGATCGACACTCTGCGGGAGCGCTGCCCCGCAATCGACGCCCGCATTGCCGATCTGGAGAAGCATGAATTCGTAATTGAGGAGTCAGCGTGGGACTTGATCGCGGATTGCTACTACTTGCAGCGCGACCTGTTCGAGCCGATAAAGCGCGGATTGAAGCCGGGCGGCGTGGCGGTGGTGATCGTGCACCTGGTCGAGCCTCGACACGAAGAGTCGCGCTTCAGCGTGCAGCCGGGCGAGCTTGCGAAGTACTTCGAGGGCTGGCAAATTCTGCATTCCTACGAAGGCAAGCCCAAGGATCCGGAGCACAAGCGGGCCGTAGCGCAGATTGTCGCGCGGAAACCATAGATTACTGGGGGACAGCCAGCCGATTTCGGGGAGCTGCTGTGGACAGGTCCAGTCTGGTTCATCGAAATCGGTAGGCAGTCCCCGTTAGAGAGACTCTTCGAATAGTTTCGCTAAGTCATCGGGTCCGGCGGGACGCGGCGATAGCTTGGTCACGCGGTGCTGGGGCAGAGTGCCTTCGACCAGCGCGGGAATGTCGGACGACGTATACCCGATGTCGCGCAGTCCGTTGGGAGTCTTCAGGCGCTGCATGAACCAGGTGATCCGCTCGGAGAGAATGCGGCCGGCGTCCGCGGCCCGGCAGCGCGCGACGTCCACGCCCAGGGCTTCAGCGGCTTCGAGATGACGCTCGGGGTCGGCCGAGGCGGTGTAGCGAAAAACCGCGGGCGCGTTGAGGATCACGGAAAATCCATGTGGTACCAAAGCATGATCGGTGACGTATCCGGGAGCCCGGTAGTTCTTCACGTTGCCCGAAACCGG
>JAOAPR010000227.1 GCA_025463005.1 Bryobacterales bacterium | reverse complement strand
TGGAGCATCTTCGACGAAACAGCTTTCAAGCGCCCGGTCCAAAAGCTCTTCCGTGAGTTGGAACGTAGTCTCTCAAAGTTAATCAGATCGATCGCGTGCGACAACACGTCGCGGGGATGGCAACGCCGGAACTGTTTTCCGCGCACTCGATAATTCTTGTGAAGGATCGCTCCGATCAGGCGATCTGAAACGCAGAGTTTCCGGGATCTACAATACGATTCGAAAATGCTGACGTACTCATCCTCGCTCGGATTTCTCAATAGCATCTTGTACTGGATACGTCTCAGAAACGCTTCGTCGCCGAGCTGGTTCGGTTGCAAGGTCATCGAAAAGATCATGAATGCTTCAAATGGTGCGGTCATTTTCCCGCCGCTTCGGAAGGACTGGTAATCGACACCCCGTTCCATCGGCTGTCGGCAATCATCTGAAAACGTAGTTTTCTGAAGGTGGGCCGGGGGCGAGCGACATCATCGCGCCGAAGGCGCAATCATCTGTCCGATCATCCACAAGCTTGGCTGAACGAAGTATCTTGTCTCAGAGGCGGGAAATAGATGGAACCCTGCCGTTGAAGCGGCAGGGTTCCGTGTTCGGCAACCATTCGACAGGTAAAACCAAACAGAGCTGGTTCTAACCTGCCACGAGACCACTGCCGTTGTCCAGTTCCGCCTGCGATGGCGCATGGCGGTGGTTCATGGCGAGGCGGTTCTGCGGCAACGAGTTTGCCTTGGTCAAGAGTGCCAAGCGGTTTTCTTCCTCTGCGCGCACTGTGATCGCGGACACCGCTACTGCAGCACCCAATGCCGCCAGCAAGCCCGACGCCAGCAGCGGCGGTCCGCCAACAGGCGCCACCAACGGAGCCGCGAGGGACGACTCGATCATCGCGATCGCCAGCGGGAATACCGGTGCCGCCGTCGTCAAGAGCAATCGTGCGTGACGGATCAAGGTTCCCTTTCGATCGTTTCCCCGGCATCATTCGATTGTGGAAAGGCCGATGCAGTAGAGCATCCTCCAGCGCCGCAGTCCTGGCACGAAATACGGCCCACGTTGTGGTTGCGCTGCCGGATCTGCGGCCGCACTGGACGCTTCATCGACCCATTTCCACGCATTCCGCAACGAAGGTGAGCCGTCTCATGATCAGTCCGGAAATCCGCGCGCAGATTCGCCGCTACTTTTATGTCGAACACTGGAAAGTCGGCACGATTGCCAGTGAATTGGGCGTCCATCCAGACGCCGTTCGCAACGCGATTGAGAGCGAACGCTTCAAGAACTCCAAGCCGATGGGCGTATCCGTCGTCGACCCCTACATCGAGTTCATTCGCCACACTCTCGATCAACATCCGCGCCTGCGAGCCACGCGCATCTACCAGATGATTCGCGGCCGCGGCTATAGCGGCAGCGTGGTGCAGTTGCGGCGCACCATTGCCCGCTTGCGTCCGCAGAGCCGCGAACCGTTCTTGCAACTCCAAACGTTTCCCGGCGAGCAAGCGCAAGTCGATTGGGCCCACTTTGGGCACGTGATGGTGGGTCGCGCCAAGCGAGCCTTGTCCTGCTTCGTGATGACGCTGTCGTATTCCCGAGCTTTGTATCTGGAGTTCTTCTTCGATCAAACCATGGAGAACTTCCTGCGCGGCCACGTGCATGCGTTTGAATACTGGGCCGGGCAACCGCGCGTCATTCTTTACGACAATCTCAAAAGTGCCGTGCTGGAGCGCCGCGGCAATCAGATCCAGTTTCACCCCCGGCTGATCGAGTTGAGCGCGCATTATCACTTCGCCCCACGGCCTTGCCAAGTGCGCGCCGGCAATCAGAAAGGCCGCGTGGAACGCGCCATCCGCTATGTTCGCGACTCGTTCTGGGCGGGCCGAAACTTTACCACGCTGGCCGAATGCAATCGCCAGGCCTTACTCTGGCGCGACCAGGTCGCGCACCAACGGCGCTGGCCTGGCGGCGACAACCACACAGTCGCCGATGTCTTCGCCGAAGAACAGTCCCGCTTGCTGCCTCCTGCGCTGCACGCCTTCTCCACCGACCGGATCGAAGCCGTACGCTCGCGCAAGACCATCTATGTTCGCTTCGATCTCAACGATTACTCTATCCCGCCGGAAGCGGTCGGGCGTCCGCTGACTTTGGTGGCCTCCGATGTCACCGTACGGATTCTCGATGGCTCATTCGAAATCGCCCGGCATGTACGCACCTACGATCGCCACCAGCTCGTGCTCGATCCCGCGCATCAGGATGCGGTGCTCAAGATCAAGCGCAAAGCATTCCACTCCACACCCGGCGGCCGCTTAGAGCAAGCTGTGCCGGAGACTAAAATATTTTTAGATCTGGCCTTCGCGCATGGCGAATCGGCCGGCGCCCAGACGGCCCAACTGATGAGACTGTTGGAGCAGCATGGCGCCGCCGCATTGCGCCGAGCCATGGCCGAAGCACTGCAACGCAACACTCCGCGTGCGTCTTCCGTTGCTTTCCTGCTGCGCCGACAACTTCGCTCGACACCGCTTAGCCTCGATCTTAGCCATCATCCGCGGGCCCAAGCGCTCGACATCCGCCCTCATGATCTGGAGACCTACGATGAACTCGCCCGCACCCAAGACACCGGCAATGACAAACAATAATCTTGCCACTCAACTCAAGCAGATCGGCTTGTGCGCCGTGCCCACGCAGTTGGATGACTTCATCGCGCGTGTCACCAAGGCCCGCTGCTCGGCTCATCAGATCCTCGAAGAACTCGCCAAGGCAGAAGCCACCGAACGCTCTCGCCGCAGCCTGGAGCGGCGGCTGCGGATCAGCGGCATCAAAAGATTTAAGCCCATGGCCGACTTCGATTGGTCCTGGCCCGCCAAGATCGAACGTGACATCATCGAACGCGCGCTGACCCTGGATTTTCTTGGGGAAACCCGCAATCTCATCCTGGTGGGCCGCAACGGTTTGGGCAAGACGATGATCGCTCAGAACATCGCTCACGCCGCGGTGCTCGCCGGTCATACCGTCCTGTTCCGTTCCGCAGCGGCGTTGCTCGAAGAGCTGCATCGGCAGTCTCCAGAAGGCCGCCGCCGCAAACTGCGCGGGTACGCCAGTGTTGGATTATTGTGCATTGATGAGGTCGGGTATTTATCCTTCGACGACAAGGCGGCCGACCTGCTCTACGAAGTCGTCAACCGCCGTTATGAACGCAAGCCAGTGATCCTGACGACGAATCGTCCATTCAAAGAATGGAACGAAGTCTTTCCTAACGCGACCTGTATCGTCACGCTACTGGATCGTTTGCTCCATCACGCCGACGTCACCGCGATTGAAGGCGACAGCTATCGGATGCGCGAAAGCGAGCAGGAAACGGCAGCGCGCCGGAGGAAGAAATGACTTCCGCCTCTTCCATCTTGGAGCCACACTCCAATCCCGCGCTTTATGTCGCCGCGGTGTCGACCCTCTACGTAGACCTGCCGGACACTCCGTTGCGCGCCAGCGTTCCGGACCAGCGCCAGGCTCACATCTGGTTTGACCGCGGCGTTCCCCTTGAAGTGGTTGAGACCGCTCTCTTGCTGGCCTGCATCCGCCGCAACGCCCGGCCCACGGACGTGCCGCCACTGCCGCGAATCCGTTCACTGGCCTACTTCCAACCCGTCATTGAAGAACTCCAGGAGCATCCCGCTCCCGGCGGTTATCTCCAGTACCTGCGCCTCAAGCTACGGAATATCGTCGACAACTCCGCCCCGGCCGAAGTCCAAAAATGTACGTTTTCAGATGATCGCTAACACCGAGATGGACTCACGCTGCATAAAGCCTCAACAGCACCCTTTTCACGCGGTGATATGGGGGCCAAAGCAGCCAGGAGAGATGCCCCAAAAACTCCTCCCGCTCCCCGGCGACACTGTTGGGGTCGCGTTCTGGATAAACGACAACGGCCAGGTCGTCGGTACGTCGGGTTTGTGCGAGAACACCCTGCCTTCGGGAGTCATAGTTGGGCCGCACGCCGTCCTCTGGGAAAAAGACGGCTCGGTCCTTGCCCTCGGCGACCTGGGCGGGACAGTAAATACTGGCTTGGTAGCGGTCGGAAATAGGGGTATTTA
>JAOAPR010000218.1 GCA_025463005.1 Bryobacterales bacterium | reverse complement strand
CGTCAGGGTGCCGCACCTCGCCGATGAAGCGCGCTAGGTATACCAGCTCGCGCGACTCCTACAAAGACCGGTTCGGGGCGGCAATTCAACGTGGAGCAACTTGCATCGAAGGGTCCCGAGCGAGACGCCTGATGATGTCCGTTTGATCTCCGTTAGGAGTGGTCCGGAACTCGGCACGGTCACGAAACAAGGTCGGAGCGTTCCCGAGCGATGAGACGCGCACCGACCGGCACTCAAGCCAATTCGGTCAGCACACTAATCACACTAATCGATTTCGCTGGAGATGCGGGAACGAAAACTGGCTGTTCTCAATCGCCAGAAAGAGGCCAACAAAAACGCTATTGTCTTTGTTTGCAATCGAATGCCATTTTAGAAGGCTGATGCTCTATCCACCTGAGCTACGCGCCCGTATTCTCGATGTTACACCGGGACCGACTAAACGAGCTTGGCCGCGGCGTGTCCGGAATGGTACTGTTGTGAGTTTGGAGGGAGCCATGACCGCCGTCACACAGCAGCGGGTCTTGCTGATTTTCCTGGTCCTGCTCGATCTATTTCGCGCGCCTTTATGGGCGCAGCAGCCGGTGACCGGGCTCAGCATCACCATCGTCGAGGGAGAAGGCGCTATCAATAACGTCCGCCAGCGCGTAAATCGCGAGCCAATTGTGCAGGTGGAGGATGAAAATCACAAACCCGTGGCCGGCGCGGTGGTTGTATTTTTACTTCCCGGCCAAGGCGCCAGCGGAACGTTTCCGGACGGGTCGCGCATGCTGATGACGGTGACCGATAACCAGGGCAGAGCCGCCGCGCGCGGTATTCGTCCCAATAATCAGAGCGGGCCGATGCAGATTCGCGTGACCGCTTCGTTCCAGGGCCTGACCGCCAGCTCTGTGATCACCCAAACTAACGCCGCGGGAGCTGCCGCGGCATCCGGCGCGGGTCTGAGCACCGCCGCCAAATGGGCCATTATTCTGGGTATCGCCGGAGGCGCTGCCGCCGGAGGCATCGTCGCCGCGACTCACGGAGGCGGCAGCGGAACTCCAGCCGCCACTGGCCCGATCGTGATCACACCAGGAACGCCGACCGTCGGAGGGCCCCAATGAGACACGAAACAATTCTTGCGGCGTGCTTATTTGGCGCGGCCGGCATCGGATTCGCGCAGGTTGGCGCGCCACAGTTGGGCTGGGTTCCGGACGGAGCCCGCATCCGGCCTGTGTACGGCATCCCCGCTGCCGCCGCCATTGGGGCAGCGGTTCTGACCGATCAGGACTTCTCGCGAATTGCTGCGTCTCCTGCGCGGAATTACGTATTGGTTTCTACCGCTCAAAACGGTAATGTGTTCATTTATTCGCCTGAAAACGGGTTAATCCCGTTGGACGGCGCCGGAATCGCTCCGGACTTTATTGTGCTGAGCCCGCGCGGATCGTCGGCGGCACTGTGGTTCTCGTCCATTAACCAGGTGCAATTGGTCACCGGTTTACCGGATACACCCGTCATCCGGCAGGTGGACGCATCTTTCCTTGGATCTACGCCCGAAGCGGTGGCGCTCAGTGACGACGGAGCCTGGTTCGCAGGAACCTGGCCGGCCGGCGTGCACGCCTTCGGTCCTAATGGCGAGGTGAACCGGCTGCCTATCGAGGACCGCGTTTCAGCGCTCGCATTTTTCCAGGGAACGCACGACCTGGCGGCTGCCAGCGCGGCCAGCCTGCAAATGGTGACCGGCGTTGACGGCTTCGCCGTAGTCACAAGTCTGGTGGCGTCAGCCGATTCAACGTTACAGCCCGTGGCCGTCGCGGCAACCTCTGATAACCGGAAAGTGGTGCTTGCGGATCGCAGCGGGTCGGTAACAACGGTCGATATCGGTTCGGGAGCCGCCACTACATCCGATTGCGGCTGCCGTCCGGAAGGATTGTTCGGCATCGGGGCCTCGGCATTCCGGCTTACAGGTGTTCAGGACGGCGCATTTAAGCTGTTCGATGCTGCTCGCGGCGAGATTCTTTTCGCACCGTTGGCGCTGGATGCAGGAGCAGGCCAATGAGGCGGCTCACAACGCTGGCGATTGGAGTTGCGGCGGCGGCCTTGGCGGCTCGGGGGCAGAGTGCTGGCTTCACCATCACTACGACGTCTCTGCCTACTGCGATCTTCGGCCAGCCCTATACGCCTTTTGTTTTGCAGACCGCTAATGACACCGGTCCGCTAAGTTGGGACTTCCTTCCCTCTGGGTCCGGCGCGTCCGGTTTTGTAGTGGGACCGGGTCAGGCTGGGCAGAATACGACCGGCACCTTCTGTTATGGGTTTCCAACCGCGAGTGGTCCTCCGACATGCACGGGAACTGTTCAAACCGTCCCAGGCGTATACACGTTCACGCTACAGGCGACCTCTCTGTCGACCGATCGGGCGGCGTCGCGACAATTCACCCTGGCAGTGGTCCAGCCGCTTCAGATCACCACGTCGACGCTGCCCGACGCGGCTGCGAACCAACCTTATGCTTTTCAGATACAGGCCACAGGCGGGACCGGCCAATTCGCGTGGTCCATCACGGCCGGCGCGTTGCCGCCGGGAATCGTGCTCGGCGCCGGCACAGGTACCTTGTCCGGTACTGCACCGAACGTAACTGCCAGCTACCCGTTCACGGTCCAGCTTCTGGATCAAGTGACCCAGGCGACTACGACGGCTAAGTTCACAATCAACGTCATAGGGGGTCTGGTCATTACCACGCTGGCGCTGCCGGATGCCACGGTGAACCAGCCCTACTCGTTCCAGTTGAAGTCGGCAGGTGGCGGCAGCGTGATTTGGTCTGTGCCGGCCGGCTCGCAGTTGCCGTCGGGATTCAGCCTGTCCTCAGGCGGCCTGCTGACCGGCTTTGGACTCAGCACCGGGACGTTTACCTTCCAGATCCAAGCGATGGACGCGCTGACGCAGGTAATCGCGACCCGGACTTTTACGTTTAACATCACACTGGGCCCGCTGCATATTGTGGAAACGTCGCTGCCCAACGCAAACCAGAATGTACCCTACCGCGCTACACTCACGCCCGCCGGCGGAATCCCTCCTTACCGCTGGAGTTTCGATATCGCGAGCCCGCAGAGCCTGAGCATCAACACGAACACCGGAGCGATCTCGGGGACACCGCCAAATGGGGGGGCCTTCGCGATCCCTGTCTCACTTCGCGACTCCACGGGAGCGGTCTTTTCGCAGATATATACGCTGAACGTGTTCCCCGCAGTTTCAATCACCACCACTTCCCTCCCGAACGGCTCTCCCGGAGTGGCGTACTCCGCTGCGGTCTCGGCCACCGGAGGATCGCTCCCATATAGTTGGACCGTTGCCGCCGGAAGCCTGCCTGCGGGGCTGAGTTTGAATTCGGGTAACGGGCAGATCAGCGGAACTCCGACTGCGCAGGGGACTTCGCAGTTCACGCTACAGGTCGCCGATTTCAGCGGCACTACCGCGATCAAGGTGTTCACGATCACGATCGGTACGAGTCAGCAGTTGACGATCACGACGACGTCGCTTCCCGGCGGTACGCTGAACCAGAGTTACTCGCAAACACTCACCGCGACCGGGGGAGTGCTGCCTATAGCTTGGACTGTCACCAGCGGAAACTTGCCGGCAGGGCTGGCGCTGGATCAGACGACGGGCGTGATCAGCGGCACACCTACTGCTGTCGGGTCGTCTTCATTTACCGTTCAGGCCTCGGATGCCGCTAAGCAGACCGCAAGCCGGAGCCTTGCGCTGGTCGTGGCGGCGCCGTTGACGATCAGCGCCAATAACATCACCACCTCCGTGGGTGTTCCCCTTTCGGAAGCAGTTACGGCGGCCGGCGGTACTTCGCCGTATGCGTTCTCAGTCTCCGCGGGGACGCTGCCGCCAGGAGTCCAATTGAATGCGTCGACCGGCGCGATAAGCGGAACGCCGACCGCGATCGGAGCCTTCCCTGTTACCTTCACAGTGACCGATGCAAGCGGACGCACCGCATCTTTCCCGGTCCAGATTAACATCGCCCCGCTGACGCTCAGCATCACTGGACCTTCCAGTTCCGGGTCGGGCCAGCAATCGGGTGTTAGCGTGGTGGTCGCAACTCCGATGAAAGGCGATGTCAACGGCACGCTCGCCCTGGCGTTCTTGTCTTCGGTTGGCGGCGCAGATGACATGGTTAGATTCTCGAACGGATCACGTTCGCTTTCGTTCACCATCCCCCAAGGCGCCACCACAGCCAGTTTTCCGTCGGCTCCGAACGCCACCGTCATTACAGGCACTGTGGCCGGTACGATCAGACTGACCGCGAGCGTACCGGGCAGCCCCGATTTAGCGAAAACCATCACGATCGATCCCGCAGTGCCGGTGATCACGTCAGTAACACTGCAACAGGTAACAGGCGGGGTCAGCGTGGTGGTCTCGGGGTACTCCAACACGCGCGAGGTATCCAGCGGGAGCTTCCAATTCACGGTATCGGGCGCTTCCCAAACTGCAATCACCGTTCCGCTGACGTCGCCCTACGCAACGTGGTTCACCACTGCTGCGTCGAACGCCACCGGCGGCCAGTTCAAGCTGACTGTTCCGTTCAGCGTGACCCAAGGCAGCGCGGCGTCGGTGACGAAAGTGACCGTGACGCTCACCAATTCGAAAGGCGCCTCGGCGGCGGCCAGTTCGCCATAGCATGCAGCCGTCCGACAAAACGGTTTCCGGCCGCTGGGTGGCAATCGTAATCGCGATTGTGATCTTTGTAGCCGTCGTCGCCGGCTGTTACTGGATGTACATCAATTATCTGGTTGCACCGCGTCAGCCGTAAAAACTCAGACAGTTGTCCCCCTGCCGTAGCAGGCGTGTCTGGTGAAGGGCTCCGTAGTCGGGCGCGAGCTTCTGCCGCACATCATGCTGAACGATGACTAGCTGCGGCGGCCGTCCACCCAGCTTGACGAGAGCACTTTCGTACTCGCCCTCCAGAGGATAAGGAGGATCGAGGAACACGATATCCGCCTCGATCTTGCCGATCAGCGCCGTCGCCCGTCCCTGCCGCACGTCTGCACGCGGTTCGAGTCCCAGCGATTTCAGGTTCTGGCGCAGCACGCCTACTGCGGCGCGGCTCTGCTCGGCAAAGATAGCCCGCGCTGCGCCGCGGCTCAGAGCCTCGATCCCGACAGCCCCAGTGCCGGCATAAAGGTCGGCGAAGACCACTCCTGCGATGCGGGGCGCGAGCACGTTGAACAACGCTTCGCGCAGACGATCGGGCGTGGGGCGCACGTCCAGCCCGGGCAGGCTCTTAAGTGGACGGCTGCGAAATTCACCCCCGATTACGCGCATGATCCCACTTGCGTCATCCTACCTGCACGAGGCCGTAGCGCCGCTGCCAGTGGTCGCGAATGAACTCAATCGCGCGGCGCAGATCGCTTTCCTGCGGCGGATGCGCCACAAACGCGGCCGCTTCGTTGCGCGCGATCTCCAGGATGTCGGGGTCGCGCAGAATATTGCCGATATGCAACGCCGGGAGGCCGGATTGCCGCGTGCCAAAAAACTCACCGGGACCGCGCAGCTTCATATCCATCTCGGAAATGTAAAAACCGTCATTCGATTCCACCAGCGTGCGGATGCGTTCGCTGGCCGCCGGATTCAGCTTCTCGGTGACCAGAATGCAGTAGCTCTGTTCGGCTCCCCGGCCTACCCGCCCGCGAAGCTGGTGAAGCTGCGCCAGGCCGAAGCGCTCGGCTTGCTCGATCACCATCACGGTGGCATTCGGGACGTCCACGCCGACTTCGATCACGGTGGTCGCCACCAGAATCTTGGACTCACCGCGCTGGAATCGCTCCATCGCTGACTCTTTTTCGTCGGACGAAAGTTTGCCGTGCAGTAGCCCCACAGCCAAATCCGGAAAGACTATCCGCGAAAGATGTTCGTGCATCTTCTGCGCGGCTTTCATGGCCTGAGTCTCCGACTCCTCGATCACCGGATATACAACGTAAGCCTGCGAACCCTGATCGATGTGCTTGCGCAGGAAGCTGTAGACCTGCTCGACCCGAGAGTCCTCAACATGTTTGGTGATGATCGGCTTCCTGCCGGGCGGCATTTCATCGATCACGCTCACGTCCAGGTCACCGTAGACCGTCAAGGCCAGCGTTCTGGGAATCGGCGTCGCCGTCATCACGAGAACGTCCGGATGCGCGCCCTTTTCAAGCAGCTTCTGGCGCTGCTCCACGCCGAAGCGGTGCTGCTCGTCCACCACAGCTAGCCCGAGCTTGGCGAACTCCACGTCCGCTTCAAGCAGCGCGTGTGTGCCGATGACCACCTTCGCCAACCCCGCCGCCACCAGCTTCTTAAGCTGGGTCTTTTCGCGCGCGGTGCTGGAACCCGTAAGCAAAATGGTGGTGTAGCCGAGCCTTTGAAACAGTTTCTTGAAATAGAAATAATGCTGCGCCGCCAGGATTTCGGTGGGCGCGAGCACGGCCACCTGGAAGCCGTTTTCGATGGCGATGATGGCCGCCTCGGCCGCGACGAGCGTCTTACCGCTGCCGACGTCCCCTTGCAGCAGCCGGTACATGGGATGCGGAGCCGCCATGTCGTGCGCGATCTCCGCCAGCACGCGCTTCTGTGCACCGGTCGGCTTGAACGGCAGCATCTGCTTGATCCGCTCGCGAACGCGATCCGTCAATTGAAAGCCTATCCCGGGATCCAGGCGAGCCCTTGCGCGCTTCAGCTCCAGTCCGCATTCGAGCCAAAAGAATTCCTCGAAGATCAGCCGGAACTGCGCAGGCGAACGGAACGAATTCAACAATCGCAGATCCGAATCCGGCGGCGGGAAATGCAGCCCACGGATGGCCGTCCAGCGATCCGGCAGCTTCATCTGTTTCAGCACGTGGGGCGGCAATGGATCGTTCTGTGGCGGCAGGCTCTCCAGGACACGATGAATCAGCGACCGAAAAACTCGCGTGTTGACCTTTCCGGCAGCTTCGTAAACCGGAACTACGCGACCGGTGTGCAGCGACGAATCGCGGTCATCGTCGGACGAGAGGATCTCGAACTCCGGATGCATCATCGCCAAGCCGCGGCTATAGGAATCGTACTCGACCTTGCCGAATAGAGCGATCCTTTGCCCCGGCGCGAGGATATCGTTCAGGTATCCGCCATGAAACCATTTGCCGGCGAGCACGCCTCCCGAAGGATCGGTGAAGGTGGCTTCGAACATGCCGAGGCCGCGCCGGCGGAACCCGGAGAGGCGCGTAGTGCGCACTTCGGCCAGCACGGTGGCCATTTCGCCGGGAGCCAGCGCGCCGATCTGCTTTACGTTACTGCGGTCCTCGTAGCGAAAAGGGGCATACGAAAGCAGGTCCTCCACGATTTTGAGGCCTTTGGCCTCGAGCATTGCGGCGCGCGCCGGGCCCACGCCTTTTACATACATAAGTGGGGTCGAGAGATCCAACGGCAGTAAATTCAGTGTACAGTTTGGCGGGACTCGATATCGCCACGCTAGAATAGCAGTTCATGCCTGAACTGCTCGCGGGGAAGACCGCGCTGATTCTCGGCCTGGCGAACAAATGGAGTCTCGCCTACGCCATTGCCCAAGCCTTCCACCGCGAAGGTGCCAAACTGCTGCTGACCTATCAGGGCGAGCGCCAGAAAGAAACCGTGGAGGAGCTGGGTTCCGGGGTCGGCGCGGCCGCCATTTTCGAGTGCGACGTGACCCGCGACGAGGATCTGGCGCGGTTGGCCGAGACCGTCCGCCAGCACGGGCGGCTGGACACACTGGTTCACAGCATTGCATTCGCAAATCGGGAAGACCTGACGCGTCCGTTCCTTGAAACCTCACGCGCGGGTTATCTGCTGGCGCAGGACGTGAGCGCCTATTCCCTTGTTTCGGCCGCTCGCACCGTCGCTCCGTTGATGACCGAAGGCGGTTCGGTGATCACGCTGTCGTATCTGGGCGCGACCCGCGTGGTCGGGAACTACAACGTGATGGGCGTCGCTAAGGCGTCGCTCGAAGCATGCGTGCGCTACCTTTCGAGCGACCTGGGACCTTCCAACATTCGTGTGAACGCGATTTCCGCCGGGGCGGTGAAAACGGCGTCGTCGCGCGCAGTAGCGGGACTCTCCAAAATGCTCGAAGCCATACCCACACGGGCTCCGTTGCGGCGCAACTGCACGCCCGAGGAAGTCGCCGACACTGCGGTATTTCTGGCGAGCGACCTGGGACGCGGCGTCACGGGCAACGTAGTGTTCGTGGATGCCGGGTATCAGGTGATGGGATTTTAAGAAGCCGCTGCGGCGGAGAGTTCGCGATAGTAGTAGATCAGATCGGTGCCGGGCGGCGTGATCCCCAACTGCCGCAGCATCCCCACCGCCTGCCCGCGATGCAGGGTCGCATGGTTCACCAGGTGCAGCACGATCTCCGACGTGACGCTCTCAAAAGCGCTTTTCCCGTCCAGCGACTTGTAAGCAACGACGCGCTCCAGGTCGGCGTCGCGCAACCCTTCGGCCCACGCTTCCCACTTCCGCTGGATGGCCGCCCACTCCCGCTCCAGCGTAGGCAGGTCCGCTTCCTTGATCAGAGGCTCGTTCGGATCCACCACGCGCGCGTACCAGATGCGGTCCGCGAAATGAATATGGGACAGCGTCCCAAGGATGCTCCCGTGCGACACGCCGACGGGGCGTTCCAGATCCTCGGGGTTCAGGTTCCGGGCGGCATCCAGGAGCTTTCGGGACGCCCAGCCGGAATATCGAAGGTGCCTCAGGGCCTCGGCAACAGTCATATTTGTATTATGCCGGAACTCCCCGACATCACGGTCTATATCGAGGCGCTGGAGCAGAGGATCTCCGGACATGAGCTGATCCAGGCTCAAATCGCTAGTCCCTTTCTGCTGCGCACGATCGAGCCGCCGGTGAACGCGTGCGTAGGGCACACGGTTGCGGCGATCCGGCGGGTCGGCAAACGCATCGCGATCGGCTTCGATAACGAGATTTGGCTGGTCCTGCACCTGATGATCGCCGGGCGCCTGCACTGGAGTGAGCGGGCGCGGAAGCCCGACGGCCGCCGGACCTTGGCAGCGTTCCTGTTCGACTCGGGCTGCCTCACGCTGACGGAGGCCGGATCGCAAAAGCGCGCATCGCTGCACATGGCGGCGGGCGAGGCCGGGCTGGTGGCTCTCGATCCAGGCGGAATAGATGTGATGAGGGCGCCGCTCGGCGAGTTTACGCGCGCGCTGACCACCGGGAACCACACTCTAAAGCGCGCGCTCACCGATCCTCACGTGTTCAGCGGGATCGGCAACGCGTATTCGGACGAGATCCTCCACCGCGCGCGGCTATCGCCCATCACGCTCACATCGCGGCTGACGGCTGAAGAAATCGCGAGACTTCATGCCGCCACACAAGGGGTATTAAAGGAATGGATCGACCGCCTTCGCGCTGAAGCCGCCGGCGGATTTCCCGAAGGGGTCACTGCGTTCCGCGAAGAGATGGCCGTGCACGGCCGCTACGGACAGCCCTGCCCCCGCTGCGGAGCCAAAATCCAACGCATCCGCTACGCTTCGAATGAGACCAACTACTGTGCCGTGTGCCAGACCGAAGGCCGTTTGCTCGCCGATCGTGCGCTAAGCCGCCTGCTGCGTGAAGACTGGCCCCGAACACTCGAAGAGCTCGAAGAACTTCATTTGCGCGCCCGGTAGGTGCTCACCGTTACGCGGACTCCTCCGGTCGCTGTCAGCACCGTCCCGCGCGGAAGCGCCGCCGGCTCTTTAAGAATGTAGGGCGTCGGCCAGTCGACGGGGATGTCTTTAGCGAAGAGCAGTATTTCGGTGGTGCCATCGGGCTTGCGCGCCGATACTTCGACGGATTTCACGCCGGGCGGTATCTCCGGTTTGAGTGCGACAACGTAGGTGTCCGCAGCGAGCCGGGTCTTGGCTTCAACAATGACGTCGGATACCAAGTCCGGCGTCGGCTGATCTGCGAAAAACAGACCCAGTGTTCCACGATCTACGACGCGCTCCTTCGTCCCGCGATAGTGGATCTCGGCCAGAATGTGGGAGCCGGCAGGTAACCGGTACGCGGTCCCTTTAGGAAGCCTCATGTATCCGTACCAGGGCGTCCAGCTTCCGATCCACTGGCCGGTTTCCTGGAGGGTGAAGAATGCCGCACGGATGACGCGACGGTCTCCCGGCATGAATTCCAATGCGCGTAGTCGGCGTTCCGAGGTCAGCCCGAGATCGATTACCGTCCGCTTGACCTCGTCGGTCTTCGGCTCGATTGTGTTCGCGGCTAGTTGGCGCGTGAGTTGCGGCTGGCCGAGCTGCCAAATGCCGAAATCCGCATGTGCCTGAACTTCTTTTGGCCGCGCGGCTCCCGGAGTAGCGGTGTTCGTGAAAACGGTTCCCGCGTTCCGAGGCCCCAGGCCCTCCACCCACGAGACGATGAATTGCGTTTCCCGCAGCGTAAGGCTGTTTTCGTTCATGAACTGTCCGTAACCGGGTACCGCGGCCCAGGGCGGCATGTGGCGGGCGATTGCGGCAGCTCGAATCTCGCGCTTTTTGAGCCACGTCTGCTCATACGTCGCAAGCGGGAAAGACGGGCCGTTTTCGACGTGGCACATGACGCAATGTTTATCGAGGATGCGGACGATCTCGCGGTCGAACAGGACGGTGGTCGTTAGAGTTTCGTGAGAAAATCCCACTGCGGCGAAAACAGCCATGATTGGGACGAGTCTCTTCATGGCATTACCGCCTCAAACGTGAACGCGAACGTGTGGACCGTGCCGTTGCGCCGGAACTGGGTCCAGGCACGATAGCGGCCGGGCTTCGGCATGAGCCCTTCGAAGGTCACGTCCGGACCGCCCCTGAGCTTTTCGAGGTCGGCGCCCGGCGGAATCAGGAACTGCGGAGGACCCCCGTCATCGTCCGGCATCGCCAGGATGTCGAGCGGATGGGAGTGGACGTAATCCACCATGTCTTCGCTCATGATCAGCGTGTGTCCGAAGGCGCCGAGATAGGTTTGAAGATCCGTGATCGGACGGCCGGTACCTGTGTCGGTCAGATGGTAGTTGAGATGGCAGTATAGGCCGACGATGCAAGTTTGCGGATCGTACGCGATGGTCGCCGTGATATCGTCGACGGTTTTCGTCAGCGCCACGTCGGGAGTAAGCCGAGCGCTGTTGGATTCCAGATCGCCCGTATACCCGGCAGTGACCAGCGGACGAGCGAGAAATTGCGGCGCGCCGCCGCTCGGCATGAAATCGGACAGGACCTTGTAATAGCCGGGCTTCGGGAGCGTTACATCAATGGTCCAGGTACCGTCGGGTTGCTCTTCCGGATGGATGTGCTGAAAGTACTCCATGTCCTGGCTGATGACAAACAGGTGATATTGCTTCTCGTGTACCACCTCAAACTTCTTCACCGGCTCGCCCGTACCGGGATGCATGATCGTGAAGCGCATCGAGGTTTTCTGACCGGGCTTGACCAGCGCGGGCACGGTGCGGAAGTCGAGCCGATAATCGCGAACGTCGAAGGGCGCGGCGCGAACCAGATCCATTCCGCAGCGAGGACACTTGCCGGTGACGTCCATCGTGTAATCGGGATGCATGGGGCAGACCCAAGCGGTTTCGTCCTCAGGAGCGGAGCCCTGAAAGAACGCGATGGAGGCAGTGGAGGCGAGCAAGAGGGCAAGGATCAGAATCGCCGGCCATGTCCGACTTGCCATTTGTGTGCCTTTCTCTTACTGTAGCGCCGCCCGCGCCCATGACTACTGCAGGCTTTCGCAGTATACAATTGCAGGACATGGGCGTCATTAAATTGCTGATTTCCTGCATTCTGGCCGGTTCGCTCCTGCTCGCTCAGACCCCTAAAGCCAAAACTGAGGCAGCCGCCCACGTGGTTCTGGCTGAAAAAGACTGGTCCGTGAGCGGACGCGCCATTGCGCGTGGAACCAGCTTGTCCGCACAGGACGTTCTATCCGGAACAGCGAACGCTACTGCGCTGATATTGGAGTGCGGGCAGGCGGGCTGGCTGGTATATGAGTGCGGAGCGCAGCCGTGCCGGATTCCCGTCTGCGCCACTAAGGTCGATGGCGTGAGAGTGCAGCGCTCCGATCCGGGCGGCGCAAGCAACAACCGGGCGGAATCCGGTCGTGGCGTGCTTACCAGCCGCGTGGCACCCGAGAGTAGAACGCTGTTCGATACTCTGTTTCGCCGGCAGCCGAAGGATCCTGTGACGCTCGGAGTGCGTTCGGGTGGGAATGCGTCGGACGCCCTGGTGCTTCAGAATGCTCAGGGCATACATTGGGGTCCGGCGCTCAACCGGATTCTGGAAGGGCGTCACTGCTTCCGCCTCAGCAGCATCCCAGCCGCTGGACCCGTGCTGACTTTCAGTGTCGACTGGGATCGCAGTCTAGACCCTGAAGGCGTCGCCCGCGTACCTATGGCGAGTGCGGGCCTGTACGAGATAGTTAAAGGCGTCCCTGGTTCCGGCGGGAATTGCCCGGCCGATCCGGATGCAGCGGCGGCCTGGGTTCTGGTGGCTCCCGAGCCTGATTTTCCGCGGATCAGCGCGGATTGGAAGAACGATGCCGCGTGGTTCAGCCAGCTTGAGCAGTCCGGGTCTGATCCGTCAGTGGTCGCGACGGTTCGTCACGCGGTACTGGCGTATCTGGCGGATTCGCTGCGATCCAAATGAGTGACGACGTGAGTGACGACGAATCTTCGAAGGAAGCTCCGCCCCCACCGCGGGTCACGATCTGGATTCGTGTTCGGGAGACACTGACGGTCGTACTCAAAGGGCCGGAGAAGGGAAGCGGCCATCATCCGACGGGGCAATTCGCCCGGTTTGTCAGCGAGGAACGCTGGGGATTGCTGTTGGTCTTGTTTCTTGCCTTCGTGATGCAATTGCTGGAATATCACGGCTGGCTGGCTGGAGTAGAAGGGCGCATTCTGGATCTGTTTCTCCGGAATACTTCGCGAAGCGTGCTCTCAGCTTCGACCAGCCCCATCGTCACCGTCGAGATCGATGATGACGCCTACCGCGAGTGTTTCCGCGGAACCTCGCCTCTTGATCCTGAGACAGTCGGCGCGATGGTAACCAAACTGGCGAACGGTACTCCATCAGGACGGCCGGCGGTGATCGGTATCGACATCGTGACCGATTCCGAGAAACAGGAGAATCAAGCCGGGTACGAACGGCTGGCCGAAGAGTGGAAGAAAAAGCCTGTCGGCGAGGGGCCGGCGGTCATTTGGGCGGCATCGGGAGAAGTTGCCCATGTCGAAGCGGTGTCCTTTGGCTGGTGGCTTCTGGGCAATCCGGATGCGTTGATCGTCAGGCCGTCGCGTGTGCTCGGAAGAGCGGCTGAGGACCTGAAAGACGCTCCCTTTGATTGGAGCCTTCCTGTGTTTCCTCCCGACGAAGACCTCCGCCTCCGTCGATTTCCGCGCCGCGTCCAGGTTTCGAACGACCCGCTAAATCCCCAGGTGCATCCGGAGGAGCGTGCGAGCTGGGCCACCATGATCGCGGAAAAATACTGCGATGCGACCGGATCGTGCAGTATCGAGAAAGGCGGCCCCGAGGAAGTTTTCGTCTCCTCAAGAGTGCAAATCGGGCAGCGTTTCCCCGCCGACAAAGTGTTCGGCTGCTCCACAAAGAGTGAAAGCCACCAGGGACCATTGTGGGGCTCGCTGGCCGACACGTTGAGCAAACCGACCATCGTTCTGCTGGGCGGGACCTTCGCGAATGCCCGCGATGCATACGAGACTCCGGATGGTCCCGTCCCGGGCCTGCGTATTAATGCCTATGCTATGCAGGCCGAAATCGACAAGGCAACCATCACTGAAGCGTGGCGTCCACTGACGATTCTTGCAGACCTGTTGCTCGGATCTCTAGTGGTGTATATCTTCTGGACGCTGGTCAAGGTTCGCCGCATGATGGAGCTCTGTGTTCTTTCAATCGGCGGTGCGTTCCTGCTGAGCGCCCTCGCATTCTGGTTCGGACAAGTATGGCTGAGCTGTATCGGAGTCGTGGCCGGTGTAGTCCTGCACATGATCGTGGAAATTTACAAGATGGATCTAAAGAAGCCTAAACACGCGCACTAGACCGTGCCGCAGCCGCCGCTCGGACTGCCCACCGCGGCGCCTAGCACGATCTCCGCCGCTCGCTCGCTATTGGCGATCACAGGGCGCTGTTCCTTGTTCAGTTTTCGAACTTTCTCGATGACATCGGTCCTGACCTGCTTGAAAAGATCGTTCACGGAAACGCAGCCCTTCCGGGCGCGAAGGTGGTCGATGAGGCTGGCAGTAAAGAAGCCGTGGCCGGCGCTCTCATAGGACCGCTGATTCGGCTCGCAGGAGCTGAGAATGTAACGTCCAGCGCCTTCCCGCAGCCGGTCGATCTCCACGGGCGTCAGCGCCTGGGCGGCCACACCAGCGCCACTGTGGCACGTATCGAAAATGACCACGGTTCGTTGTGCCAGGCACCGGTTGCTGATGATTCCAGACAAATCGACCATAGCAAGCGCGGTGCCGAAAATCTGATCGCGACTGGTAACGTCGGTGTCGTAGGTATAGAGATAGCTCACCTGGCGGATATCGTCCGCGCGCGAGGAGCCGTGTGTGGAGACATACACCAGGACGATGTCCTCGGGCTTGGCGCGCGTGGCGATGGTGTTCAACCGCGCTTTGATGGCGGAAGTAGTCGCGGCCTGATTAATGAGCTCAAACACCTGGTTGGCAGGGAAGCGTCCCGCGCTCGGATCACGCAAGAGATCGGCCAGAGCCTTCGCATCGTTCGCTGCGAACGTGAGCGGCTCGGGACCCTTTTCGGGCTGGAATCGACTGATGCCGATAACCAGCGCCCATTTTTGACCGACCCTCGCCAGGTTCTCGTCGATCTTGGGAACCGCCAGGAAGAACGGGTCGCGTTTATCGCGCAAGGCCTCGGACTGGTAACGCTGGGCGGCCTCCAGATCGCTCTTTTGCAGGGTGGGGTCCTGTTTCAGGTGCTGCAGGCACAGCGAGCGGTAATAGTGGGCGTCGCCGAATCCCGGATACTGATCCAAAGCGCCGCGAAGGAAGCGCAATGCGCGGGTGATCTCGGCGGGAGCTGCGTGCGGCGAAAGAAGCTCCAGTGCTTGGTACACCAAGTCCCGGGCGGCCCCAACGCTATCGTCGGCGCTCTGCGCCCGCAGGCCCGCGGCGGCGGTCAATGCGATCCATTCCCGGCGTGTCACGAGCAAATCATTTACCCGTAGCTGAAGTTTTGGCGGGTCCGAGCAGCGCTGCGCCAACCTTCTTCCGCAACTCATTTTGCAGGGTGACCGGAAGCTTGGCTCTGGCGAGTGCAATGGCCGTGTCCTTGTCCAACGGATCGAATCGCACGGGAGAGGTCCGAATAATATCGACGATTTGCGATTCCGGCACACCCGCGCTGAACATTTCTATGACGTCCGAGGCTTGCAGCGTCTTCCCCGATGACGCACTCTTCGAAGTCGGGGATGCCGGCTTCGGAGCCGCGGAACTCTGCGATTTCGCCGTGGCAACCTGAGTTTTCGGCGCCGCTACTGTCTTCGGTGCTGCCGCCGGAGGTGCAGAGGGCTGTTGCGCTACCTGCTTCTGATCGCTCTTTTGCATCCCTTCGAACGCCTTATAGCGAGCCAGATCATCTTTGACGCGGGCCACCGTCGCGACGAAATATTTTTCCTTCCTGTTCATTTCCAGGGCCTTGTCGTAGTACTCCTGGGCCGCCAAGAGATCAGCCTTCTGATCTTTGAACACCTTCGCGTCATAGGCCATCGCCTCATGCACGAGTCCTAGATCATATTGTCGATAGGCCTCGCTTTCCGGCTTGGGGAACACAGGCGTCTTTTCGATCTCGTCGAGTGCCCGCGACCACAAGCGATTCTCCATGAAGTCGGCGGCCCGATTGAGATGATCCTCGCCCGTGGCGATATCCACATCAATGGTCTTGCTGGTGTTCCCCAGTTTCTTGGCGATCTGACCAACTACCTCAGCCACGAGGATGTCCCGCACATCGTCGGGGGTATGAGGTTCCCTGTTGATAGCCGATTTTTTCAGCCCCGGGACGGATAACCGTGTGAAGGTCGAGCTGCCAAATCTCGCCCCTGTGGTGAACTCCTTGTCGTAGTTGTAGCTGACGTTGCCTGCATCATGAGCGCGCCCGGAGCGATCGAGCACCTGGTAAGCAACGCGCAGGGAGCCGGTCCAGCGAACGTAGGCCGCGCCGCTCTTGCCGACATTGTCAACTCTTTCCCGGGGTGCCGCGACAGAGAATCCGGTTACCGCTAGCCCCAGAGCCCATTCCGCCTCCGCGGGGGTCGATTTTCGGACCAGGGTTTTTTCATTGTCCAGCATTTCCGCGGCGAGGCTGGTGAGTAGAACATCCTGAATCTGGGCGAATGTCCGATTGGCCGAGGAGCCAGTGAATGCAATGGAAGTATTTGCGAGCCGCACCACGGCAGGCTGGCGAATGGGAAGGCTGAGTTTCTTCTTGCGCAAGCTCCCGAAGCCGGGATCGCCCCAGAGGATTGAGTGCGCGAGGAAAAAGCCCGCTGCGAGAGTTAGGGCCGGCCGAGCATATACCACAGTTGTCTCCGATACTGCGGATATTAATCTTAGCAGAGTTCCCGGAAGTGGCCCTTTGGCGGGGCGGTTATCGCTATTTGTGCCGAGTCTACTTTGTGTTAGAAGTTCATTCCCGAGCACCCGGCCTGCCTTCGTTGGACTGTGAGACGTCTGACGGTTACCCGGCAGAGTGCGTTCACGAGCTTTTTCAGAAGAAAGTCAGCGAAGTGCCACACGCGGTTGCCTTGATTCAAGGGAACCAGCGCCTCACCTACGCCGAGTTGGATCGGCAGGCGAACCAGGTCGCACACTACTTGCGAAAGCGCGGCGTCGGTCCTGAAGTGTTAGTGGGTATCTTTGTAGAGCAGTCCTTCAAGACGATCGCGGCGTTGATGGGAATTCTGAAGGCCGGTGG
>JAOAPR010000334.1 GCA_025463005.1 Bryobacterales bacterium | reverse complement strand
CGCAACCAACAAAGGTTCTTCGACGCCAAGGTAGCTGCCGCCCTCGAGGACAGCGTCAAACGGGTTTTCGTCATCGTTAGCGACGCCTTCCGGTATGAGGCCGCAAAGGAGCTCATCGACGATCTGAACGGCCGCTTTCGCGTAAACGCATCGATCGAGCCGATGCTTGGGGTCCTACCATCCTATACGGCTCTCGGGATGGCGGCCCTCTTGCCGCACACCAAGCTCACTTACCCCGCTGCGGGAGAGCCGGTAATGGTCGACGGAGTTTCTTCCGCGGCTCCCAACCGCACGACCATTCTCGGGAAGCGCAAAGGGATTGCCGTCAAGGCTGACGAGATCCGCGAGATGAAAAAGGAGGATGGCCGCGAATTGGTCCGTCCGTACGAGGTGGTCTACATTTACCACAACGTGATTGACGCTCGGGGCGACAGCGCATCCACAGAGGGAGAGACGTTCGAGGCGGTCAAACAAGCCGTCCGTGAAATCGCTGACCTTGTAAAAAAAACGATCATCGACAAGCTCAATGGTGCGGTTGTGTTCGTGACGGCCGACCATGGCTTTCTGTTCCAGGACCGGCGACTTGACCTGACTGACAAGAATGCCCTGAAGGATCGGCCCGCGGGAACGCTGATTGCAAAGAAGCGCTACCTACTCGGAAGGGACCTTCCGAAATCGGATGTGGCATACCGTGGCGAGACCTCGGTGACCGCGGGGGCGGACGGCGGAATGCAGTTCTGGATCCCTAAGGGAAACAATCGCTTCCACTTCGTGGGAGGGTCCAGGTTCGTCCATGGCGGCGCCATGCTGCAGGAAGTCGTCGTTCCGGTCGTCACAGTCAGTGAAAAGGAAGGTTCGTCCCGTGAGCGGACCCGGACGACGCAGGTTCCGGTGACCGTCCTGGGACAGACGCACAAGATCACAACGAACCGTTGGGCGGTGGAGCTCCTTCAGACCGAGAAGGTAACGGACCGACGCAAGGCAGTTACCTTGGATATCGGCGTCTATGACGGCCCGACGCCTATCACCAACATCGAACGCATGACGTTCGACAGTGCCTCTGACGTCTTCGAGGAGCGCAAGCGGCGGGTCGTCCTGTCCCTCGAACAGCGCACCTATGACAAGAAGAAGCCCTACTACCTCGTGCTCCGCAACGCCGCTACGGAGGCGGAGGAAAGCCGCGTGGAAGTGTCGATCAACATTGCCTTCATGGATGAGTTCTGAGTTCGAGTTCGGAGTTGTGAGTATGGCCGACGATATCGACACACTGTTAAATGCGAACTTCGCGGGAAAAGTCGTCCGGAAGGATCTGACCAAGCTCGTCAAGGAGGGGGCCAACGTTCCCGTCTATGTCCTGGAGTATCTCCTCGGCATGTACTGCGCGTCCAACGACGACGTGACGATCAGGGACGGCCTGGAGACGGTAAAGAGGATACTAGCCGAGAACTATGTCCGCCCAGACGAAGCGGAGAAGGTGAAGTCCAAGATCCGCGAGCGCGGCAGCTACAAGATCATCGACAAGATCACTGTGAAGCTGAACGAGCGCCGCAATTCCTATGAAGCCTTCCTTGCAAACCTGGGCGCCAAGGATGTGGAGATTTCCGACCAGTTCGTCCGTCAGTTTGAAAAGCTGCTCGTCGGCGGAATCTGGTGCATCGTCACCATCGAATACTTCCACGAAGACGGCCAAAAGACCTCACCGTTCATCATCCGCGAGTTGAAGCCCATTCAGATGCCGAACATGGACATGGAGGAGCTCTTCGTGGGCCGTTCCGCGTTCACCGAGGCCCAGTGGATCGACGTTTTGATGCGGTCGACCGGCATGGAGCCGACGACGCTGGACCAGCGCGCCAAATGGCACATGCTTGCCCGCATGGTCCCACTTGTTGAGAACAACTACAATTGCTGCGAGTTGGGGCCAAAGGGGACAGGCAAGTCGCACATCTATAAGGAGATCAGCCCGAACACCATTTTGATCTCCGGCGGTCAGACGACGGTCGCCAACCTGTTCTACAACATGGGGCGCCGTACGGTCGGTTTGGTTGGTTACTGGGATGTGGTCGCGTTCGACGAAGTTGCCGGGATCACATTCAAGGAAAACGACGGCATCCAGATCATGAAGGACTACATGGCCTCGGGTTCGTTTGCCCGCGGAAAGGATTCCATCTCTGCTTATGCGTCAATGGTATTCGTCGGCAACATCAGCAACATCGAAGCGCTGGTGAAGACAAGCCATTTGCTGGCGCCTTTTCCGGAAGCCATGATCGACACGGCGTTTCTGGACCGCTTCCATGCCTACATTCCGGGCTGGGAAATCCCGAAGATGCGGCCGGAATTCTTCACGAACCAATACGGGCTCATCGTCGACTATCTGGCCGAGTTCATGCGTGAAATGCGCAAGCATAGTTTCGGCGACGCGATCGAGCGCTTCTTCAAGCTCGGCAACAACCTCAATCAGCGCGACACTATCGCGGTTCGTAGAACTGTTTCAGGCCTTTTGAAGCTGCTTTATCCGCGCGGCGACTACGACAAGGATGCCGTCCGGCGCTGCCTCGAGTACGCGCTGGAGGGACGCCGTCGGATCAAGGAGCAGTTGAAGAAGATCGGCGGGATGGAGTTCTGGGACGTCCACTTCTCCTACATCGACATGGAATCCAAGGAGGAGAGGTTCGTCAGCGTTCCGGAGCAGGGGGGTGGCAAGCTCATTCCGGAGGGACCGCTCAACCCTGGCTTCCTCTATACTGTCTCGACGGGTACCAACGGACACCTGGGCCTGTACAGGATCGAAACCCAGGTCACGGCTGGTGGAGGCAAGATCTCAACGTCCGGATTGACCTCGAATGCTGGAGCACGCGAGGCAACGAAAGTGGCATTCGACTTCTTCAAAGCGAACGTCGGTCGCATCAGCAG
>JAOAPR010000187.1 GCA_025463005.1 Bryobacterales bacterium | reverse complement strand
ATCCGGCCTGCGACTTACCAGTACCTTGTTGATTGGGTCCTTGTCGTCTGACGACTGGAGGAACAGCCGGTCGCCTACATTCACTTGTGCGGGATCCAGCCGCGTCGGTGCGGGCATTACCTGCCCTTTGGCAGACACCTGGATGAACACTGTCGAGTCTTCGAAATGAACGTTAGTCACATCGCCGGCGTCGCTTTGCAACAGGAACTCGTGACCGCCTGAATCCATGCCAAAGAGCTGGCCGATTACGCGGCAGGTGTCGTCCTGGCCGGCGAGACTGGCGCGAGGGAACGTCAGGATCAAAGCTACGCCGAACGCGAGTGGGAGAAGCTTGAGGGCTTTCATAGTTCGGTTCTATTGCTCCGCGGCGGTCCAGCTCGAGTCTTTGTGAAACGCTGTCATTGCGGCTGCAAGAGCGGAAGTGTTCGCGCCAAGATCCTTCTCATAAACAACCCCGTTCTTTGTAATGACAAAGGTCATCACGCCAGACGACCGATACTGGGCAGGATAGGCGATGAAGGCGAATCCGCCCGTCTTCTTGCCCGTTCCCAGCACTTTGAAGTAATATCCGTGGAACAACACAGGATCGCTGGCAGCGGACCCGTCGGCCGCCCTCGCTACCAAACTCGCAGGCGAGCTTTCCAGCGCGGTATCAGCGTTAGAGCGCGGGCGATAGTTCTTTTCGGCCGCGACGAAATCGTGGCACATCGCAATGGCCGTGAATTCATTTTCACCGACGCGCCGGAACACGACTTCTTTCAAGCCGGTCTCCGCATCGAAGCGCCAGGCACCGTTTTTCTGAACCAATGGGATGGGGAACGGCCAGTTCTCGGCGCCGATGTACAGGGTCATCGATCCGTCGGACTCACGGCCCAGGCGGTGCATCTCCTGGTACCTTTGGACGAACAGTTCCCGGTCGAGCTTATCTTGCCCCGGGTCACGTGAAGTGGAGAGTTCCGTCGGTCCGCCCAGGATGTTTGCGATGGCCGGCTCATCGTTGCGCTGTACGGCCTGAAACAGGTTTTGACTTGCCTCGGCCGCCGACGAAAACGTCGGCGGAGCGGGTTGTTGAGCCAGGCTCGGGTAAACGCCATTGGTTGCCCATATCGCAACAATCGCGAACGGGACGATAGCTGCCCGGGCGCCCCCTGAACAATTGTGAATCCACGGTTTAATCATATTCTTCATTTCTCGTTTCATAGTTGAATCACCTCGTGCGAACTATCTGTGGCCGCCTCCGCCACCGTGGCCTCCGCCTCCGCCACCGTGAAAGCCCCCGCCTCCGCCGCCGTGGAAGCCTCCGCCACCTCCGCCGTGGGCGCCGCTAAAACTGGACTGTCCTCGGAACGCGTTACCTCTAGCGACTCCTCCGTGGTTGACCCCGCTGAAAGCGCTGGAATGCATTCCTGCCGCACCATGCGAGATGTCGTTTCCGTGAAAGCCTCCACCTCCACGAAAATTACCGCCATGAAAATTATTGCGATTGACGATAGTCCTGCTGTGCGAAACGAAGGTGTTGTGGTTGAACATCACTCTCCCGTCGTGATGCCAATCGAATCCCCAGTGACCCCAACCCCAGCCGAAGCCGGCAAAGAGTCCGACCCCGAAGCCGAGTCCGAAACCGATGCCAGGACCGGCCAGGAAGAGTCCCGGATACGGATACCAACCGGGGAAGGCCGCCAGGGGATACCCATACACCAGCCACGGATCGTATTGAGGTACGTAAACTACATCAGGTGATGCCGGTTCAATTACGATCGTTTTTCCCTTATTGCTTACTTTCTCCTGAGTCGTGCTGTTCAGATTTCCGGCCTGTTTAGCCTTCTCGCGCATGTCTTGAATCGCCTGCGTCAGTTCCTGCTCCTGGTTGGTATGGGCGTCGCCCAGCTCCGATGTCCAGGCAAGATTCTGATTCATATTGGCGAGCACAGCGGGGAACTGCGTCAAAGCTTTTACACTGGGATCCCACGATTGTTTGTCGACTTCCTTCGCGAGGCTGTCGCCTTTAAGATCTTTGTGTTGTTCCATCCACCGTCCGGCCTCAACTATTTCGTCCGGATAGGTGGCAGCTGCCAGGATCTGCGCCACCAATGCGTCAGGGTATAGCGCGATGGGCGCTACTAGCTGGTCCAGTTGTTCGGAACTCTGTTGCGCAGCCTGTGGCGGCTGCTGCGGATTTGGTGTATCGGCTTGATAGGCGAACCCGTCTTGTGAGCCGATCACTATCAGGCACAACGAAAGAAGTAGTGCCATACTCTGTTGAAACAACCTCATACTGAATTTCTCCTTCACGCACAGTGCTGCTGTAAGACCAGCAATCGTCTGCACTTATTTCTTCTTCTGGTCTGGAGGGAAATGATCGAACATCTTCTGCACGCCCTTGTCCAGGTTCTTGATATTCTTGTCGGACTTGTCTGAAAGGGTGTCGCTGGACGATCCGCGCCAGATCACTGACTTCGTTTTTGAGTCGAACAAATCGACAACGAGCGTACCGACCTTGTAGTTGTCAACCGTTGTGGTAGCGTCTCCGAAGCCACCTCCCCAGCGCCATCCGCCTCCAAACCCGTTGTAAAAGGTATTGAGGCTTTGATTATTCTTGGTCATCTCAATCGCGACGATCGAGATGTCGCCGCCAGATGCCACCGGCGTCAAGCCTTTTGACACCAGGGCCGCATTGACAGCTTCTTTGATCCTGTCGACCCAGAGCGGATCTGGTGTCTGGACCTTTTCCCACGAATATGTTTTGTACTGGCTAAAATCAGTACCGCGGTCGTAGTCGGTCTTCACGTGCTGCGCGAAAGACGCAGTCGCACAGAGAAGCGCGACTCCAACGCAAGCAAATATCCTATGTTGCACGTTCATGAGTTTCTCCTTCACTGGTTTGTTGTTCTCTTCTTGAACATCCGCTACCGTAATGTGCAATTGAGCGACCAAGACCTCGATGTTGTGCAACAGAGTCATTCCATTCGATGGGAGTCCTGTTTGGACGTTTGGGAGACACAGGTGTCGAGGAGAGGCCCGTTACCGTCGGGTGTCGCCGGGCGCTCCAGTACTGCTCGTGACCACAGGTTGACAGTGATGTCTCGATTGCGCCTCGTTGGCGTAGGTTCCCTCGTCAGGCCGTTGTTGTAGCGGCACATCCACGACAACCAGAGTCGTGTCGTCGAACTGCTCCGTCCCCGCCGACCACTCTGCAATCGCGTGCATCAGCCTGTCCGCCACGCCGTCTGCATCAATCCGTGCTCCCAGAGTTCTGCAAACGTCGATCAAACGCTCGTCTCCGAACTCTTCGTCTGCCGCGTTCTGGGCGTCGGTGAGACCGTCCGTGAAGATCACCAGGCGGCTTCCCGGCCGCACCTGTAGCGTCGTAGCGGTATATCGTGCATGCGCGAACAGTCCGATCGGAATGCCGCCCAAATTCAGCCTTTCGATCTCGCCGGCCGGCCCAAACAGGATCGGCGATGGATGACCCGCGTTCACATACGTCAACGCGCCGGTTCGAGAATCGTAGTCGGCCCAAAACAGAGTTGCGTAGCGATTGTTTCCGAAACGGCCGGTGATCTGTTGATTGATTATTTCAACGAAACGGGCGGCCGGTACAGACGGGCCGGCCGTTGTGCTGCTGACGTGCGCCCGCGCGACCGCCTGCAGGTTCGCCATCATCAAAGCAGCCGGGATTCCCTTTCCGCTTACGTCCGCGCAGAGAATCCCAATTCGTTCGCGGTCGAAATCGAAGAAGTCGTACAGATCGCCGCCGATCATCCGAGCCGCCAAGGTTCGGGCCGACACAGTGGCCCCTCGCAGCACTGGCACCAGGCGCGGGAACAAATATTCCTGAACGCTGTGTGCGACTTGAAGTTCGCTTTCGACCCGTAACCTGGCCGCCTCGTCTTTTTGGAGGCGTTCCAGGGCGATCGCCATCTCGTTAAAGTTACCGATAAGATCACCTAGCTGGCCCTTGCTGCGTACGGGCGTCCTCCAGGCGAAGTTGCCGCCGGCGATCTGGCGCGCTGCGTTGCTTAGGGCGTCAATAGTGCTGGCGATATCGCGGCCGAAGCGGATGCTCAACCACACGCCCGATGCGTCCAAAACCAACACTGTCAGTGAAAGCGCGATCAGAAGCCACACCCAGTTCGCCCGTTGGCTGCCCAAACGTGCCAGATCCTCGAAGGTGCTTGCGTAATTCGCTCGAACGCTGTACGCGATCCAGTCTTCCAACGCGCCGGTCTCCCAGTTACGCACGGTTAACACGACAGCCGTGGGGCTGGAGATGCCCGGCATGAAGTTTGCTTCTATGGTTCTGAATACCCGCTGGTTCGGTGAATGCACACGGAATGGCCTGGGCAGGACAGGCGTCACTTCCATGCCTCCGGCGGCGGAGAGTCGCTTGCCTAACTCGGAGCCCAGCGGGAGCCTGAACATCGCTGTCACCTTGCACGCGTCCTTCTGTTGCGTCAAAACGTTTCGGATCTCGATCTGTCCCCGATCCACCACCAGGCCCGCGAAACCGGTTTCCGGAAGCCAAGCTGGACGTTTCACCCCCGCAGGGTCCGGATCCGGAATTAGAGACCGCACAGCTTCGGCGTTCTCAAGGGTAAGGGAAGCCCGGGCCTGGGGAAACGCCTCATTCGTGTACGCCAGGAGCGGCTTGAGCGTGGCGGACTTCGCGGGTTGTTCCAGACAAGAGCCGGCCTGATCCAGGATTGCCGGCGCGACGGACCGGCTGGCCTGCACCAGCATCTCAATCTGCTTTTCGACGACATTAGAGCTTTCGCGCCGTACCACGACGTTCAGCGCGGCGACCGCCAGGCAGAGAATCAGAATTGCGGCAGTCCCTGTGAAGGTTACGATTGCGATCATCTTCCAGCGAACCCGGCCCCAGCCGCGCTGGAGGAGGTGGCTCGTTTTGGAACCGAAGACGCTCATCGGCAAGGGCGAAGCCGTGGGTGCGATTGGCTCAGCCGCCCGAGGCACTTCGCCATGATTCGTCGCGCACGCCAATGGCGGGTTCTCACTGCCCCTACAGTCAACCCGAGTCGTTCAGCGATTTCAGAGAGACTAAGGTCCTCCAGATCTCGCAGGAGAATGATCATTCGATATTTGTCCGGCATCCTGGCGAGCGCCGCGCGCAGCCGAACAGCGGCCTCGCTTCTCTCGCACTCGGCCCACGGAGATTCGCTTTCGGTGGGGGCGGGGAGTTGAGTCAATGTCGGAAGGTCGAGCGTCACGAACCGCGAAGTGGCGCATTTTCGCCTCCACTGCCGAGCCTCATTGAGGCCGATTCCAATCAACCATGTCCTGAAACTGGCTTCAAACCGAAACCGTTCGAGACGGCTGAAAGCTTTAAGGACGGTCTGCTGGACAATGTCTTCCACGTCGGGATGGGAGCCGATGTTTGCGCGGACTGTGCGCATCAGCGGCGTAAGATGCGGCGCGATCAAACCGGCGAAGAGCTCGCGTTCCCCGTCGAGAATCCTGCGAATCAGGGCCGCTTCCTCCGTGCCCTCCAAATTGGGCATGTACACTGCGGACGCCATCTACTCAAACGACGATGCAGGCCGATGACCAATACTCATCACCCAAAAAGTGCTTTCGTTTTCACCGGACCACCACCACGGCTTCGTTGTGCGTGACTTTCCTTGGACACCGTTTGTCCACGGGCTGGCAGAGCGATTGCTAAATAGAAAATCATTGGATGTACATGGGAACAAGAGCTTAGATGAGACGACCGATCACGATCAGGCTTTGTGTCCCTCACGCGTTCATCGCCCTAGCCATAGTCGTGCAGTGCACGCTGGTGGGCGACGGCGTGCCGGCGTCATCGAACAACTTTCCTTCCAAGCAGAAGGTACTCGCATTTCTAGTCGAAACCATAGACTGGTATCGCCGCCTGTCCGTTGAACAGCAGATTGCCACTGAGCCGACGGATATGCTGTTTCTCGAGGACAATCGACCAATCAGTGTGCAGGTGGTCCGGTTTTCTTTCGAGTTCGCCAGGGCGGCGGTGGCATTTGAAGCGACAGCTTCCAGTGCGGCGGATCCCAAGGCGCCGCGTGATCCAGCGTCAGGTCCTGACTTCCGGCACCTTGCCGAGATGGAGGCGAAATCAGAAGCTGAAGCTCAACAGGCAGGCAATGACCTCAAATCCCTCAATCAAAAACGCCTGGCCGCCCGCGGAGCCGAGCGTAACAAACTGGAAGTCGAAATAGCCGATACTCAAAGCCGGCTAAATCTGCTCCAGGCGATCTCCGCAACGTCCCGGAATTTGCTTGATTTCATGCGGGCCACGGATGCGGGCCACACCCAAACATCCGACTTGGAGGCATCCGTCGACGCCCTAGAGCGGACGGTTCCCGAGGCATCGTCCAGCGCATCGAGCCCTCCTCCCACAGCGTCCTCGCACAGTTCAAGCTCAGCCGCCGTTCTGCAGCATGCGCCTTCCGGTATCGTCGGCCAAATCTCGAATGTCGCAACCCTTGCGAGAAAGCAACGCTCTCTTAACGAAGGAATGCAGCTCACGGACAAGCTCATTCAGTCATCTCAGAACCTACAGACTCCACTCGCTGACGCTTTCAACGAAACCTTCCGAAGTACTGACCTGTCGACCGGCACCTTTAAGTCAAATGATACCGTCACGTTGCGAAAACAGGAAGCTCGTCTTAACGCTCTGACGGCTGAGACGACAAGAATATCTCCTGCTATAGCCGCTCTCGCCAAACAGAGAGTTCTGCTCAATCTGTACAAATCAAACTTGGGCGCCTGGCGCACTGCAGTCGTAACCCAATACAGGGCCGCTTGGGAAACGCTGCTAATCCGTCTCGGAATTCTTGCTGTTGTCCTTGCGGTTCTGATAGGTGCTGCGGGGGTATCGCGCCGGCTCACGTCTCACCATGTTCACGATTTCAACCGGCGTCGCATGCTGCTTTTCGGGCAACGGATTCTATTCTGGCTGACAATCGTCCTGACTGTTTCATTTTCATTTGCATTTGACGTGAGCTCCCTGGCGACGTTCCTCGGACTGGCCTCCGCGGGTATAGCAGTTGCGCTGCAGAACGTGATCCTCGCGGTCGTTGGATATTTCGTGCTGGTTGGCAAGTTGCGCATGCGCGTTGGTGATCGCGTGCAGATCTCCGGTGTGACTGGTGAGGTGGTCGACATCGGACTGATGCAGTTTCAAATAAAGGAGATCAACGGATCCAGCGAGCAGCCGACGGGTCGGGTTGTATCTTTTTCGAATTCATTCGTTTTCGTATCGCCCGCAACAGGTCTTTTCAAGCGGATTCGCGGTTGAGTCTTGGCGGGCACACCTAAAGACAATACCGGCGCAGAACTCTCAAAGGGGTGAGGCCTGCGCCGGTTGGGGAAGATCGAGCGTCGAGCTACTTGGAGCCGAACCGCAACACGACTCCCGCTGAATAACGAAGGTTGTTCTGTATGCTGTTGGTATTGTTTCCGAGCTGGGGCAACTGGCTCATGAGGTACTCCAGTTGAATTGGCTTGACCGCGATGTGCCGGGTAAGCGCGATATCCAAACCGCCGCCAGCCGCCGCCGCGAAGCCGTTCTGCGTGGTTGGAACGATAGGGCCGGTGGCCGTGCTATTGGCCCACGCATACGTGCCGCCAAAAAGGAATTGTACATAGGGGTTGAGCCTCGATCGGCGCATGTTAAAGCGAGGACCAAACAGATAGCTGAACGTCTTGAACTCATTCGTCCCGTTGTTGTATCCACCCAGATCTGCTACTAGCCCGACCACCCGGTTCAAGTTGTACTCGACGTAGCCGGAGCCACCGTTCTGCGTAAATTCCCGCAGACCTTGCGCCGAGTTAAAGCGGACGAACGAGTAGTTCGCTCCCACTTCTACGACTGGTGTGGCGTTTTCCTGCGCGATCGCAAATGCACCTGACACCAGTAATCCTGACACTAGCAAAGTTAACCTCATTTACTGTTTCTCCTTTTCTGTTTATTGGTTGACCCGGACTCGGCGTTGTACTGAAGATCAGGATGCTGAGTCATTAAGAAGCAACTGTTCCTCATCCGACGGTCTTGGTACTGACAACAGCAATTCGCAAACCAGAGCCGTTGCTCGCGATTTCAAAGGCGCATAAATAGTTCCACCCGGCCCGGAGACGCACAGAGACCAAGGAAGGACACGCGGCAACGGCAGTGTCAAAACGCCGTCATTGAAGAAGTAGGAAGGAGGGTGCCAACGCACTGATGTCTATTTGGTGGCCGGCGGAATCGCGCTGGGCGGACGAGTGACGTTGCCACGATAGGCTTCATCAATGCCCACGTGATTCTCGTCCAGAACCGTGCCAGTAGCGCGTTGCAGGGCAATCTTCGCTTTGAGGTAGGCGCCTTTGGAGGCGACCTCCGTCGAGCGGGCCTGCGCGAGGAAATTCTGATATTGGATCACTACAAGATTTGTAGAGAGCCCGACAGCGAACGTCTGATCTGCGACGACTACGGACTGCTCCTGAAGCCGTCGCGCCTCTACTGACGCTTCGTAAGCGGCGCGCGCCTGCCGCAAAGACTCGTCAGCATCGGCGACCTCGAGGCGCACCTGGTCCTCGAGCTGCTGGCGCCGCACCTGGGTCTGCCGGACCTCTAGTTCGTCACGCACCGCATCCGCTTGAGCGACACGATTCCGCACAGGCAGGGCCAATTGCACGCCAATGCTATATGACGGGAAGTCGCGTCGAAACACCTGTCCTAACGCCGTGCCATAGCCGCCCGGATTCACAGAGCCGATCGGCGTGCCGGCGAGAGGATTCAGATCGCCGGCCAATCCACCGTTCTGCACGATTCCGACAAGATTCACTTGGGGCTTCAACGCGTTCAGCGAACCTTTCAAACTGATTTCCGAATTCTCAACTTGAATGCCAGCGCCAGCCAGGTCCGGACGTTTTTCCAGCGCCTGGCCCAGCAGGTTCGGTAGGGCCTGCTCAGGTTCCTGGTCAGGAACCGGGAGCGGATCTGTGGGAATAACACGGGAAGTGAGCAGTTGGGGATTCGCCAGCCCCCCGCGGGTGATAGCTGTCTTCACGATCAATTCCTGCTGCCGCACCAGACCTTCCGCGGTGATAAGACCCTGCCTGCTCGCAGCGAGCGCAGCGTTCGCCCTGGTGAGCTCGATGGGAGCCTGCGTGCCCTGTTCGACTTTATTTCTGTTGTCTTCAGAGAGCCGTTCCGCCAGAAGGACAGCTTCCTGCTTGACCTTAACGTCTTCGTTCAGGCTGACAAGGTCCGTGTAAAGGCGCGCAATACCCGCCACAGTGTCCATAACCTGCTGGCGGAAAACGAGGTCGGCGACTCTCTGGCTGTTCCGTGCGATGCGGATGTACCTTTTGTTCAGACTCGCGCCAAAGCCCTGCAGCAGCGGTTGCGTGATCGTGAAGCCGAGGCTTGAGGTGACGAACGGATTATACGTGTAGCGGGTGGCATTCGTGGACGCCAGGCTATTGTCGAACGTGACACCGAGTTGAGTTCCTGGCGAAAAGCCCACGTTCAGTCCGGCAGTTGCGTTTACACCGTTCTGAGCTAACCAGTTGGAGCCCACAAGAGCCGGACTAAATTCTGGAGTTGACAGATGCTGCCCGGTCACCAGGCCGGACAGGATGGGATCGTACTGCGGAATGACCGGCCCGTTCGACAGCGGAATCGCGCCGGTTACCGACAGATTGTTCTGCTGCTGGCTTATAAGTGCAATGTCCGAGAAGTTCGTGTTGACGAGCGGCGTAGGGGTAGACCCGGCTGTCAGGTTCGTCAACAGTGGACCGTTCGGACCCCCAATGCCGGGCGGAGCTTCGTTTACCAGCAGGCTCAAACCGCGAAGCAATCCGCCTCCGCGGGCTCGCAGTAGATCTGTGTCCGCAATCTTCGGCAGGAAACGTTCCAGTTCAATGTCCAGATTGTTCTCGAGCGCAAGAGCAATTGCATCCTCCAGCGATAGATAGAGCTGGCCGGCGCGGATCAGGTCGAAGATCCGAGAGGAATTCTGGAAATTGACTGGCGACACTTCCTTGGCTCGGTAGGGTCCGGCCAGTCGGCTAAGGAAGTTGCCTGCTGTCGAGCGGATTTGCGGCGTTCGATCGCTCACACCGTTACCCAAGCCCTGTGCAACGGTGAACTCAGTCGTGAAGACCAACAGGAGCGCCGTACGAGTGAAAAATCGCATGGTCTATTTACTCGTGCCTGGTTTACTCGCGCCTGCTGGCGGCTTGGCATCGGAGCTGGCGGCAGCTTCCGCCATTTGTACAATGGCTCCTTCCTTCACAGCATCACCGGGGTTGACCACAACGTATTCGCCATCCTGGAGACCGCCCAGAATCTCGATCGTCGTGCCGTAGTCCCTGCCTGGCTGAACCTTCTGGAAATGAACAACTCGTGCCTGAGCCAACACGGTCTTATCCACGCCCTCCGAGGCGGCTTTCTGCTGGTCCGCCTGGCTCAGGGGCTGTAGCAGGGCCAGCGTCGTGCCGTTCGCCTCGACCACGAGGGAGGCGTCGGGAACCAGGAACGGCGGGGTCTCGCGATTCGTAATGAACCCGACTGTTGCGTACATTCCGGGAAGCAAGACTCCCGTCGGGTTGGCGACCTGCACCTCCGTCAGGAGCGTTCTGGATGCGGCATCCAGTGAACTCGAAGTGCGGGTGATTTGCCCGGGGAATTGCCTGTTCGGCAGTTGATCGATACTGACGGTGGCTGACTGTCCAACATGAATGCCTGACGCCTCATTTTGGGGAAGCGAAACGATAACGCGTAACTTGGTGATCTGCGCCACGCGAAAAATCTCGCCGCTGCTGGGAACATCTGAGGGCCCGGCTGGGTTTGATCGGCTGGGGCCTTGGCTCGAACCCGTTGTGGAAATGAGTGCGCCCACGTCCACGTTCCGCGCCGTTACGATCCCAGCGAATGGTGAAGTTACTTTTTCATATCCCTGGAGCGTGATGAGTCTGTCCAATGTGGCTTTGCTGGCCCGAACGAAGTCTCGCGCCGCCACCACGTTCTTCTCGCCCGCTGTCACATTGGCTCCGGCTGTCTTGGCCGACGTCAACTGCGTATCACCATCCTGGCGCGATACCGCGCCGGTCTTCGTTAAGACTTCATACCTCTTCCATGTCACATCGGCAAGGTCCCGGGTGGCTAGCAACTGTTGGAGCGTAGCCTCGGACTGTCCGAGCTGCCCCTCTGCCTGAGACAGCGCCGCCTGGGCTTGCGTCACCTGTTGATCAAGATCGGGGGCGTCGATATCAGCCAGCAACTGTCCGGCGGAAACCCGATCCCCGATATCAACGTATCTCCGTTTCAAGTACCCGGCCGCGCGCGCGAAGACGTATGCCTCCGTAATGGGCGTGATGTTGCCGGGAAACGATACTTGCGTCATCTTTGGCGCTCGCGTGACTTTTGCCACGTTAACAAGGGGTGGCGTGGTTCGTAGCTTAGCCGCGGCGCTATCCAGTTGCCGGGTGGTAGCTCTCCGCGGAAGATACCCGGCAAGAAGCGCCGCTACCAGCACTCCTAGCAGGAATACCCCTACGATCAGACGTTTTTGTGACCTTCCACTGCGACCCCACATGTTGATGACCCTTATTCCTTCCCGCCAGATGCATCCGGTGTTTCACCGGCTTCCCTAGCAATCTCGGCATCGAGATTCACCGGCGGCTTCCTGCGGAGCAAGCTGTACATAATCGGGACGAAGAAGAGTGTCGTAGGTGTGGCCAGCAGTAGATCGCCGATGACCGCGCGACCCAACGGCGCATTCTGCTCACCTCCTTCGCCCAAACCCAATGCCATCGGGACCATTCCGATGATCATGGCTAGAGCGGTCATGATCACGGGCCGGATTCGCGTGAACCCAGCCGACTGGGCCGCCGCCGTCGCGTCTTTGCCTTGCTCCCGCTCATCGTTGGCAAACGTAACGAGCAGGATGCTGTTAGCGGTTGCCACGCCGATACCCATAATCGCGCCCATCAACGCGGGAACGCTCAGCGTGGTGCCAGTCAGATAAAGCATCCACAGCATGCCGGCCATCGCTCCCGGCAGCGCCGTTAAAATGATGAACGGATCAAGCCAGGACTGAAAATTGATGGCCATCAGCAAGTAGACCAGCAGGATGGCGAAGACCATGCCCAAACCCAGGCGGGTAAACGACGACTGCATGGTATCTACCTGGCCGCGTATCTCGATGGTGGTGCCGCGAGGTAGGGTCTGGCGCGCTTTGTCAACGATACGATTCACGTCGACGGCAAAACCGCCCAGGTCGCGACGATCCGGGCTTGAGTAGACGTCCATAACCGGTTGCACGTTGTAGTGGCTCAGGATTTCCGCCGACGTCGTCCTCTGCAGGCTGGCTAGATTGTCGAGAAGCTGAGTTGCGTGACCGCTGGCGATGGCTGTGACGGGCGTGCGCTGCATAGCGTCAAACGTCGGCACTGAATACTGCGGCGTCTGGACAGCAACCTGATAGTTCACGCCGTTTTGCGGGTTGAGCCACTGATTTGGCGCCACCTGCCCGCTTGAGGAAAGCGAAATCAGGAGGCTATCCGCCACGTCTTTCTGGGTGAGCCCCGACTGGTCGGCCTTGATCCGGTCAACGTCCACCATTACCGTCGGATAGTCGACCTGTTGTCGGACGAATGTATCTACTGCGCCCGGCAACTGGGCGATTTCCTCCCTCAACTGCGTGGCGATCCGGAAATTCGCATCAGCGTCATTGCCCGTCACCTGCAGATCGATCGGCGCAGGGAGACCGAAATTCAGGATCTGGCTTGTGATATCCGCCGCCTGGAAGAAGAAGATTTCCGAAGGAAATTGTGTGGCGAGTGTGGTACGGAGTTGTCTCGTATAGTCGATGGTCGGATGGTGCTTGGGTTTGAGTGAGATGAGAATTTCTCCGTCGCCTGATCCACTGGTGGCGGTATCGCTGAAAGCGAGGTTGATACCCGAGTTCGGTAGACCGATATTGTCAAGGATCGTGTCCAGTTCCTCAGGCGGGACCATTCGGCGGATTTCTGCTTCCACCGCGCCGAAGATCCGTTCCGTTTCTTCGATGCGAGTTCCAGCAGGACAGCGCACGTGCAACCTCATCTGGCCGGAATCCACATAGGGGAAAAAGTCCCTCCCGACGAATAACACTAATCCCAACGACGAAAACGCGAAGATCGCAAAGGCGCCGCCAACGAGTGCGCGATGAGCCAGAACTCGCTCCAGGAGACCATGGTAGGCGTCCCGCAACTTTTCAAAACGGCGGTCGAACGCCTGGTGGACCCTCCAGATGGGTCCGGCTTCCCTTGCAGCCGCGACGTTATCCTGGCCCTCCTGATATAGCGGAATCTCCACGGGAAGAAGGTAGTGGACCAGCGTCGGCACCACCGTTCTGGTCAACAGGTACGAGGTCAACATGGCGAAAACCACAGCCATGGCCAAGGGCGTAAACAAGTATTTCGCCGCGCCGGAAAGCATGAGAACCGGTACGAACACGATGCAGATCGACAACGTGGATACGAACGCCGGTATGGCAATCTGCTGGGCTCCGTCCAGGATCGCGCGCACCAGGGTCTTGCCTCTCATCCCCATATTGCGATGGACGTTCTCGATTTCGACTGTCGCGTCGTCAACCAGAATCCCAACGGCGAGGGCCAAACCTCCGAGCGTCATTACGTTGATAGTCTCTCCCAGAGCACTCAACACGATGAGCGAGGTGAGAATGGAGAGCGGGATGGACAGGCAGACAATCAAGGTGCTACGCCAGCTTCCCAGGAACAAGAGAATCATGAGTCCTGTCAAGGCTGCGGCAATCGTCGCTTCCCGCACGACCCCACTCACCGATGCACGCACGAAGATGGATTGATCGAAGAGTTGATTAATTTGCAGGGTGGAGGGAAGTGTTGCCTGTACCGCCGGCAGCAGCTTCTTCACTCCATCCACAACTGACAGAGTGGAAGCGCCGCCGTGTCTCAATACCGTTAGCAAAGCCGATCGTTTTCCATCCGCCCGGACGATGTTGGTCTGAACCTGGTATCCATCCCTCACTTGGGCGACATCGCGCATGTAGACGGGCGCGCCGTTAACTGTCTTTATCGGCACGTCGTTGAGCGCCGATACGACTTCCGGACTGCTGTTTAGCTGTATCAGGTACTCGCGTGTTCCCACCTTCACGGTCCCTGTTGGAAGAATCAGATTCTGAAGACTGAGCGCGTTCGAAACGTCGGTTGCCGAGAGTCCCTTGCCGAATAGCGCGCTGGGATTCAGATCGACCATTACGGTTCTGACCTTTCCCCCATACGGCAAGGGCACTGAGATGCCAGGCACGGTCGAAAGGCGAGTGCGGATAAAGTTTTGAGCGTAGTCGTACAGCTGCTGCTCCGTGAGTGTGTTGCTGCTCAGGCCCAACTGGAGGATCGGCACGCTCGACGCATCATACTGGACCACCAGCGGGGGAAAAATTCCTGGCGGTAGAGTGCGAAGAATGGTCTGATTCGTCGCGACGATTTGCGATATCGCCAGGTCGATGTTCGACCCGGGCTGCAGGTAGACGCGAATCAGCCCGACGCCGTTGTAAGCAGTTGCCTCGATGTGCTCGATGCTGTTGACCGTGGTTGTCATGGCACGCTCGGAGATCAACAAGACCCGCTTTGCCATGTCGTCAGGACTCATTCCCGAATAGGACCAGATCACGCCTGCGACTGGAATGTTGATGTAAGGGAAAACGTCCGTTGGCGTGGTGAGGATGGACATCGCCCCAAGGATTGCGATCAGGATCGCCATGATAATGAACGTATAGGGACGGCGAAGAGCCAGCCGAACTATCCACATAGAGAACCCCGCAGGGCAGTGAGCATCCGCTGCTTTCGTAAGCATTCTCTGGACCACTGGTCGGCGGTGCATTTCTGTGTACGTCAATTCACGACATGAGCCCGTGTTTGAGGTATCCCGTTGAATCTATCGCTGATGTCGCATGTCTCTTGTTCGACACGAATGACGTTTGATGGACGCGGAAGTTCCCAAAAGTGCCCTGCGTGGGAAATCTTACCTTCGCTCAAAGGTGGCGAGCTGGTTGCGCTATGACACGCGGAGAGCAACATGTCATCGAAGTATCACGCGGCTCGGCTCGCATTCTTACTCGCGCTACCATCTGTTTCTTTTGCCCAAGGTACAGCTTCGGATAGCGTTCGCGCCCGCTATATGCAGGAATTGGACGTCGCGACCAAAGCACAAGGGGATCAGCGCCAGGCGCTTTATCGCATTTACCTGGGTCTCGCGGGTTCGCATGAGACGCGACACCAGTACGCCGAGGCCGAAACGTACTACCAATCTGCTTGCAACGTCGCAAAAACTCTATTCGGCAGCCAAAGCGATGACGTTGTGAAGGCGCTCAACCTTATCGGTGAGATGCGACTTCACCAGGGCCGCGTCGCCGAGGCCGAGCAGGTATTTCATCAGGCTTTGAAGATCGTTGAATCGAACCCAGACATACCGCGAATGGCCACAGCAGCCGTGTTGAACAATCTTGCCGCGGTACAACACATGACTGGCAACGTCTCCCGCGCGATCGCTTTGCTGCGCAAGGTCGTCGCGACGGTTGAAAACGATCCGGCGGTGAGCGAGGAAGTGTTCGGGACTGCGCTGTCGAATCTGGCGATAACGCTGCGAGAAGGCGGAACCGTACCTGAGGCGATGGCGACGGCTAAGAGGGCGGTGTCTTTGCTGGAATGCTGCAAGGACTCAGATCATTTCGCCGTGAGCCTCGTCACACTGAGTCGTTTGCACCTGGATCAGGGCGATTCCGCAAGTGCTGAGGCTGTGCTGCTGCGGGCGTTAAGCACTATTGAAAGCGCGAGTAAGGAAGACAGTCCTACCCAGGCACTCATTTTCGCCCATCTCGGCGTACTTTACGGCGGCATTGGCAGACCTCGCCAGGCAGAACCATATTTTCAACGTGCGATCGAGATTGAGCGGCGTCTGCTGGGACCCGAGCACCCCACGCTTCTCGACTCAATGGACGCTTATGCTGCGTTCCTCCGCGCGACGAACCGAAGAGGCGACGCGAAAAAGCTGGAAGCGTATGTCCGCGAGCAACGAGAGAAGTATCGGTTGCAGAATCCAGCCGTTGCAAATGTCGTCGACGTCAACAGCTTAATGCGTCGACGTAGCCATTAAGCAGCGTTCGAAACGCCTGGCGGCGCATCTAGCTCAACGTCCTGCGATTATTATTGAGTTCTCCGCAGGAATGGACCGGATGCTGGACGCATCCAAGCCGGTGTGAGATGTGACCATTTCCGGAGGAAGATGGCGGATCCAGTTGTTCAGTGAGATGTCCAGGTATTCATGTGCCTTGAACATCGCCAGGAACACCAGGTCCGTATCACCGGTGTTCTCGACGTAATGAGCGGCCATGGATGGGACGAACCCAACATCATTGGCGTTAAAATCCATGGTGCGCGCGGATCCACCCGCTGCCACGATTGCCATCCGACCTTTGCCGGCCATGTAGTACTGCCATTCAGAGGCGTTGGGGTGCCAATGCAGTTCACGCAGGCCCCCGGGCTTGACCGTGAACACGGCGGCTGCAATATTTTTTGAAGCGGGGAAGTTATGCGAATCGACTATGCGGGCCTCGCCTCCAGACGTTCGCTTGGTGGGAGCCATTGCCTCCATCCGGAAGGTGTACGGCGATTGAACAGTCTGCCCGCCTACTGCCGCTCTGTCCTCCGCCAATGATTTCGGCAGGTCTGCGGGAAAGATGTACAGCGAACTGGTCGGCAGCTTCGCGAGCGCGGCCTGATCCAGGCCGAAATTCTTCGAGAGCACCGTGCCCGGCGTATGTGCGAGCCAATCCGAAAGGAGAAATGTGTTGTCTTCAGAAAACATACCCTCGTTAAAGACGAGCAGAAACTCACAACCATCCGGCCCGAGACCCTGAATGGAATGTGGATAGCCGGCGGGGAAGTACCACAGATCCCCCTTAGCGACATCGTCGATGAAGATGGTCCCATCGGGGTTCAATACTGTAACGCGAGCATTCCCGTCCAGCATAATGGACCATTCATCCGCGGTGTGCCAATGTAGTTCGCGGAAACTGCCTGCTGTCAGGCGCATGTTCACACCCGCGATGTCCTGGGAAGATGGCAATTCCCGTTGTGTGACCTGGTGAGTCCAGCCGCCTTCTTGAATCCGCTTGTGCGTCAGGTCAAACGAGTACCAAACAGGCCCCACATCTCCATGGTCGGTCGGGGGCGGCGTGTTGGAGTTCGGATTCTCCTTGAGGAGCGCTCCGTTCTCTGGCCCCGGGTTGCTCGCCGAGCGATCGCGCTCGGCTGCACGGGTATTCTGTGGTTGCTGGGCGTTCGCAACTACTCCTGCGAGCACTGCGGTCGCTACAGTGGAGCCAATTCCGAGGACGTTTCTTCGCGAAACAGAATCCTGATGTTCACTACTCACGGCGGTTCTCCTTAAGCGAGTACGGCAGCAATTCGCAAACCAGACAGGATCGCACTCTGTTTCGTCTACATATGGCTTTGGAACCAACTTAAGGACTCCTACGCGATGTCCAGAAGCCGACACGCTGTCCAGAGGCCGACACGATTCTTGACGAAGACGCCAGAAACCGTCGTGAGAAGCGGGAGCTTTGTTTTGGTCCCAGACGTGCGTCAGAATCAGCGGGATCCGATATGCCTCGAATCTCCATCAATGGCAGCGAACTGGAGGCCCGGGACGGAGAACGGCTGATTGACGTGATCAATCGCGCTGGGCTTCAGTTGTCGCAGGTGTGTTATCACCCGCAACTGGGTCCCATTCAAACCTGCGATACCTGCATCGTCGAAGCCGATGGCCAACTCGTTCGTGCCTGCGCCACGCTCGTTGCCAGCGGGATGAAGGTGACGACCACTGCTGAGTCTGCGACCACGGCTCGCGCCGACGCATTCGACGGCATCTTGCGCAATCACGAGCTCTACTGCACCGTGTGTGACAACAACAATGGAAACTGCACGGTGCACAACACAACGAAGATGCTCGCTGTGGAGCACCAGCGATATCCGTTTGAGCGGAAACCGTACGAAGTCGACAACAGCAATCCGTTCTACCGCTACGATCCTGGCCAGTGTATTCTGTGCGGCCGGTGCGTCGAAGCCTGCCAGAATCTGGAGGTCAACGAAACGCTTTCAATCCGCTGGGAGGATCCGCATCCGCGAGTGCTGTGGGATGGCGGAGCACCCATAGGCGAATCGAGCTGCGTTTCGTGCGGACACTGCGTGACGGTCTGTCCATGCAACGCGCTTATGGAAAAGTCCATGATCGGGCACGCTGGATATCTTACAGGCCTGAGCAAGCGTGCGTTGGATGGCATGATCGACGTTGTGAAGGGATTGGAGAGCGAGGCCGGCTACACCGCGATACTCAACGTTTCCGAAGTAGAGGCGGCCATGCGCACGAATCGCATCCGCCGCACGAAGACGGTGTGTACCTACTGCGGTGTCGGCTGCAGTTTCGACGTCTGGACCAAGGATCGTCACATTCTCAAAGTGGAACCGGCGCATGGCGCCGCCAACGGTGTGTCCACCTGCGTGAAGGGCAAGTTCGCGTGGGATTTCGTCAACAGCGAAGAGCGCCTTACGAAACCGTTGATTCGCGAAGGCGATCAGTTTCGCGAGGCCACTTGGGATGAAGCGCTAAACCTTGTCGCCCGGCGATTTCAGGAAATCAAAGATCGTGAAGGTCCGGACGCGTTGGCTTTTATCGCATCATCGAAATGCACAAATGAAGAGGGCTACCTGATGCAGAAGTTGGCCCGGGCAGTAATCGGGACGAACAACGTAGACAACTGCTCTCGCTACTGCCAGGCCCCCGCGACTCTGGGTTTGTTCAGAACCGTCGGGTATGGCGGTGACTCCGGTTCCATTTCCGACATCGAACAATCGGACCTGGTTTTGATTGTCGCCAGCAATACCGCGGAGAGCCATCCCGTACTTGCGACGCGCGTCAAACGCTCGCATAAGCTGCATGGACAGAAACTCATCGTTGCCGACTTGCGCGAGCACGAAATGGCGCGGAGAGCCGATCTGTTTTTCCGCCCGACGCCAGGCACGGATCTGGCCTGGCTCTCTGCCGTAACGCGATATCTGCTCGACAACGATATGGCTGCCACTAGCTTCTTGCAAGAGTGGACGACCGGCCTCGAGGAATACCGAAAGAGCCTTGAGCCGTTCACCCTTGAGTTCGCCTCTGAAACCTGCGGATTGTCCATCGAGACGCTGAAGCAAATTGCCACGATGATAGCCGAAGCCAAGTCCGTCTGTGCTCTTTGGGCCATGGGTGTGACGCAACACCACAACGGATCGGACACGTCCACCGCGATTTCAAATCTGCTTCTCGTGACCGGTAACTATATGCGGCCAGGGACCGGCGCTTACCCTCTGCGCGGTCACAACAATGTTCAGGGCGCCAGCGATCACGGTGCGATGCCGGAGTCCCTGCCGGGATATCAATCGGTCCACGATCCCGAGGTGCGGAGCCGCTTCGAAAAGAGTTGGGGAGTGAGCCTGCCTTCGACCAAAGGTCTTGACAACCATGAGATGGTCAAGGCCGTCCACGATGGCACGCTCCGATCGATGTACCTGTGCGGCGAAGAAATGGGACTCGTCGATTCCGATGCCAACTACGTATGCAGAGCGTTCAGCAAACTGGAGTTCTTCGTGGTGGAAGACATCTTTTTCAGCTCGACCTGCCGTTATGCGGATGTGGTTCTGCCCGCCAGCCCCAGCCTCGAAAAGGAAGGTACGTTCACCAGCACCGAGCGGCGCGTGCAAAGGCTGTACGAGGTGTTCGAACCGTTGGAAGGGAGCCGTCCAGATTGGAGGATCGTTCAGGATATAGCGAATCGGCTTGGCGCCGGTTGGGAGTATGCACATCCTTCGCAAATCATGGACGAGATTGCCTCTTTGACGCCTTTGTTTGCAGGAATCAATTATGAAAGGCTCGAAGGCTACCGAACTTTGCAGTGGCCTGTCGCGGCGGACGGCACCGATGAGCCGCTCCTCTATACGGAACGTTTTAACTTTCCTGATGGGAAGGCGCGGCTTTTTCCTCTCACATGGAGCGAAGTAGCGGAACGCCCGGATGCTGAATTCGATCTTCATCTGAATAACGGACGTCTGCTCGAACACTTCCATGAGGGAAATCTAACCGGCCGGGTTCCCGGCATTCACGCCATGACGCCGGATAGGTTCGTGGAAGTATCGCCGGAACTGGCTCGCACCCGCGGCATTGAGAGTGGAAGCCTGGTACGTCTAACATCCCGCCGTGGTCGTGTGCGCGTGCGGGCGCTGGTAACGGACCGGGTTGAGAATGGGCAACTGTATATGCCCATGAATTCCGTGCAGAGTCCCGTAAACGTGTTGACAGGCAACTACACCGATCCTGACACACACACGCCGGCATACAAAGAGACTGCCGTAAGGATGGAAGTCCTCGAGACCGAAGGCGAGAGCCCGCTGCCCAGAATCAATCCGCGCTTCGGACATCCTACGCCGCAGCTCGGGGTGGAAGTGGAAAGGAAGTGGCGCCAGTCGAGCTACCGCTTCCCGTCAAACGGACTCGTTCAAATCGATATCAAATAGGATTCTAGAAATGGCTCAGCCCATCAATTTGCGTCAGATGCCGAATGGCACGACTCCCGCCGAAGCAGGTCCGCCTACGGCGGCAAGAGAACACGAAGACGCAATTCAGTCCACTTACCAGGTGCTACAGCTGCTACACGATCGTGGCGTACTGGATTTGCTGCGCGGCCTCCTGAGCGCAGGAGACAGCGTGGTCGACACTCTGGTGGAGGCTATCGACACTCCGGAATCCATTCGCGCATTTCGGAACTTGTTGCTGCTCACGAAATTCTTCGCGAGTATCCAACCGGAGATTCTCAACAACCGGCTTCAATCCGCAGTCGATGGAGCCAGGAGAGAAGAGTCCCACAAAGCTCCCGGCTTCCTCGAGCTCTACCGCAGGCTTCGCAGTGAAAACAGCAGACACGCGCTCGCGGTGACCCTTGACCTGGTTGAGAGCGTGGGCAAGGGCCTCTGACCGCATCGGGCCTCCACGTGCCTGTTCGCTCAATCCTCATACTGATTAATAAAGTTTTTCTCCATTGACTGTGTTTGCGAAACCCGCTTACACTGCCGCTGTGAGTAATGGATAAGGTGATCAGGAGGATAAACCGTTCCGTTCTCTGTCCGGCTAGTACAATTCCAGAAACGCTTCGTACTGTTCCTGAACCTCCGCTCGCTGGACCGCTGCGTTTTGGTTGTAACGAGCGCAGATCCTGTCACCACTCATTACAGCGGACGACCGTAGTCCGTTAGAAAGCGCGAAGAGCCGAAGATCTGAGGAAAGTCGCGCCATAACTCAGAAAGGGAACAAGCGATGAAACGAACGACGTTGCTAGCCACGCTGATAATTTGCGCGGGAATAGGCGGAACAGTGTTCCTGTCTACCCATCCCGTCGCTGCACAGGTTGTGGTGCCCCCCTACAGTCCGTACCCCCCTGGCATCATCTTGCCGAACGATTTAGTTTCGGAAATAGCAAGGGTGCGGCGTGAGGTTTCGGTCATTTTCAATCAAGCTATAGGGGAGTGGCGCGCATTGCCGCCCGCGACTCTGTCGGGTTTACCGCCGACAATTCAAGGCAGCGGATATACCACGGTACAGACACTCGGCAAGCTCCTGAATTTCGATGAGAACATGTCTGTCTTCAAGAACAGGGCCTGTGCCTTCTGCCACATGCCGTACGCAGGCTTTAGCGGACCGATACCATCCGTCAATCTCACGATGGTGGCGTATCCTGGATCCTACGAATTCCGGGCCGGAAAGCGGACAGCCCAGAGATACACGTATTCACCCAGATACCCCGTACTCCAGTTCAACCAGCCCCAGGGCCTCTTCGTCGGCGGAAACTTCTGGGACGGGCGCTCGACTGGGTATCTGCTGCAGAGTGCCGATGCCGAACAGGCACAGCATCCCCCCGTCGACAGTCAGGAGCACGGGTTACCTGACACCGCTTGCATTGCGTATCGGCTTACCACAGCGGTGTACCGTCCTCTGTTCGAAACGGTTTGGGGCGTCGGCTCATTGAACATCACTTTTCCTGCGAACACGGATCAAATCTGCAGCACTCCCGCAGGGGCTGCAGTGTTCGCCGGAAGCGCGACGCCGATCCAGCTGACTCCGGAAGACCGCACCAAGGCAAACAGCGTCTACAATCACTGGGGACAGTCCATTTCCTTCTTCGAAGACTCACCGGAGGTCAGCCCGTTCACCTCGAAAGTCGATTACGCTCTGGCGGGCTTGGCCACGCTCTCGCCGGATGAGATCGCCGGCCGCAATTTGTTCCGGGGCAAAGGGAACTGCAATTCCTGCCACTTAGACGGACAGTCTACCCTCCTGACCCCGGGCCAGACCGACACCGGCACCTTTGCAACAAATGCGAGGCCTTTGTTCACCTGCTTCGGCTATTCCAATCTAGGCCTGCCCCTGAATCCCAGGGATGCCATCCTTTATCAGTCGACGCCGGATTTCTTCGGGTTCACCGCGAATCCTTTCGGCTTCGCCTACAGAGATTTGGGATTGGGAACTTTTCTCAGAAGCGGTCCCGGCTCCGCCCCCAATCCGAACTCGACCTGGACGCAGTACGCCCCACGGATGGACGGCCGGCAGCAGGTGTCTACGGTGCGCAATGTGGCGATGACGCCGCCGCAGTGTCCCACCACCGAGGCGCCCGGGCCGTACTTCCAGAAGGAGTTTTTTCACAACGGCTACATCAAGAGCCTGAAACAACTCGTACACTTCTACAACACGCGCGACAAGTTTCCGTTCAACGTTACTTCCGGACACTGCCCGGCAGGAACCATCGAAAAGGTTGACTGCTGGCCTATGCCCGAGGTCACGAATAACATGGATATGACGGTCGGTAATCTCAACTTGACGGATGCGGAGGAGAACCTGATCGTGACCGTCATGACCGCACTGACGGACGGTTACAACCCCGCTAATCCCAACGTCAGTACCTACCCCAACATCAATACCTTTACAGGTGCTTGCTCGATCTGTAACCCGGCGAACCCCAATTGTTCGCCTTCCAGGCAAGGTAACGAGTTCCTTATCCCAACTCCACCACTTCCGCCCTGCGCATCGGGTATTTGCGGCGTCGCACCTCTTCCCACTAAGCCCATTCCGTGAGGTTTATATACGTGAATAAACTGCTTCTAAAACTCGTAATTACGGCTGGGGCGAGCGTCTTGGTCTCAGGCCTGGTCGTTGCTCAACTAAGTCCAACTACTCCAAAAGCGACGAAGGTGCGGATTGCAAAAGGGCCAGAGCCTGAAATCACCAGGGACTATCTGACGATCATCAGGTGGACAACCAACAACCCTGGGGGCTTGCCCGAGCATTACGGGGTCGTGCACTATGGCACGGACCCCAAGAACCTGAGCCAGACTGCGAAATCTCCCATCAGGCTGAACCCGGGCCATGACTCTACGGTGTTCCGCGTGCGCATGGAACGACTCAAGGCGGCAACAACCTATTACTACACGGTTGAGTCGGAGGACGCCAAGGGCACGAGTGACGGGGTGAAGAGTACCGTGAAACAGTTCACCACAGACCCGCAAGGAGCGGGCCGGTGAGTTAACTTGTCTCCGAAATCGATGCGAGCGTGTCGGACTTCCGTATTTATGCCAAATGTTGTCGTGAGTATCCGATCGAAACACCTCAATTGCGTGGTTCAACGCGCTCGAGATTACCTCGAACTATCACGTAAACGACTAATAAAGTTTTTTGACATTGACTCTCTTTCCGTAACCCGCTTACACTGCCGCTGTACTGGAAGGTGATCAGGAGGATAAGCCATTCCGTTCTCTGTCCGACTAATACAATTCCAAAAAACGCGTCGTACGTTCCTGAAACCTCTGCTCGCTGGACCGCTGCGTTTTTGGTTGTAACAGCCACAGATCCTGTCACCACTCATTACAGCGGACGACTTGTCGTTCGCTAGAAGGTTGAGTGTCGCTCAAGCGCGAATAGCTGGAGAGCTGAGGAAAGTCGCGCGATGACTTAGAAAGGATCAAGCGATGAAATCAACGACGTTGCTGGCAATGTTGATAATTTGCGCGGGAATAACGGGAACGTTGCTTCTGTCTCCGCACCCCGTCGCTGCGCAGGCCGTGGTGCCTACTCCCTACAATCCGTACCCCCCGGGTATCTTGCCGGCCGATTTAGTTACGGAGATAGCGAGGGTCCGGCGTGAGGTGGTCACCATCGAAAACGAGGCGCTCGCACAGTGGCGCGCATTACCGCCTCCGACGCTGACAGGTCAACCGCCGACGCTTCAGGGAACGGGGCAGAGGGCCAATGTATTGCTCGGTAAGCTCATGAACTTCGACGAGAATATGTCGCCCTTCAGGAATCGCGCCTGCGGTTTCTGCCACATGCCATACGCCGGCTTTAGCGGACCAATCCCGTCGGTCAATCTCACCATGATTGCGTATCCCGGATCCTTTGAATTCAGGGCCGGCAAGCGAACAGCGCAGAGATATACGTACGCGCCCTTTTTCCCAGTGCTCAACTACAACCAGACCCAAGGCCTCTTCTTTGGCGGAAACTTCTGGGATTCGCGCGCCACCGGATATTTGCTAGGGAGTCCCGACGCCGAACAGGCACAACATCCTCCCGTCGATACCCAGGAACACGCGTTACCTGACACCGCTTGCATCGCATTCCGGCTTTCGCAAGCTGTTTACCGGCCGCTGTTCGAGACGGTTTGGGGCGCTGGCTCGTTCAATATCACTTTTCCTGGCAATACGGAGCAGATCTGCAGCACCCCTGGAGGCGCCTCGATTTTTGGCACGAGCGCGACGCCCATTGCGCTGACCCCGGCAGACCGCACCACAGCAAACAATGTCTTTGATCACTGGGGGAATTCCCTTGACCAATACGAAGCCTCACCCGACGTCAGTGCCTTCTCGTCGAAATTCGACTCCTATCTGGATGGCGACACCATGTTGACTAAAGACGAGCTGGCCGGTTTCGACCTGTTCAATGGCAAAGGCAACTGCAATTCATGCCACGTCGACGGAAGAGGGACCGTTACACCGCAGTTTCAGCCCGACCACAGCAAGACCGCATCCGTGGCGCCGAGGTTCACTTGCTTCGGCTCGGCCAATGAGGGGCTGCCCCTAAATCCGAGGGATGCTTTCTATTATCAGACCACGCCGGATTTCTTCGGGTTCATAGCGAATCCTTTCGGCTTCGCCTACAGAGATCTGGGCTTAGGAACTTTCCTCAGAAGCGGTTTCGGCGCCGCGCCTAATCCGAACTCGACTTGGACACAATTTGCACCAGCTTCAGACGGCCAGTTTCAGGTGTCTTCTGCTCGCAATGTGGCTATGACACCACAGCAGTGTCCTACCACCGAGGCCGGCCCGACACCTTACTTCCAGAAGGGGTTCTTCCACAACGGCTATATCAAGAGCCTGAAGCAGCTGGTACATTTCTACAATACCCGCGACGTGAAGGAGTTTGCGTTCAATGTCACTTCCGGACACTGCCCCCCAGGAACCATCGAAAAAGTGACCTGCTGGCCGATGCCCGAGGTCAGGAACAATATCGACATGACTACCGGTATGCTCGGTTTGTCGGATAAGGAGGAGGACCAGATCGTTGCCTTCCTGCAGACGCTCACGGACGGATTCACAACACCCTACCCCGATAGCAATACCTTTACGGGTGCTTGCATGACCTGTAACCCGGCGACGAACCCTAATTGTTCGCCTTCGAGGCAAGGTAATGACTTCCTGATCCCAACTCCGCCACTTCCGGCCTGCGCATCGGCTATCTGTGGCGTCCCGCCGCTGCCGACTATGACCATTCCGTAGTCCAAATCGCTAAACGGCGGATGCCAAACATGGGGGTCGCGCTTGCGGCCCCCATTATCTTTATAGCGCCCGCAGGAACGCGACCAGGTCAGCTTTCTCCGGCTCCGTGAGTTGCACCTCCAGGATCAGATTAAAGAACTCGACCGTGTCTTCCAACGTGAGGAGACGTCCGTCGTGGAGATAGGGAGGCGAGTCCTTCACGCCGCGCAACGCGAAGGTCTTGATCGGGCCGTCCGAAGCGGCCATCATACCATTCACCATGTGCGATTTATAGAACCGCTCTGCTTGCAGATTGTGCATGAGATTGTCGGTGTAAAAGGGAGCGGCATGACATTCGCCGCAGCGGCCTTTACCAAAAAATAATTGCTGCCCGCGCATCTCGACGCCGCTCGCCTTTTTCGGATCGAGCTTGCCGTCAATACCAAGCTTGGGGGCTGGCGGGAAATCCAGGATTTCCTGGAACTCGCCCATCGCGTGCACCTGGCTCCCGCGATCCAGAACATCCACGCCCTTCTTTACCGCGATGACAGGATCGCCATCGAAGTACGCCGCACGCTGCTCGAATTCAGTGAAGTCTTCCACGGTCTTCAGCGCTCGTTGTGATCCAAACAGGCGTTGAATGTACACGCCCCGCAGTGATGGCGTGTTGATCCGGTGCCGAAACTCCTGAGGGCGAATATCGCCGACAAGATGCGTAGCTCGATTGGTGTGCCCGTTCGCATGGCAATCAAAACAAGCAACCCCGCGGCTGGCGTGCTCCGACCGCCGGTCTTCGGTTTGATTGAATTGCTGTTGCGGGAATACGGTCAGCAGCAACCGCAAGCCGTCCAGTTGCTTGGGGTTCAAGAGTCCATTGAACATCTGGTAATAGTTATCGAGCGTCACCAGCTTGCCTTGCGACACGTCGCCCAAATCCGGCCGTGTAGTCAGGTAGATCGGTGGCGGAAATTCAGGCAGCAGGTGATCCGGAATATCGAAGTCCAGGTCGAAGCGAGTCAGATCACGCCCTTCCTGCTTCTTCATTTCCTCGATTTCAAACTTCGGAAAGACCATACCGCCTTCGGCATGATTCGGGTGAGGGAGAGGCTCGAATCCGGCAGGGAACAGTCCTTTTTCCTTGATCTGTTCGGGACTCATCTCTGCGAGTTGAACCCACGTCACGCCGGCCGCCAGCTTAACGCGAATACCCTGCTGCAGGGGCTTGCCGCGCGACATCGTAACGCCCTGGGCCGGGCGATCGCCCAGGTCATAGCGCTGCTCCAGCACCGCTGTATGGCGTTTCTCGATTTCCGGCTTAGCCGCAGTCATGCGGGCAAAAATGGTCGAGAACGTATCGTGAATGTCGACGGGCATGTAGCTGGACGCCTGTTTGCCGTCCTGAGCCAACACGGCCCCGATTCCAATGGCCAAGCCGCCAGATACGGCCGCCCACTTTAACCTGCTCTTTTTCATTCTCATCATATTGCTATTCCTCGTTCCCGCAGCGGTTCAGATGCGCATGCGTAGCACTGCTGTGCGTCGTCTTGAATGCAAGTTAGGTGCCAACTATGGCGGGCTCGTCGAAGTTGAATGCACGCCTCCACACGTCGAGATAGGTGTCGGTAAAACGTCACGCTTGACGCTATGGTGACCCGCCTCAGCAGCACTGTCGTCAAGGCTGCGCGAAATATAAAGGATTCTTACGGATCGCAAATTGGCAAGGCGGGTGCAATTCCTCCTCGTGAATGGCGATTTCTTTACAGGATCCAACTCAGGAACAGACCTCATCCGCCGGAAAAAGCACTCCTCGCACCCGCTTGGGATTCATCGGGCTCGGATACCTGGGCTCCCGGATCGCGCGGCGCTTGGCTGCGGCCAGGTTTCCGATGGTGGTGTACGATCTCGATCACGCGAAAGCCGCGGAGCTTGCAGCCCTGGGCGCCGAAATAGCACTGCATCCGGGAAAACTGGCCAGCAAGGTTGATGTGGTGCTGTCCTGCCTTCCCGATGAAGCTGCGGTGGAAGCGGTCTACCTGGGAACTGGCAACGTTCTGCGCAGCGCGAAGCGCGGCGCCCGGATTATCGAACTCAGCACGATCTCGCCGGAGGCAGCCCGGCACATACATAGGGCCGCGTGGCAGTTTGGCCTGTCCGCGCTGGATGTGGCGGTCTCCGGCAGCACGGCCTCGGCCGAAGCTGGAACGCTGACACTGTTCGGCGGTGGCGCTCGCGAAGTGTTTGAAGCGGCCGAGCCGATGTTTTCCGCGATTGCGAAGCAGTGGTTTTACATGGGCCCGAGCGGGTCGGGTATGGCGATGAAACTGGTGGTAAACGCGCTCTTGGGCGTGGGTATGCAAGCCATTGCCGAAGCCATCGCGTTAGGCTCCAGACTGGACCTGCCGCGCGATCTTCTCTTAGATACGCTGGCCAAGACTGCCGTCGTTGCTCCGGCGCATGCCGGAAAACTTGCTAGCGCTAAAAAGCAAGACTACGCACCGCAGTTTCCGGTTCGTCTTATGCGCAAGGATTTCGGACTGGTATTGGCTGCGGTGGCACAACTTGGTCTTTGGATGCCTGTGACCGAAGCAGCCGCGGAAGTCAACTCGGCAGAAGCAGCGTCCGGAATTGAGGAAGACTTCTCGGCCGTCATTCGCCGGATGGAACGATTGGCTCAAGTGACAAACGCTTGGCCGCCGGCGGCATAGAACATTTGGTTAGTTGAGGAGATTCAGAAATGACGTTAAGAACGCTCGGACAGAGCGATTTGAAGATTACACCTATTGGGATTGGAGCTTGGGCGATCGGGGGAGGGAAGTGGGAATTCGCGTGGGGCGCACAGGATGACAAAGAGTCCATCGCTGCGATCCAGGCTGGACTAGACTGCGGGGTGAATTGGATCGATACCGCAGCCGTTTACGGATTAGGACATTCGGAGACCGTCGTCGGCCAAGCGATAAAGAGGCTCCGTCCTCGCCCTTATGTTTTTACCAAGTGCAGTTTGGTTTGGGATGAGTCCGGAAACATTTCGCACAACCTGCAGGCTGCGTCCATTCGGCGCGAAGCCGAGGCAAGTCTTAAACGACTTAGGATCGACGCGATCGATCTCTATCAAATCCACTGGCCGGCTTGGCACGGCGGTCCGGAGGGTCGTTCGCCCGGATCCGTCGAAGAGGCGGTGGGCGCTCTGGCGAAGCTCAAGGCCGAAGGGAAGATCCGCAACATCGGAGTATCGAATTTCGATGCGCAGCAGATGCAGCGCGCGCTAAACGTGACTTCTATCACCTCGCTGCAGCCGCCGTATTCGCTTCTGGCGACTGATGTCGAGTCTTCAATTCTTCCTTTTGCTGTAGAGCACGGGATCGGCGTCATTGTTTACTCCCCGATGGCGTCCGGACTGCTGACTGGCGCGATGACGCGCGAACGGATCGCGGCACTTCCCGAAGACGATTGGCGCAAAAAAAGTCCGAACTTCAAGGAGCCGCTGCTCTCTCGCAATTTGCGGCTGGTCGATACACTGCGCTCCATTGGCCGCCGCCGGCAAGCGACGCCCGGCGAAGTCGCCATCGCGTGGACCTTGTGGAATCCAGCCGTAACGGGGGCCATCGTCGGCGTCCGCAGCGCCCAACAGGTCAGCGGCATTGTCGGCGCTGCCGACGTCAAGCTCACCGCGGGAGACATGCAGGAGATCGAGCATGGGCTGGCTCAGCAGGCCGCGTGAGCCTTTGTTGAGCCTCTATGCCGGTAGGAGGAACGTTGAAAATACGTTACGTGTTGGTGGCTGGTACAGCGATGATTGTGGCGATCGCCGTCGCAGCGGCGCTTCGTTCGGTGAAAGCGGACGACCCATCCAATCGAGCTCGGATTCCGGCCGCCGCTCAAAAGGAAATCAAGTCGGTCGAACGGGAGATTGACCGCATCGAAGCCGAAACGCTTAACCAAGCGCGATCGGCAACGTCGGACCGCTTTCAGCAAATCATACTGCTCGGTAAGCTCATCTTCTACGACCAGCAACTTTCAGTTAACAGAAACGAGTCGTGTAGCTTCTGCCACATGCCGGAGACAGGGTTTAGTGGACCGGTCAGTACCCTCAACCAGACGACCGTGGCCTATCCCGGTTCGGTTCGGACGCGCTTCAACGCACGAAATCCTCAATCTCATACGTACGCGAGTTTCGCTCCAGTTCTCCACTACAATGCCGAACAAGGCGATCTTGTGGGCGGCCAGTTCTGGGACATGCGCGCCACGGGACTGCGCCTGGACAGCGCCCTCGCAGAGCAGGCACAAGGTCCTCCTGTAGACCCGGCCGAGATGGGCTTGAGCGACCCGGCCTGTATGGTGTATCGAATGTCTCAGCGTCCTTACCGTTCCATGGCGGAAAGGCTTTGGGGCGCCCAGGCATTCGCGATCCATTGGCCTGCAAATGCAAAGGAGGTCTGCGATCGTCCTGGTATGGCGCCGGACGGTGATCCTATGCCCCTTCGTCTTGCTGACGTCGACCGGGGAATCGCACAAACCACCTTCGATCAAATCGCCGAAGCGATCGCGGCTTTCGAGGGTTCGCCTGCGGTGAATCCATTCTCTGCGAAGTACGACTATGTCATCGCAGGAAAAGCCGCGTTTACAGCCGAGGAACAGGCCGGTTACGATCTCTTCCGCAGCAAAACCACGCACTGCAATGAATGTCACCGCGATGGAGGCCCGGGTGAGGAGCCGCTGTTCACCGACTTTACTGCCTCCAATCTGGGCTTGCCGCCAAACCCAGCCCTTCCTTTTTATAAAGAGAACACCCCCGATCAATTCGGCTTCACGGCCAATCCGGCCGGGCTTAAATTCATCGATCAGGGAGTGGGCGGATTCCTGGCCGGCCCGCAAAATCCCAATCGTGAGTGGGCGGCGATGGCCAAGTCTTTTATCGGAAAGTACAAGACGCCGACGCTGCGGGACGTGGACAAGCGTCCGCGTCCCGAGTTCGTGAAAGCCTACATGCACAATGGATACCTGAAGTCGCTCAAAGAGGTGGTCCACTTTTACAACACCCGCGACGCCTTGCCCACCTGCAAACCAGGAGACCGTGGCGAAAAAGTAACCTGCTGGCCGGCGCCCGAGAATCCGGAGACGATCAATCGAAAACAACTCGGCGACTTGAAGCTTAGCGACAAACAGGAAGATCAGTTGGTGGCATTTCTCAAAACCCTCACCGACGGCTACTCACCTCCCGGAAAGTAGCCGGCTTCACCGAACCCCTACTGCCTCGCTCTTCTGCCGCGAAAAACGGCACCTTCCAACAATTGTTGTACGGAATTTCGCCAATTGGTGAAGGCGCGCCAATTGTAAGTCTCCCAAACACTGTCTTATCAGCCATTTGCGATGGAGCCCGATTTGCATTCCGTTGGGTATGGCAGAAGAGGGCACATGTTGAGGGTCCAGCGAGCAGCCAACGGGCACGTGGTCTTTACGTTGAGCGGACGAATGGAAACCGAAAGCATGGGCCAACTGGAAGCACTGCTGAAGGCGGAAATGAACGGTGGCGGCGTGCAGATAGTTTTGGATTTGAAAGACCTGACCCTCGTGAATCAAGACGCTGTCAGCTTTCTGGACCGCTGTGAATCCCAGAGCATCATGCTCAGGAATTGCCCACCGTACATCCGTGAGTGGATCAGGCGAAATCGACGTGGAAGTTAGCGCTAGGGAAGGAGAAAGAGATGACTGCAAATACAAGCTGGGTGCCTGAAACGCCCGCAATCAACCATAACGCCTGCTTTGGAATCGAGGACGCCACGTCGGCGAAAGCGGCCAGGGCGCTGCCCGAAATTATTGGCAACAGCGCCGCCCTTCACCAGGTACTTGAGATGGTACGCGTCGTGGCCCCCACCGACGCGACGGTCTTGATTCACGGCGAAACGGGAACCGGCAAGGAGCTGATGGCAGAAGCTGTCCACAAGTGCAGTGATCGAGCCGCCGGCCCCTTCGTGAAAGTGAACTGCGCTGCCATTCCCGCAGGTTTGCTGGAGAGCGAGCTGTTCGGCCACGAGCGTGGCGCATATACGGGAGCTGTCGCGCGCAGTATTGGACGTTTTGAGCGGGCCAATAGGGGCACGCTATTTCTGGACGAGATTGGCGATCTTCCGCTCGAATTGCAGCCCAAGCTCCTTCGGGTAATGCAAGAAAAGCAATTCGAGCGGCTAGGCGGCTCCGGAACCATTCGCACCGATGTGCGCGTGATCTGCGCCACGCATCACAACCTCGCCCAGATGACCGAGGAACGGCAATTCCGCACCGATCTTTTCTATCGTCTTAGCGTGTTCCCCATTACAGTTCCGCCGCTCCGTGAGCACGCCGAAGACATTCCTCTGTTGGTCCACCATTTCGCGGTCGGTTACGCGCAGCGCATGCAGAAGCCGATCACGGCGGTTTCAGAGGAATTTATGCAAGCTCTGACGCGCTATTCCTGGCCGGGAAATGTCCGCGAATTGCAAAACTTTATCGAGCGTTCGGTAATTCTCGCTACCGGCCCTGTGCTCAGTGGTTCGCTGCCCGCGCTCAGTCCCACTCTATACGACGGAGTGAATCCGGCGAAGGCGGCCGCGCCGGTGACGCTGGAACAGGCGGAGCGTTCGCACATCCTGCAGACCATCCAGCAAACCGAAGGTGTGATTGGCGGTCCGAACGGCGCCGCTGCCCGGCTGGGTTTGCCGCGGACTACCTTAATCGCGAAGATGAAACGGCTGGGAATGACTTCGTTCCAAAGGGCCGAGCCGGCCCAGGCATCAGCGTCGGTGGCGTAAGGTCAAAGATCGCCGCGCGAAATGCCCAGCTTCTTCATCATGGCGTTCAAAGTCGTTCGGGGAACCCCCAGACGAGTCGCCGCAGTACTCACGATTCCGCCGGTCTCCCGAAAAACGCGCAGGATGTAATCGCGCTCCACCTCCTCAAGGGTGGAACCGCCGCTGGCTTCCGCGGCGCTAGCCCGCAGTTCCGCCAGGGGGGCGCGAAGGCTGGGACCTCTCGAAAGGATCACAGACCTCTCAATGAAGTTCTCAAGCTCCCGTACATTCCCGGGCCACGGCCAACTCACCAACGCTCGCATTGTCTCCGATGGGATCTTGTCAATCGATCGATCCATTTTTGCAGCGTACTTCTTGATGAAGTGACGGGCGAGTATCGGTATGTCCTCGGGATGATCGCGCAGCGGTGGTGTAATGATCGGGAATACTTTTAGCCGGTAATAAAGATCGCTGCGGAAGAGTTTATCCCCCATCATCTGGGTGAGATTCCGATTGGTTGCCGCCAGCAGACGGACGTCGATGGGAATCGTTCTGGTGCCGCCCAATCTCTCGAACGCTTTCTCCTGAAGAGCTCGGAGCAGCTTGGGCTGAAGTTCCAACGGGATGTCGCCCACCTCATCGAGGAATAGAGTTCCCCGGTGTGCCAGCTCAAACCGGCCGATTTTTTGCGACAAGGCGCCGGTGAACGCGCCTCGCTCATAACCGAACAACTCGCTTTCCAAAAGGCCAGTCGGAATAGCGGCGCAGTTCAAAGTGATAAACGGAAAATTCCTGCGGGAGCTCATCCTATGAATGGCGCGCGCGATCAGCTCCTTGCCCGTGCCGGTTTCGCCCAGGATCAAAACCGTTGCATCGGTCGGGGCAACCACTTCCACCTGCCCCATGACCCGCTTCATGGCTGTGCTGCTTCCTACGATCTCCTCAAAGTTATGCTTGAGCTCGAGCACTTCCTCGTCGATATTCTCAAGCCTATCTCTGCCGCGGAGATCCTGGACGAATGTGATCCATCGGAAGGGGGAAAGCTTCAGTACGGCTGTGGCGACCAGAACCGGGACCCGGGTCCCGTCTTTGCGAATCAATTCTTTTTCGAACGGTGTGCAAGCGCCGAACCGCAATCCTTCTTCATGCGCCAGCTCGTCCAGAGCCAGGTATTCCGATGGAGTCAGATCGGGCCATTGCAGTCGCCCGGCCAACAAATCCTCGCGGCTGTATCCGACCAGTTCCAGGAATGCATCATTCGCCTCTGGAATTCGGTCGAACTCGCCGGAAACAATCCCCGCGATCGTGGACTCCACAGGGATCGGCCGGACACGCGCGCGGCTTCTGCGTAACTTCTCGTCCCGCTCGTGACGGTCGGTAAAGTCGCGTACGACTCTGGCAAAGCCCTGCATATCTCCTTTATCGTCTTTCAAGACCATAGTGATTACGTTGGCCCAGAATCGCGATCCGTCCTTCTTGGTCTGCCAGCCTTCGTTTCCGAAGTGTCCCTCGGCCGCCGCCCTCTTCAATTCTTCATCCAGCTTGACGCGCAGAGTATCTTCGTTCGGATAGAAACGCGAAACGTGCTGGCCGCACGCCTCGGCGCTCTTGTAGCCGTAAATGCGTTCGGCACCCGCATACCAGGCGACAACCTGTCCGTCAACGTCCAACAGGAATAGGGCGTAGTCCTGCACCCAAGCCGGAACACTGTTCTTGGAGCGGGCTTTGTCCGTATCAACAGGTCCGGCGTCTGACGTCTCCGCTGTCTTATCACGCAGCACCAGAAGGTGGCGTACCGGCAACACGTTCCCTTTAGCCGAGTACTCGACGTCGCGCCGGCTTCCGTCCGCATCCACAAGCTGGAGTGTTCCCTCCTGCTCGCCTTGCTCGAGAAAGGAACGCCAGCGTTCCGAGATCGCCGGCTTCAGACTCGGCTCCGCAAAATCATCCAGCTTCCGGCCGATGATCTTTTCCCGCGGGAGACCGAGCAACTTGCTCGCGCCCACACTGGCATCGCGGTAGTGGCGATCGCTATCCGTGAGCAGAATCGGTACGGAAGGATGGAATACGATCGCCCGGAACAGCAGCTCGAGTTCTTTCGGGCCGTTTTCCGTGAGCCAGCCGGCAGCTTGTGGCTGAGAGGCCAAATCCCTTTTTCCTCCTTCGCCCCGTCGATCCAGGAAGCCGGCGGCCTGGAGAACACGGATGCCGCGTCCTGCAAACTGAGGGAAGCCGAGAATGGCGGTGAACCCCTATGTTATCACTTAATCGCGCTTGGCTAGTATTTTATTGACGATAATTGGTCACTTAGCACCCCATGGAATAGGATTCCAGCCCTCAAGCCGGGGAATGCAACTCACTGTTTAATTTGACCTTCCACCGCCGGATGACCGTCGACAGTCACTATCCCGCGCAGGTCGGCGGATTGGTGAGGCCAATCGCTCTCGACAACCCCAACAGCATGAACCAGATGAAGCGACGAGGCCTCGCAGGATGGTAGCACCGGATAGGTTCGCCAAGTGCCATGAAATAAGGGTTACAAAATTGGAACACGCGATTTTGGCACTGACACTTTGGGAGCAAACGGAGAAAAGATGCGAAACGGATTGATTTGGGTGGCGATGACTGTGGCGGCGGTTGTGCCCGCTTTCGGAGCGCCGATCTTGGTGGATTTGAGGACTGCCAGTTCCTTCACGCTCCTCGGCGGCACGATTTCGAATACCGGCACCTCCGTCATCACGGGAAATGTCGGAGTCATAAATGCATCGGGCACGATTACAGGCTTCAACTCCTCGGCGGGAACCACAGTCGGCGGTAGCGTGATCGCGCCCGGCGCCACGTCCTCTAACAACGCCTACATCGACTTCGTAAACGCGTTCAATGCGGCCATGCTTTTGCCATCCACGCAGACGTACTCTGATCTGTCGATGAGCCGTACGTTCCTCGGCAACAACGTGTACACATTTGGCCAGGCCAACATCTCTACCACCACTGGCATCAATTTGACCTTCGATGCCCAAAATGATCCCAATGCAATTTTCGTTATCAGAACCGGGGGAGCTTTCACCGCGAACGGTGCTTTAACGTTCACACTACAAAACCAAGCGCAGGCCAATAACATCTTCTGGATCATTGGAACAATCGCTACCATCAGCGTGGGAAGCTCCGGGCCCATAACCTTTGATGGGAACATTCTGGCGGGACAAAGCTTCACTATGTCCGCTGCGGCGGGGGGAAGCGGAACGCTTGCGGGTACGATCAACGGCTGTGTGTTCGCGGAGACCGCAAACACCTTGGCCGGTACGACAAATGTAAACGGCTGCAGGGGTACCGCCGCCGCTGCCGTTCCCGAGCCCACGACGCTTAGTATGCTCGGGGGCGGCCTCCTGGTTCTCGGCATGTGGCGCCGCAAGACGACCCGTCGCTAGTAATCGGACGCAAACGGGACAACGCTTGAAGCCCGGGGCAGCAGACACCAACGCTACACCGGTTCATGCACACGGAAGTTAGGAGAATAGAAAATGCCTTTGCTAAATATGGTTGTCGCGCTGATTATAGTCGGCGTCGCCTTGTGGCTGATCAATCGTTTTATCCCGATGGCTTCCAGCATCAAGACGATTCTGAACATCGTCGTGGTGGTGTCCGTGGGGATCTGGGTACTGCAGGTAACCGGACTGTGGGGGCCGATCTCGAGCTATAAGATCTCGCGCTGACCGGCCGCCGCCAATGCCGCTACTTCTTGGCGGCTGCGGAACGCCGCGTTACCGTCTTGCCACGCGTGGACTCTATCGCCTCGAGTCGCAGATATCCCGCCGCTGCGCGAACGCGTACGGCTTCCTTCTTATCGTCGAGAAGCGGACCCAGCTCCGCCGTCATGGCAGGATCGTTCCGCAGCGCGATTGAATGGACCGCGGCCGCCCGAACCGACCAGTCCGCATCAGCGAGGGCATCCTGAAGCGCCTGCAGAACCTCCGGACTCGGGTCGCTGCTCAACAGAAGTGCTGTTGCCGCGCGTCCGGAAACACTTGGATCGGACAGGATTCCTTGCAGAGACGAAACACCCGCGCCCAACCCCGGGACGGGAGCGAAGTTCGCACCCTGCCGTAGCGCGAACAGAAACATGGTCTTGGGCGTGTGCAGCATCCGAAGTGCATCGCGCTTTTGCTTAGTGATAAATCCGGATGATGTCTTCGTCTCGCCGCTGAGAACCGAAATGAGAGCTTCCCGTCCCGCCGGTTCGTTGAGCGTCCAGAGCGCTTTGGCCGCCGCAAAGCTCACTTCGGGAACATCGCTATCCAGCGCCTTTTGCAAGGTGACGATCGTACGCTTGCTTTGCAAGTCCACCAGACTCGTGATCGTAGCCAGCCGTACCTCGACGTCTTTGTCGTCCAGCATGACTTCGAGCTGCGACAGGTAGGGCTCACGCGGGCTGATCAGGCTGAGCGCTTGCACCGCGTGTTTCCGGGTGTCCGGATTTTTGTCCTTCAAAGAGTCATCGATGATGCTACGGGCGCGGTCAACGCTGGCGGGCGATGATTTGGACACTGGTGTCTGGCCGAAAACGCCGCTTGTCAAGAAAACCAGAACTACAAGAAAGCTTCGCATTGAGCGCTCCGTAAACAGAAAATGGATAACGCGGCGATGTTCTTATGTGTCCAAACGCCGCGTTAGGTAAAAGTGACCTACCTGATCTCAACCTTGAAAAGCGTATTGTCCGGGTGCTCGTGACGCCACCTGAAATATTCCCTTTGCTGGACAGCCCTTGTTTTCGGGAACGCACGATAGTCCCGATGCTGCTCGTTCAGGTAAACGCGGTAAGCACGATCTTCCTGGCCGTTCCAGGTATGATAATCGCGGCCGTCCCGATCGTAGTACCGTTTGTCCTGATGAGCGCCAACCCTTACCGCCACTTGGGCAGACAGGGTGGCGCAGGCGAATAATGCAGTCAAAATCAATAAACGGCGCATGTCGATCCTCCTGCCTGGGTCCAGGGCACGTCTTTAGCCTTTCCCCCGCGCTTTAGCTCCGCATCAGATTTGGCCGCGTAAAGCGCCGCAGGCCTGGAGATCTGCTCTACGAAAGACTCCACCGTGCGACCTTATACGGTCATATGACCTCGCAAGGTCAGATGTTTACCCCAATGCCGCATTGCATCTCAACCGCCCGTCGTTCCTGCGAGCCTTCCGGCGCATCGCGCCAGAGCCGTTACACGAGGTGAACGGGGCGAAGGGATCGATGGGCCCAGGAGTGCCTGACTGAGAGTGTGAAACCCGTCTAGGGGAATCGCGCAGATTCTATTGTAACTAGGGAGATCAAGAAAATGAGATTTTTTAAAGCAGCACCGGCCGTGTTGGGCCTGGCCTTTTTGGGCGCGACCTTCTCGCCCATCGCTAGAGCCGACGATTACGACAAAAAAACCACCATCACTTTTAGCGGGCCCGTGGAGATTCCACCGGTCTATATCACTGGCATGCGAGTGCTGCCGGCTGGAACGTACGTGTTTAAACTATTGAACTCCTCGTCCAATCGCCACATTGTTCAGATCTTCAACAAAGAGCAGACCAAAATATACGCCACCATACTTGCTATTCCAAACTATCGGCTCGTACCGAAAGACAAGACCGTGATGACCTTTAACGAGGGCGTAAGAGGCGCGCCTGAGGCAATCCGGGCATGGTTCTATCCCGGCGCAAACTGGGGCGAAGAATTCGTCTATCCGAAAACGAAGGCTATAGAGCTGGCCAAGATCACCAATATACCGGTTCTCGCTCTCGAAGCTGAGGTGCCGGTGGAAGTCGCGAAGCCTGACGAGCCGGAAATCGTTGCGGTGCTGCAGAAGGCGCCCGTCATGGCGGTTAAACCGACAGGAGAAGTGGTCGAAATCGCCCAGGTGATCCAGACTGAGCCTCCGACGACGGTGGCAGCTGCGCCCAGACAGGTAGAGACGCTTCCTGATACGGCCAGCTCCTTGCCGCTGATCGCACTGTGCGGACTGCTGGCGCTGGGCGGCGCATTCACGGTTCGGTCCATCAAAAACCGTACCCTCTAGCTCGATTCATCAGAAGGCGCGTCATATTCTGGCGCGCCCCAGGACAAGACCTCAGCGCCGAGTTTCTCCGGTAGCACGAAGCGGCGATGATAAACGAAAAGTGGGCAGTAAGTTATGTCAAGCGCTGAACCAGCTTTGCGGCGATTCTCGGGATCAAGGAGTCAGAGTATGCGACAGAGAGTCGTCCCACTATTAGCGCCGCCTCTGCGAAAGGGTCGTCCCGACGAGGTGGGTTGCTATGAGACCAAGGCGCGAGGAATGGCGGTGCTCACGACTCCGTTACTCAACAAGGGCACGGCGTTCACTGCGGAGGAGCGGGAGGCCTTGGGCCTCACCGGTCTGCTGCCGCCCGTTATCAGCACCCTGGAGGCTCAAGTAACATGCGCTTACGCCCAATACCAGCGGCTGCCGGATGCGTTGGGTAAGAATATCTATCTGACCGCGCTGCATGACCGCAACGAAGTATTGTTCTTCCGCGTGCTCTCCGAACACCTGCGCGAGATGATTCCGATCGTCAACGATCGGACGGTCGGCCTGGCGATGCAACAGTATCACCACGAGTGCCGGCGTCCCAGAGGCGTGTACCTTTCCATCGATCACGCCGACGCGATCGAGGAAGCCTTCGGGAATCTCGGGGCCGGTCCTGACGATATCGACCTGATCCTGGCCACGGATTCAGAGCAGATCTTCGGCATCGGAGATTGGGGCGTGGGTGGAATAGAAATCTCCATCGGCAAACTGGCGATCTATACAGCCGCGGGCGGAATCGATCCGACGCGCGTGATTCCGGTGATGCTCGACGTGGGCACCAACCGGGAAAGCCTGTTAGCCGACCCGATGTACCCCGGGAACCGGCATGCCCGCGTCCGCGGAGAACGCTATGACGCCTTCATTGACGCCTACGTAAAGACCGCCGCGAAGCTCTTTCCGAATGCAGTGCTGCAGTGGGAAGATTTCGGGCCCGGCAACGGACGGCGCATCCTCGAAAGATATCGTGGCCAGCTCCGCACGTTTAATGACGATCTGCAGGGCACCGGCGCCATCACGCTCGCTGCCGCCGTTTCCGCGATGCGCATTTGTGGAACGTTGCTACGGAATCAACGCATCGTCATTTTCGGCACAGGTATCGCCGGAATCGGCATCACGGACGTGATTCGCGATGCGATGATCGACGTGGGTTTGCCGGCCGAAGATGCGACGCGGCGCTTTTGGTGCGTCGACGTCCACGGTTTGCTCACCAGCGATATGGGTGACCGGTTGCACGACTATCAGGCCACTTACGCACGTCCAGCCGCCGAAGTTAAGACCTGGAGGCGCGACGGGACGACAAACACCATTGGCCTGGCTGAGGTAATTCGCCAGGTGCGGCCCACCATACTCATCGGCACATCGGGAACCATCGGCGCCTTCACTGAGCCGATCGTCAGAGAAATGGCCCGGCATACCGACCGGCCCATTATCTTCCCGCTTTCCAGTCCCAATTCCCTGGCCGAGGCCACCCCGGCCGATCTGATCGCCTGGACCGATGGCCGGGCGTTGGTCGCGACGGGCAGCTCATTTACGCCGGTCACTCACAAGGGAATCACCCATGTCATCGGCCAGGCGAATAACGCCATGTTGTACCCTGGCCTGGGCCTCGGTACGATTGTGTCCCGGTCCCGCTTGGTCAGCGTCGGCATGCTTGCCGCTGCGGCCAACGCTTTGTCCAGCCTGGTGGCCGTCCGGCTTCCTGGCGCGTCGTTGCTCCCGCATATCGACGACCTTCGCAGCGTAACGGTGACGGTAGCTGTTGCAGTGGCCGAGGCCGCCGTGGCCGAGGGCTTAGCCGCCGTCGAGCTCGCCGACATCGTTCAACAGGTGGAAGACGCGATGTGGCAGCCGGAGTATCGCCGCATTCAGGCCTCCTGACGATCTCCCCAAATGAAGGTCTTGGTCAGAAAAGCGCCGCTCAGCCGATTCCTGCAGTGGGCCCAGCGCGGACTCTTCGCCGGCGCAATCTTGCTCCTGGGTTACAGCGGATTCGTTGTCGCGGACGCCTGGATTTTTCAGGTCCGGGAAACTGCCGAGCTCGCTCGGTTCATCCCCGACCGGCCCGCCGGCGATATCCTGTTACCGGCGACTATCGGACCAGACGGTTTGATCGGCCGCATCGAAATTCTGAGACTGGGCGTGTCCGTAATCGTCGTTGAAGGAACCGCGCATCGTACGTTCCGGCGCGCAGCGGGGCATATCGCAGGAACGGCCTTGCCGGGACAGCCGGGGAACGTAGGAATCGCAGGGCATCGCGACACGTTTTTCCGGCCCTTGCGAAACATTCAGGCCGACGACCTGATCACGCTCACCACGCCGCGTGGCGAGTACCGCTATCGCGTCGTGTCGACCAAGGTGGTGAACCCCTCTGACGTGGCCGTGCTGGATTCGGATGAAAACGAAATCCTGACGCTGGTCACCTGTTACCCGTTCTACTATGTCGGCTCGGCGCCCAAGCGATTCATAGTCCGAGCCGCGCGCGTCACTTGATCGCGAGTTCCAACTCCCGGCTCAGGTCTTTCGATGAAGCAATGATGCGATCGATCAAGCCGTATTCGAGAGCCTGGTCCGGCCCCAGGATGTAATCGCGGTCGACGTCGCGCTCAATGCGTTCGATCGTCTGCCCCGTGGCCTCGGCAAGAATCTTGTTCAGCGTATCGCGCATACGCAGGATCTCGCGGGCGTAAATCTCGATGTCGGTAGCCTGTCCCGCCAGTCCGCTCAAGGAAGGCTGATGAATCAGGATGCGCGAGTGCGGCAGGCTGTAGCGCTTGCCTTTCGCCCCTGACGCGAGGAGCACCGCGGCCATCGAGGACGCCTGGCCCACGCAGTACGTTACGATGTCTGGCTGCACTACGCGCATTGTGTCTAAAATCGCCAGGCCCGCTGTAATCGAACCGCCCGGCGAGTTAATGTAAAGCGAGATATCCTTCTCCGGATTTTCCGCTGTTAAAAACAAGAGCTGGGCGATCACCAGATTGGCTACGCTGTCGTCGATGGGCATCCCCAGAAAAACGATGTTCTCCTGGAGCAGACGCGAGTAGATATCGGAGGCGCGCTCGCCCCGCGAAGTCTGCTCGACGACCATTGGTACCAAGAAAGACTGCGGCACGATCAGCTCTCCTTGCACTGCCAGTTTTTGTAGGGGCCGGGCATGCTTGCCCGCAAACCGGCCCGGCCCTCGAACCGTCTGTCTAGTAATCCATCCCCGAGCCGTGGTCATTGTGCCCCGGCGCCGCTGCGCTCTTTTCCGGAATCTCGCAGATCATCGCCTCGGTGGTCAGCATTAGGGCGCTGATCGAAGCCGCGTTCTGGAGAGCCGAACGGGTCACTTTGGTCGGATCTATGACGCCCGATTTCACCAGGTCCTCATACTGGCCGGTAGCGGCATTGAAGCCGTAGTTCTGGTCTTTGTTGTCGAGGATCTTCTCAATGAGAATCGCACCCTCGTATCCGGCATTGCCGGTGATCTGGCGGATGGGCTCTTCGCAGGCGCGCCTGATGATGTTCACGCCGGTCTTCTCGTCGCCTTCCCGCTTGAGCGCCGCTAGCGCAGTGGCCGCGCGTAACAGCGCAATTCCGCCGCCCGGCACGATTCCTTCCTCGACCGCTGCCCGGGTCGCGTGCAGCGCATCTTCCACGCGGGCTTTCTTCTCTTTCATCTCGGTTTCGGTCGCTGCGCCGACCTTGATCAGCGCCACGCCGCCGGCCAGTTTCGCCAGCCGCTCCTGCAGCTTTTCGCGATCGTAATCGGAGGTAGTCTCCTCGATCTGCGCGCGAAGCTGTTTGATCCGGCCTTCAATGTCCTTCTGTTTCCCGCCGCCATCGATGATGGTCGTATTGTCCTTGGTCACGGTCACGCGCTTGGCGCGGCCAAGATCCTCCAGGGTCAGTCCTTCGAGTTTGATGCCGATCTCTTCAAACACAGCCTTTCCGCCGGTAAGAACGCCGATATCTTCGAGCATGGCCTTGCGGCGATCGCCGAAGCCCGGAGCCTTCACCGCGCACGCGTTCAGCGTGCCTCGAAGCTTGTTCACCACCATGGTGGCCAGCGCTTCGCCTTCCACCTCCTCCGCGATCACCAGCAACGGCTTGCCGGCGCGCACTACCTTTTCGAGCAGCGGAAGCAGATCCTTCATGTTGGCGATCTTCTTCTCGTGGATCAGAATGTAGGGCTCCTCGAGCACGCACTCCATCCGCTCCGGATCGCTCACGAAGTAGGGCGACAGGTAGCCGCGGTCAAACTGCATACCGTCCACGGTTTCGAGCTCGGTCACCATGGTCTTTGATTCTTCTACCGTGATGACGCCGTCTTTGCCGACCTTCTTCATCGCTTCGGCGATGATGTTCCCGATGGTCGCATCGCCGTTGGCCGAAATGGTGCCGATCTGGGCGATCATGTCGCCGGTCACGGGTTTCGAGAGCTTCTTCACTTCCTCAACGACCGTTTCAACCGCCGCCTCGATACCGCGCTTCAGTGCCATCGGGTTGGCGCCCGCAGCCACACTTTTCACGCCCTCGCGAAAAATAGCCTGCGCAAGAATCGTGGCGGTGGTGGTGCCGTCGCCCGCGACGTCTGAGGTCTTCGATGCAACCTCACGCACCATTTGCGCGCCCATGTTCTCGAGCGGATCCTTCAGCTCGATCTCTTTCGCCACGGTCACGCCATCCTTGGTGATGGTCGGACCACCGAATTTCTTCTCGAGTACCACGTTGCGGCCCTTGGGACCCAGGGTGATCTTCACCGTGTCCGCCAGTTGGTTGACGCCGCGTAAAATTGCTTGCCGGGAATTCTCGCTGTATACGATCTGTTTTGCCATGATAGTCTCCTGAATCTCTTGCTGCGATTACGTCGTCAGGACGCTTTCGCTAATTTCGTGGCGCCTTCCAGAATGCCGAGCACTTCGTCTTCACGAATGATCAGATATTCCTCGCCATCCAGCTTGATTTCGCTGCCCGAATATTTGCCGAGAAGAACGCGGTCCCCTACTTTCACGTCCAGGGGCACCACTTTTCCATCTTCCAGGCGCTTGCCCTTCCCGATGGCGATCACTTCGCCTTCCTGGGGTTTTTCCTTAGCCGAATCCGGTATGTGCAGGCCTCCCTGCATCTGTTGCTTCTCTTCAATCCGTTTGACCACGATGCGGTCATAAAGTGGGCGAAGTGTCATAGTAACCTCTATCTTTCTTCAGTAGGCTTGTTGCCTAAAAAATCTCAAACGCGGTTTCAGGCAGGGACGGGCGGAACCGCCAGGCGATCGAGCACCCGTCCCAGACTCGAGAACATGTCGATGGGAAGCGGGAACACTACCGTGGTGTTCTTTTCCGCGCCGATCTCAACCAGCGTCTGCAAATAGCGGAGCTGGATCGCGGCCGGCTGTCTTTGGATCTGTTCGGCGGCCATCGCGAGTTTTTCCGCGGCTTCGAATTCGCCCTGCGCGTGAATAATCTTGGCGCGTTTTTCGCGCTCGGCTTCCGCCTGGCGGGCGATCGCGCGGATCATCTGCTCCGGCAGATCCACCTGTTTGACCTCCACCATCGTCACCTTGACGCCCCAGGGTCCGGTCTGCTGATCGAGCACGGTTTGCAGCCGCAGATTGATCTTTTCCCGCTGGCTCAGCAAGGAGTCCAGATCCACCTCGCCCAGCACGCTGCGCAGGCTGGTCTGCGAGAGCTGAGAGGTCGCGTACAAGAAGTTTGCCACCTCGATCACCGCTTTGGTGGGATCGATGACCCGGAAATACACCACGGCATTGACCTTAACGGTTACGTTATCGCGCGTGATCACATCCTGGCTGGGGACTTCCATGGCCTCGATCCGCAGCGAAATTCGAACGATTCGATCGATCGGCGCAAAAACTAGAACGACGCCCGGGCCCTTAGGCTGGGACAAAACCCGGCCGAGGCGAAAGATCACACCGCGCTCATATTCGCGCAAAATCTTGATAGATGACAACAAATAAATAACGATGATCGCGACGGGGACGATCCATAGGTCAAACATGAAGGTTCAAGGAAGGGGCAGCATTCTAAGGTCCATCAAAAGAACCCTTTAGCCACAGTTCCGCGGAGGTACGGTGAACTCACGAAAATGACCGCGCTTGGTCAAATGACCAAATACGGTCAGGTGAGAGGAACCGGGCGGGGCACTACAAATCCGGCATTTTCGGCCGGGGACGACGGCTGTTTTGGCGCTCCAGGGTCGATCAGACTTTGCAATTTGCCTTTGATTTCGGCTCGCTTGTTCTTGTCGGAAATACAACTCAGGGCGTCTTTCGCCTGCTGTAAACTCAGCCTGTACTCACCGGGCATCGACCCTAGAAGATTCCGCCGCGCGGCATCCAGATGTTCGAGCAACAAATCGCACGGGCTGCCGCTGCGCCTTCCGGCATCGCTGGAACCGCCTAGATCCGCAACCAACGCATCGAGCGCCTTCAGATCTTTTTGCACGTGATTGCCGATCTACGCCGTCCGCACTGGTGCAGACTTCGCACGTTGAACCGATTTCTCGTGCGCAATCTTCGACGCTTCGTCCGCCTTTGTAGAATGCCCGCACGCCGTCACGGCATGCTCCTGGCATGCGTCGTGTTCGCCCTTGTTGCTTTGTTCCGCCGCGGCCCGGTGACTCTTCGCCGCTCGTTCATGGTGATACGCGGCCGTCGTGTGTGCATCTTTGGGCATAAAGGAAACCTCGACTTGGTCTAAGGCACGAGGATGCCCAATACCCCTCTTGCTGGCTCTTTCAGTCGGACGGATCGCGATGGCGCGTAGTGGCAACGCCGCTGAGAACTCCGAATCCTACCAGAACCACCACTCCCACCCCGATCCAGCGCGGTGGCACGTGCATCAGATAAGCTCCCATCGCCAGACCGACCACCAGGATGATAAACCCGACTAGATAGAGTCCAAAGGACATGATGCCTCCTGACCGTAAGAAGGCAAGTCGCGGGCCAAACGTAAGTTCCTGAAAACCGGAGACAAAGGAGGGTGGACAGGTAAAAAGGTCGGAGGTCATTTCTGCGTCTTCTGGAACGCGTAAAAGAAGACAGCGAGACTCAAGGCCGCCAGGGCATAGATGAACGACGAGAACAGCTTCGCGAGGGGTACTAGTCCCCCCACCACATTCACCACGTCGAAGATGAAATCCCAAATCAGCAGCGCTGCGGCGAGCAGAGTACCGATGAAGGCGAATGTCGCCGCGTTCTTAAGGGTCATGGTCGGAGTATGGATGTTGTGAGCGTCCGTCGCAAGCGGGCGGGGAGTTACTGGAGACTCTCACGACAGCGTGTGCGAATGGCACGACACAAGCGGACTAGGGAGCCCTTCCGGCGTTCCCGACAGTGAGTACGCGCAGAGCAGCGGCACGGAGTGAATGCTGATCACTTCGTTCCACAACTCTTCCAGTCGCTCTGTGGCTTTCGGATTGGGCTTCCAGATGAGATCGACCATCTCGCCAAAAACACGGACCAGCCCATGTTTCCGGTTGCCGCTGCCCAGCTTTGCCTTTTCGATCATCCGGTCGATTTTGGTTTTGAACTTATGCTCATCGATGAGCCCGTCAACCATGAAACTGGTGAGCAGATTCTGAGCGTTTTCGCAGACCAGTTGCCCGGTCGCTTCCAACTCGGCCAGATCGAACCCCTCGCGCGCCAAGCGCTCTCGAACCGGACCGTAGTGCGGTCCCGACAGAACCAGAAGCACGGCCTCGCCTTTCTGGAGTCCAGAGGCGGTAAATAGACACACCGCGTCAGCGAGCTGAGCGTCATCCGTATACGAATACACGATATGGGCGCAGGGTTTAGGATTTGACAGTATTTCGATACCGGTGGCGTTCATAGTCGCTAGGTAGATTCAAAAGAGACCTAGCCGTTCCAAGAAAGCTTAAAGCAAACTCGCGTCAACTTACCGCCAGCCGGGGCAGTCTGACGTCACCACTCGCCTTTTTATAAAGCGCCAAAGATCCTGCAGTCCACGTGTTTACACCTTAACAATCAATTACTTGCAACGCTGCACTTCAAGAAGCATCTATATGGTCGGAGTCTTGCTACAATCCGGCTTCAGAAAGGCACAACTTCTATGCGGTCGCACATTCGCCTTGGTAAGATTTTCGGCATCCGGGTCGGCCTGCATTTCAGCTGGTTCCTCATCGCCCTGCTGATGGTTTTTTCGCTCAGCACACAGTTCCGCTTGATCAATCCGGCGTGGTCCACGGGGTTCATCCTTACGCTCGCCATCACGACGGCGATTCTGTTCTTCGTATCTCTGCTCTTGCACGAGTTGGCGCATTCGCTGATGGCGAGATCGCACGGGATTCCGGTGCGCGAAATCACCCTTTTCGCGCTAGGCGGAGTATCGCAGATCGAAGGGGATTCGCCCGATGCGAAAACGGAATTTCGGATCGCTTTCGTCGGACCCTTGACCAGTCTCCTGATCGGATTGCTCTGCCTGACTGCGGCGCGACTCATCCCCGGGGCGGTGAGCCCCGGAAAGTTGATGCTGGCCTGGTTGGGATTCATCAATCTTAGCCTGGCGATATTCAACCTGATACCCGGGTATCCTCTCGACGGCGGACGCGTCCTGCGGGCGCTGCTGTGGTGGAAAAGCGGCGATGTGGTTCGCGCCACTCGCATAGCGGCGGCCACCGGTCAGGTGGTGGGCGGAGTGTTTATCGCGCTCGGGATCGTTCAGTTTTTCTTTGGTGCGAACTATGGCGGCCTGTGGATCAGCTTCATCGGCTGGTTCCTGCTGATGGCTGCCGGGGAAACCCGCCGGCAGGCCGGCTTAACGCGAGCGATTCGGGATGTTCGGGTCGCCGATATCATGTCGCACGATTGCGCTACAGTGGACGGAGGGCAGAGCGTCCAGGACCTCGTCGAGCGGCTTTTCCGATCAGGCCGGCGCTGCTTCCTGGTGCTGGAGGATGGGCTGGTGGCCGGATTGGTCACACCGCATGAGATTCGACAGGTCGAACGGAGCCAATGGCCGGTGACGCCCGTGGATTCCGTGATGCGACCCTTACAGGGAATGCAGGCCGTTCGCCCTGACGCACCTTTGGCGAATGCATTGCAGGTGATGACGCGAGAGAACGTAAACCAGCTTCCGGTCATGTCCGACAGCCATCTGGAAGGCGTGCTGTCGCGGGCGGAAGTCCTTAACTATCTGCAAACGCGGGCTGAACTGGAGCAGTAAGAACGGTCTCGGGAGGTTGAAACCATCCGGGCGCGAGGTTCATCTAACTGATTAGAAGTCAGTTAGAACTACCTCTTTTTAGCCATGCAATGGCATATCATCAATCACCGCGACTATATTGACGGCCCCTTCGACAGCTACGAAGCGGCCCTGCGGGAAGCTTGCGCCCTGGGTAAGGAAACCCGGGTAGAGCCTCGCGTGCGCCGGCGCGCCGAAAACTTCTTTGTTTACAAGGCTCCCTACGATCGTAAGGAGCACTGGCAGCCCGAATACTGGATCTGCACCAAAGAAGCTGCGGTCGCCGAGGGCATCGCCGAGGACATCTTCTCGCAGCCGCTCCTGGAAACCTGGCGATAATAACAGTAGGGCAGGCGATCTTGTCGCTTGCCGCACTATGCAATCTGACGCCACCCGGCGCGATCTGCTGAAATGGTCCGTGAGTACGCTCATGCTCGCTCACGGTAAAGAAGCAGCCGCCGCAGGTAGCAGAACCGCATTACTGATCGACCCGGTCTTCAAGCAGCACGACACGGGCCCGGGACATCCGGAGCGACCGGAGCGCTACGATGCGCTCACGCGCGCCTTCGGGCAAGCCGGGCTGACGAAGTCGTTGCTTCACGTCGCTCCGCGTCCGGCTACCGAAGACGAGCTAGCCTTGTGCCACACTCACGCCTACATTCAGACCGTCAAGCGTGACATCGCCGCGGGCGCGCGCGAACTGAGCACCGGCGATACGACTATCAGCCTGAAGTCCTGGGAGGTCGCACTCGATGCCGCCGGCGGACTGATGAACGCCCTCGATGCCGTTTTCGAAAAGAAGGCGGCGAACGCGTTTTGCGCGGTGCGCCCTCCCGGTCATCACGCCCGTCCCAACCAGGGAATGGGATTCTGCATCTTCAACAACGTCGCTATCGCCGCGCGCTACGCTCAGCGCAAGTACGGAATCGAGCGCGTGCTCATCGCCGATTGGGATGTGCACCACGGCAACGGAACGCAGGACACTTTCTACACCGACGGTTCGGTGTTCTTCTTCAGCACGCACCAGTCGCCGTGGTATCCAGGCACTGGTGACGCCCACGAGACCGGAGAGGGCAAAGGCAAGGGCTGCACGATGAACTGCCCGTTTCCCGCCGGCGCTGGACGCCGCGAGATCCTGGGTGTGTTTCAGGAACGCCTGTTGAAGGCCGCGGATCAGTTCAAGCCGGACCTGGTTTTGACTTCCGCGGGTTTCGATTCGCGTTTGGGCGACCCGCTGGGGCGATTCACGCTTTCCGATCAGGACTTCGCTGACCTGACGCAAGTGATGCTCGAAATCGCCGACAAGCACGCGGGCGGGCGACTGGTTTCTGTGCTCGAAGGCGGCTACGATCTCGCCGGACTTGCAGCCGCTGCGACGACTCATGTGCAGGCTCTCGCGCAAGTGACTGCTGGCTGAAAAGAACCATTTGGCTGGAAGCGGCCACGCTCATTCACAACAATCTTTCATCTTTTCAGGTGATTACGCTTGGCAGAGAACGTGCGATATCGAAAGCATGTTCTATCGTCACGCAGTACTGGCAGGCGCGGTCGCCGCAGCCATCGCATGCGGCCAAGACGCAACCGGAAATCTTCCTTCGCAACTAACTCTTCCAGCGGGCACGTGGATTAGCGTGCGCGTGGATCAAACGCTTTCGAGCGATCGAAACCAGCCGGGCGACTTCTTCGCCGTCACGCTGGCGCAGCCTTTGGTCGCGAACGGATTCGTGGTGGCACGCCGCGGGCAGATCATGTCCGGCCGCGTGGCCGAGGCGGTTAAGGCGGGGCGGGTGAAAGGAACTTCGCGCCTCGGCCTGGAGCTGACCGATCTGGCTCTGGCGGACGGCCAGCAGGTGCCGGTTCGCACACAGCTCGTCGAATACTCCGCTGGCACTTCGAACGGACGTGATGCCACGGCGATCGGAACCGCCACCGGGGTCGGCGCTGCTGTAGGCGCTGCCGCCGACGGCGGATTCGGCGCGGGAGTTGGAGCGGCCGCAGGAGCCGCGGCGTCGACCATCGGGGTACTGCTCACGCGGGGCCGGCCGACCGAGGTGGATCCGGAAGCGCTGCTCACCTTCCGCACGACCGAGCCGGTGACGATTTCGACTGAGCGCTCGTCGCTCGCGTTCCAGCCCGTTCGTCAGGAAGATTACGCTTCCGATACGCAGCCTCACCAGCCGCGGCTGGCGCGACGTCCCGGCTACGGCTATCCTTATCCGTATCCTCCGTATTTGTACGGTCCGGGTTACTACGGCGGCGTTGGCGTCGTGATCGTGAGCCGCGGCGGCCGTCACTGGTAAGTCGAAGGCCCCCAAACGGTCGCGGTTCGGTGCAGCCGGAGCTGACCAGCACCGAACCACGAGCGACAGCGAGTGGCTGTTAGCCCCGCGTTGCCAGCGCCGCTTTGATGCGCTCCGCCGTGAATGGGACCTCCCGGAGGCGCACGCCCGTCGCGTCGAAAATTGCGTTGCCGATGGCCGCTGCGACCAGAGTGATCGACGTCTCGCCCGCGCCCATCACTTCTCCTTCGGTGCGGTTAATCAGCACGGCTTCGATCTTCGGCACTTCGAAGCCGAGCGGCAGGCTGTGATAGGTTCGCCAGTCGACCGAGGTTACTTTTTCGTTATCCCAGGTCACTTCTTCGCCCAGCGCGCGACTCAGGCCCTGTAGCGCGCCGCCTTCCACCTGGTTGCCCAGCCCGTCAGGATTCGAAATCGGGCCGACGTCGCTCGAAGCTACCATCCTCTTGACCACGATCTGGCCGGTATCCTGATTTACTTCGATCTCGGCGACCAGCGCGGTGTAGCCGTTGTCGCCTTCGTAGAGCACGCAAGCCGCACCGCGCCCGCCGGCAACGCCCGTTCCCCGATTACCCGGTTTGGGCGAGGGGCGCGACTCCCAGTTCGCGGTCTTCGCAGCCGCCTGGAGCACTTCTTTCAGGCGCGCGTCACGCAAGTGACGCAGCCGGTATTCAACGGGATCGGCTTTCACCCGAGCGGCGAGTTCGTCCATGAAGGACTCATGCGCGAAGGTGTTCTGCAGCCGCGCGGGCGATCGCAGCGGTCCGGTGAAGAATCGCGATTCGACAGCATGCGTGAGAACTCGGCCACTCTGTACGGTCCCAGTGCCGCTGGCAAGGTACGACGGCACGCCGTTGCTGTTGTTGTTGAATGCGCCCGGCGCCGGAGCAGGTGATCGCGGCGAGAATGCCGCCGGCTGAAACCCGAGCAGCGAACCGGTAATGATGTTCCCAGGCGTGTTGGTTCCCGGACGTCCGCCCAAGCCCGGCGACCACGATTCGTGATCCCACGCGGTGATGTTCCCGTTGGAATCAACCGAAGCCCGCTGATCGATCACGTACGCGGGGCCGTAATTCTCGAAGGCCATCTCGTCCCTGCGCGTGAGCTGCACACGTACAGGTTTGCTGACGGCCTGCGACAGGACGAGAGCGTCATACGTCACGGTATCGGCGCCGTTGACGCCGTAGCAGCCCGAGCCGCGCCGGAAGATCACGCGAATGTTCTCGGGCTTCAGGCCCAGGATCATCGCCGAGGTGTTCTTCTGATACCAGACCGCCTGCGTGGCGGAGTAGATGGTGGCCTTCTCGCCCTGCACGTCGGCCACGGCGCAGGAGCTGCCCATGGACCCGTGCATCTGGTAGGGGTGAAGATAGGTGGCCTTCAGCACCGTCGCCCCAGAGAGTTTTTGGTCCACGTCGCCTGAATCCACCAGCAGCGTGTCGCGGGCGGGCTGCTTGCGAAGCGCATCGTAAATCGTTGCCTGATCGGGCAAGGCCGGACCGGGATTCCATGTCACCTTCAAGTGGGCTGCAGCTTGGATCGCCTGCCACGGCTTCTCAGCGACCACGCCGACGAAATTCTTCTTGACCACGACCTTCACCACGCCTGGCACCCCGGCGACGGAGCTTTCGTCGACGCTCGCCACGGTCGCTCCGACGGATGGTGGACGAACCACACGGCCGTGCAGCATTCCTGGCAGCCGAACATTGTGGACGAACTCGAATCTTCCGGTTACGAGATCGGGAAGATCGGGGCGGGGAATCGACTTGCCCAGAACCGTCCACTCGGTGGCGGGCTTGCGCCTGGCTTTGGGATCCAGCGCGAGGCTGAATTTCTTTCCACCCACGAGCTGGCCATAGGTCATGCGCTTGGACCCGCTACTGATAACCCCCTCGCTGACGGTGAGCTGCTCGACCGGTACGCCAAGCTTCTCGGACGCCATCCGAAACAGGACTTCGCGCGCGGTGGCTCCGGCCTGCGCCAGATTGCCGGTATTGAAATTAGTGGGATGCGACTGGCTGCCGGACGTGTGCGCCTGGTCGGGCGTAAAGGCAGTATCGCAGTAGATCAGTTTGACTCGATTGAACGGAACCGAAAGTTCCTCGGCTACCAACTGCTGCTGCGCCGTGGAAATTCCCTGGCCAAGTTCTTCCTTGCCGCTGTACGCGGTGATGCTGCCGTCGGCGGCGATGGCGATCCACGAATCGAGCTGATTCATCGACGGTGAGCCTTGTAGCGGCCCCTGCGCCCGGGTCACCCGCAGAGCGCCCGCGCTGAAGCCGATGATGAGGGCGCCGGAAGTTTTCAGGAAATCTCTACGGTTTGGTTTCATCGCGCGTACCGTCCGATGGCCCTCAGCATCCTGACATTGGTGAAGCAGCGGCACAGCACGCCGGACATGGCCTGCTCGATTTCGGCTTCAGTAGCTTTGGGGTTCTTGTCGAGGAACGCCTTTGCGGTCATGATGACGCCGTTGAGGCAGAAGCCGCACTGTGCGGCGTGTTCGTCGACGAACGCCTGTTGAATGGGATGCGGTTTCTCGGGAGTTCCCAATCCTTCGAGCGTAGTGATGTCGGATCCCTCGACCGATTTCACCGTCGTCACGCAGGACCGGACTGCCTGGCCCTTTACGATGACTGTGCAGGCCCCGCACTGGCCCAGGCCGCAGCCGAACTTGGGACCGTTCAGTTGCAGGTCGTCACTGAGGGCGTAGAGAAGCGGCGTGGCCGGATCGAGGTCCAGCGTGTGGGTTCGGCCGTTAACCTTGAGCGTTATTGCCATGTCGTCTATGAGTGTAATCTTAGTGGGGCAGGATTTCATCCTGCGCGCTGATTTCCAATCGGCGCAAAAGAGCGCGCTAAAGCCCGCCTTACACGGTCTACACTAACAACTTGGACCGCCTGAAGCGCCACGTCCCTGATTCGATGCGTCCGCTGGCGCGAAAGCTGTATCACGCGCTGTATCGAGCCTGTTTGCGGGCGCAGTGGCGGATGCTCGACTGGAGGAATCCGCCCTCGTCGCGCGCGGATTTCCCCTTGCCTCCCGCGCGGCTCCGTTTCCGCGTCGCCGAGAACGCGAGCGTCCTGAACTTCTTCACCGTGGGCCTGCGCACAGCCGAACGACTTCAGGAAGCCATGGCGTACGCCGATTTTCAGTTACACGATGGAGCGGCCGCTCTCGATTTCGGCTGTGGATGCGGACGCACGCTGCTGTGGCTGGCACGGCAATCTCCCGACGTCCGGTGGCATGGCACCGACGTCGACGCCGAGTCTATCGAGTGGTGCCGCGCGAGCATTCCTGGCGGGGTCTTCAGCGTGAACGGCCCGCTGCCGCCGCTGCCGTACGCCGACGGCTCTTTCGATCTGATTTATGGTGTCTCAGTGTTCACGCATTTAAGCGAGGAACATCAGCAGGCCTGGCTGCCGGAGCTGCGGCGCATTCTGCGTCCCGGCGGTCTTCTGCTGCTGAGTTTCCATTCGAGGAATGTCTGGCAGCCTCTGGAGGACGCGAGCGTCGTTGAGCGCGAAGGGTTCGTCTTCCGCACCTCCCCCAAGCTCAAAGGCATCCTGCCGGAGTGGTACCAGACCGCGTTTCAGAGCCAGCCCAGCATCGTCAACGCGCTCTCCGCGCACTTTACGGACGTCGGCTATCTCGAACACAATCTCGGCGACCAGGATGTGGCCGTCGCCCGGAGGGCGTGATGGACGTCGTGGCTGCGGTGATGATGCGCGACGGGAAAATCCTGATCGGCCAGCGTAAGCGCGGCGGGCGTCATCCGCTGAAGTGGGAATTCCCCGGCGGCAAAGTCGAGCCGGGCGAGGATCCGCGCGCCGCCCTGGCTCGCGAGCTGCGTGAGGAGCTGAATGTGGAAGCCGAGGTCGGCGAAGAAATGGATTCTTATGAAGTCCGCTACCCAGATGGGTTCAGCCTGCAGCTGCATTTCTATCGAGTGACACAGTTTCAGGGGGAGCCGCGCAATCTGGATTTCGAACAGATCGTGTGGGAAAAACCTGAGCGGCTGCCGGAGTACGATTTCCTGGAAGGGGATGTTAGTTTTGTTTCGAAGGTTGCACGGGGGGCGGCGGAACCACGTTGAGCGAATAGGGTGCGGAGACGCGCGTGCCGACGCGGACCGTCATGGGTTGTTGGGTTCCGTTCGGCCACCCCGAAGCTAGAGTGAACTGAACGCTGACCACGTCGGAGATCAGGCCGAACTGGAGCACTGGAGTAAGCGCGGTCGCGACGTGATCCACGCCGCCCACGCTGACGCGCACGCCCGACGGAGAAACGGGCGGCGCAGAGCCGTACAGCCGTGCTACATCCACGTTGATCACGTCGCCACTGGCGACCGGATGGAGCGCGTCGATGAATACGGGGCCACGAAATGCATTCTGGATAACGGGTGGCTGCGCATCCACGTGGAAGAGGATAGGCGCGATGGCATCGCCAGCGGGAGAAATCAGCCGCAGGACAGCGGGACCGAGGGGCGTGCCTCCGGGCACTACGGCGCGAAGCTTGGAGCTGCCGCTGTCGAAGGAGAAATCTACTTTCGCGTCGTTGATCGTCAGTGTCCAGCCCGGCAGAGTCGCCGGCAAGCCGGTAACAGAGATGACCGCGGTGCCTCCGGTCGGTACGCCGGGCAGACCGGTGGCCAGATTCAGGACGGGCGCCCGCAGGCTGATCTGCTGAGACGCCGCCGGGCGAATCTGCAACCCGCCGGTTAGCGTTACAGCTTGCACTCCGGTGGCGGCGGTTACGGCGACTAAGCCTGGCGTCGCGCCGGGGTTTATCGAAATGTTCAGCAGCGCCTTGCCGCTGTTGAGGATCCAGATCCGGCGCACGGCGACATCGCTCGATCCAAATCCAATGGCAGTCTGGCCATCCGCGAAATTGGTATTGAATCCGTCTACCTCGATCATGGTGTCGATGCCCGCGGTGACGGTAGCGGGGGTGATTGTAAGCGACGGATGATCCGGCGACGTGTACGCGAACGTGGGCAGAGGCAAAGTGCCCATGGCCTGCATGGAAGTTTGCCCGTCGCCGGCCAAGGCGTCCAACACCGCGACATGGCCCCCGATTGCGGGTGGCGCAGCTACGGTGAACGATCCGTCGTCGTTCTTCTGGATCGAGGTAGCGGCGGCCCCGTCGAACAACACGCGCGTGTCCAGGCCCAGGTTGTCGCCTTTCAGCGTTACTGTGGCATTGCCCAGCGCGTCGGTGGTGCCGGAGACCGAAGTAATGGTCGGCGCGGCCGTGGGCACGACGGTGATCGCAGAGGGCAGCACGTACAAATCGTCAGACGTGGTCACTGCCAGCGCGACCGGTGTGGGCTGCGAGACTGGATTGGCGTCCACAACGGTGTACAGGTATCCCGCTGTGAAGTAACCGAGGTACTGCGATTCCAGACCCGCCGCCGGGCCTATCGCGCTTACTTTCAGACCCGGTCTCACAGTCGTCGTATTCGGAACCAGAGTGCCGGGTGCGTCGAACACCATCCAGCCGCGATAGCCGGAAACCAGCGATGGTGTGTGAACGTACGCTTCTTTCCCCGCCGGGCCCAGATAGCCCAGAATGTTCATGTCATAGATAGTGGGGCCGGAACGCTGCTCGACGTCGAAGTTGATGTCGCTCACGGTTGCTCCTGCTTTCACCGTGGTTGTTGCAGCCTGCTGCCAATCCCGCGTGTGCGGAAAGAACTGTCCGGCGAATCCGGAATTGGCCGCGAAGGTACCGCCATGAGAATCCGAGGGCGGCACAATGGCGGCCGGGGTGGCCTCGTCTTGCTGCGGAGGCGGGAGGGGCTGCGTGTAAATGTAGTAATCGCCCGGCGCAATCCCATCGATGCGATAGCTGCCGTCGGGGTTGGTCAGCGTGGCAATGGCAGTCCCATTCAAGGAAAGCGCCGCGACACTCGCCATGTTGACCGCACTCCCGTTTAACAGAACCCGGCCGGTGATGCTGCCGGTGGATCCGGCGTACGCCGCCGTGGGATAGAGCAGCGAGATGCCGGCAATATCGTCCGCCGCGAGCGCCCGCGCCTTGGTCGTTCCGCGCGTCCTCGAGGTGGACATCGTCGCGGAAACCGTGGAATGTTGCAAGCCCACGGTGTGTCCGAACTCGTGAACCATCGTCAGAAAGAAAGCTTCCGAATAACTGGCCTGCTGCTTGACAGTCAGATCGCTGCGCAATTGCATGCGGGATCGCAGGATCGGCACGAAGCCGGGGCCTTTAGTCAGGTCGCCTAAGTCGGCGGGCGTTGAGAGTTTAGTCTGCGCGAGCAGGCCCGGCGGCATATCATCGTCAAACACGACATCGATACCGGGAGTGGCTTGCGCGGCGCCGATGGTCGCGAACCCGCCGAAGCGCACACGAATATCGGAGGTCACGACGCCGTTCCAGGTTTCCGCAGCCTGCCGGATCTGGCTTACCAGCGCATCGTAATTGTCGCCGTCTACGAGTTTCCCGGGCGGCTTGTCCGAAATGAAATACGAAACAGCTCTTTCCGGCAGCGCGTTCAGGTCGAACTTAGCCGGATAGGTCTGAAAGGGTCCCGTCCGTCCGGGGAAGTAGACCCAGTAGTAGTAAGCAGAAGAAACCGAAGAAAGCGAGAGGAGCAGAGCCGCCAGCGTCGCAATTCGCGTGACCGCCTGGAACCTGCTCCCCATCGCTTTACTTCGGCGCCCCCACTCTTTGAAGAACGCGTGCCCGCAGATCCTCAACCCGGAGACTCAGGGCATGGTCATCCACGGGATTTCCGGATCCGTCGAGTATAAGCTCGGAAGCGGGCGGTCGTTGAGCGACCGCACCGCCCGAGCCGTCCTCCGAGAGGTTAAACCGTCCCTGTGAAAGACCGATTACCTGGGTCAGACCGGAACGGCTGGTCCACAGGAACAGGATATATTCCTGTCCGAATTTCAATTCTGGCGCTCCCGCAACGCTTTGGCGGATCCCGTCGGCCACGCCGCCCGGTATCGCGACTTGCGTGGTTGCGCGGCCTGACGACTTCCAGGTCTCAAGCACGTGGAGATCGAAGTACGTATAAATGTCGGCTCCACGGTTTGCCCCATGGTGCCCGCTGTGCGAACCCGTGACCCGCGCCCGGACGATCGCCGTCGATTTCTGGATCATCTCGTCGAGCGTGAGCTGCTCGAGCGTCGTGGCCGGCAGAGGCGCCACCATGCTGGTGACGACAGCCAAGCTGATCAGACTTGCAGACCACACACGCATACGTAGGATTTCCGGATCTGTTAGAGCATGTCGCTGCCCGAAGTTAATGTTTGATAATAAAAGAGTTAGCTCGATCCGACCGGGGGCAAATGTGGACTCGGGACACGGGTTTGAGACAGAAAGGCACAGTCAGCTAACGTCCCGAACGAAGCGAACGATCTCGAACATCGGGCGGCCATTCGAATCGGGAACGGTGCTGACCAGTTCTTTGCGGTATCCAAACGAGCGGGCGGCTCGCTCCAGCCGGGCTCCCACGCTCGGAAACACTTCGTGCTCGCGAACGTGGTCCAGGATCAGTCCACTGGGATCCTCGAGCATCGAACGAATCTCTTCGAGCTGTTCCCGATTCGGCGCATCTGTGCCAAGCGGGCCGATCGCGATGCGAAAGTTCAAGCGGCCTTGGTGCAGCAGATTGAGATTTTCGTAGAGTCCCCAATCGATGACGTAGAGAGTGCGATCGTCGTATGCATCAAGACCAGTCGAGAGTGGATAGAGCGCATCGGTGAAGGCGTCCCCCGCTCCGTTCCGTTCGAACTGCACAACGTACTGGTTCACCACCAGCAGATTCATCGCGATCACACCGGCGACGACGGCCCAGGCGAGCGGTCTCCAGGGCAGGGAAGCGAGCGCGACTGCAGCGAACAGGATTGGAAACGGCCACAGCAACACCACGTGATGCGCCGAAGCGCCGGCCTCGCGGGTGAGGGCCATCATGAACCAGGCCACTGCCATGAAGACCAATGAAAATCGGGCTGCGCGGTACTTCCACCACCAGGGCGCCGCCAGCAGCAGGGCTCCCAGGACGTAGTAAAAGCCGGTGCGGCGATGCTCACCGAAGTGTTCGCGGATCCATATCGCGGCGCGCCCGCGAAGAGACTGCGAAGCTTTGGGATTCGGCCACCACTCCTCACCTGTGATGTAGCCGAATAGCGAGGCGCCGTTCGCGGCGTTTTCAACCTGGATCCATTTGCCGGCGACGCTGCGCGGGTCCAGGCGCGCGTTTTCGGTGAGCGTCACGCTTGCGTGCGAGAGGTTGTAGATCACCAGCGGCGCCGCACCACATAGAAACGCCGCAGTGGCCGCCAACACCACACGCGGCCTCAGGGACCGCTTGATTTCCGGCCAGAAGACCAGCACTCCTCCGGCGATCAGCCCGCTCAGAGCCCAGACGAAAATCGCCTTGTTCCAAAGAGCCAGGCCCCAGCACAGAAATCCGGCAGCAAGGTCCCAGAGCCGGGCATCCGGACCCTCGCGAGACCGGAAACGGTAAAGGAACCAGCAGCCGGTCACAAGAAAAGCATGTTCGAAAGCGACGGGTCCCCAGTCGAAGGTGTTGGTCAGCAGGAAAACGGGGTCTGTAGCCAGCAGGACGGCCCCGATGGCACCCGCCCAAGGCCCCCCGGACGCACGAGCTAAGTGGAAGAAAACGAATATCGTAAGCGCGCCAAGAAGCACCACGGGAAGCCTCACTGTCCAGGGACCGGCACCAAAAATCCGAAAGATCGGCCAGTAGAACAGCGTTTTCAGCGACCCGATGTAGGTCATCACCATCAAAGGAACGTTATGAGGGCGCAGGGGAAGCTGTAAGTGCTTGTCAATGTGGGGGAAAAGAGGGGTGGAAAAAAGAGCCTCGTCAGCCTGAATTCCCGCGTATGGAATTATGAGAGCCCCCAGCAGGATGAACAAGGCGCAGGCGAATAAACCTACTCTGCTGTGTACGCGGGGCATGCTATGATCCGGCACGGCTGGAGACTGCCGATGAGAGTTTTCCGGGGTTACCACCACAGTATACGTCAAGCGGAATCGAGGAATCGCCGCAAGAGAGCCGTGCCTGGAATAACTTACAGCCTGGAAAGGATGGGGAAGACGGCGATTCTACGCTGCCAGGGTAATGTTCCGCTGGACGGAGACCGATATGAAAACTCATTGGTAATGGAAGGTTTGTTCATGGGCTGTCTCAGAAAACCACTTGGCTGCCGAATGTTGGCACTGAGATTGCTTGCAATACGGACTGTGAGTGTGGTAAGGTCTTTGAAAGCTCTGTTGCCGAAAAGCTTGAGGATGGGCACCCACGGGGTGGTCGCCGCCTCGATGGGTCTCCACGTAGTGCCAAGCGGTTTGCCACTTGGCATACCCAAAGTTCCTTGTAGAAGCGGCTTTTGAAAGCGTGAACCTTTTTGGTTCACGTCGCGTCTAATGGCTTAGTTGAAAGTCGACGCGATGGAATTTGAGATAGGACGCGATAGTTAAAAGACGGTAAGAACAAAAAAAAGAGTTACCGGAAGAGACAGGAGAAGGCAGAAAAATGACAAAGAGTGAGTTGAACAAATACAAACATGTACTGGAGGCCAAGCAGGCAGAGCTGGTCCAACTAGTACGCAATCGCGACGGCATCGCAATCGAAAAAAGTCCCGATGCTCTTGATGAAGTGCAGCATGCCGCCGAGCGCGAGTTAGCGATTCGCAATCTGGACCGTGAATCGAATCTCTTGCGCAATGTCCGCGCAGCGCTGCGCCGCATCGACGAGGGCAGTTTCGGTGTGTGCCTGCATTGCGAAGAGGACATCAGTCCCAAGCGCCTTGCGGCTGTGCCGTGGACGGCGTTCTGCATCCAATGCCAGGAAATCGCCGACCGCAGCCAGGGCGACAACGCCGACAACCTCGACGAGTTGCTGGTTAACGCCGCCTAATCGACAACCTCATCCGGTCTCTGTCGAGGGCGCGGTCTACAAGCACGACCAAATGACCGCGCCCTCGGTGTTTCTGGAGGCCTCTCCATGGCCGTCGCGGTTCAGCAGGCAACTTCCGAACCGCGAGAGTCAACGAGCGGCCGTCGCGCGGATGAAGGAAATCATTCGCCCGGCGGGGTCATGATCGCGGCGCCAGGAAAAAAACTGCACAGGGTTGCAAAATGTACAGCCGCCGACCCGCTCGATCCTTTCAGGGTTGAGTCCCGCGGCGATTAACTGGTTCCGGTTTTCCACAGCTAAATCGAGAGTGCCGGCCCGGTCCATCCCAAACTGGCGCGCAACTTCCACGCCGACTCCATAACAGCAGTGTCCGATTCCGGGACCGATCGCTGCGTAAACATTCTGAGGGTCGGTTCCGAATTCATTTTGCATGCGGGCGAGCGTCGATCTGACGACACCCGCGGCGGTCCCTCGCCATCCGGCATGAATCGCGGCGACGGCGTGGGTTTCCGGATCCGCCAGCAGGATGGGATAACAATCGGCTGTGCGCACAGAGACGGCCAGCCCAGCATCGCGTGTGACGAGCGCGTCGCCTTCGCCGGCGCTGCCGGGGCGATCAGCCGCCAGCGATACGTTCGAGTGAATTTGCTTCAGGCTCGCCATGGCGTCCTGATTTAGGAGGGCGTCGCGCGTGCCAAAACCGTGCTCCAGCCAGACATGCTCCCGATTAAGGCCCGCCAGCAAGCTGGAGGTGAGGACGCTCACGCGGGCTACCGAATCGCCTCGTCCAAAAGAAAGGAAAAGCGGCGAGTCTTTTCACCCACCTCGCTGCGGAAGTCGGAAAGCTCCTGCTCCAGGCCTCGCAGGCGATCGGCCAGATGGAGACAGGCCAGCACTGCTACACGGCTTCCCTCTACGTTGCCGGCCTGCAGAGCGATATCGGTCATAAGTTGGTCGACCGAATGAGCCAGAGCTTCCACCTCCGCGGCTTCGCCTGTGACCGCCAGGGTGTAGGGCTGGTTGTAGATGGTTACGCGTACTGTTTTGCGCTCAGGTCCGGAATCCATACTGACCGGTCTCCTTTCCGCGAGAGCGGGCGACGCATGCGCCGCCCCTGGGATATCTTACGTAAAATCTTACGCGATATCTTAAGATCCTCGTAGCAGGTCCATCTGCCCGAGCAGTTTTTCGATGCGGACCCGCACCTGTTTGCGCTGGCTGCGCAGGTCTTCCAACTCCTGACGGAGTTTCTGAGCATCCGCTACAGCCGCGTCGCGCTCATTGCGGAGTGTGGATACCAGTTCCACGGTGCGGTGGATGCGCTCTTCCAGCGTGGCAAGGGCGTCGTCGTCGTGCTCCATACAAAACCTTTACTTCCCTTTGAAAATGAAACTGTTCTCGCCTTAAACCTTTTCGAGTGCGGCCTTGGCCTGACTCACCAGCGCTCCGAATGCCGGCGCGTCCTGAAGCGCCATATCGGCCAGAACCTTGCGGTTCAGATCGATCCCGGCTTTCTTCAACCCGCTCATGAATCGGCTGTAGGAGAGGTCGGAGGCTCGGCAAGCGGCCCCGATGCGCACGATCCACAGGGAGCGGAAATCGCGCTTCTTGAGGCGCCGGCCGACGTAGCCGTAGCGCAGAGACTTTTCCACAGCCTCTTGGGCGGCGCGGTGCAGCTTACTCTTGGTTAAGAAAAATCCCTTGGCGAGGCCTAGGGTTTTGCGCCGGTTAGCGCGGCGCTTAGTTCCACGTTTTACTCTCGGCACGTTTTTTCTCCTTTATTGGATTTTCGAAAACGCGGCGGATCAGGCACGTGCGGCGCACTGTCCACTCGCGGGGGAGCCGGTAGGCCCCGCCTTAGTACGGAATCATGCGCTTGATTTCGGCCGCATTGGCGTCATCCGCGATTACGGATTGACCCAGGCGGCGCTTGCGCGAGCGCGACTTGGAGGTCAGGATATGGCGAGCAAATGCGTGCCGGCGTTTGACTTTGCCGGTTCCCGTCTTCTTGAACCTTTTGGCCGCACCTTTATGGGTTTTCAACTTCGGCATAGTAGCTTTCCTGGAAGATTATCGCCGAGCTGGCAATAAACTCTTTCAAGGATAGCACAACGGATGTACAATACCTCAAATGCGTTTTCACCTGGCCCTGATTGCCGCACTGTGTGTACCCCTTTGTGCAGCCACGGTAGTAGTACAAAACGTGACGGTAGTAGAGGTGGCCTCCGGGACACTAAGGCCGCACGTTACCGCGGTGATTGAAGGGGAGCGGATCGTCGCGATTGGCCCAGAAGGCTCGGTCAAGCTTCCCGCGAATGCACGGGTGGTGGATGGCACCGGGCGGTTCCTTTCGCCAGGCCTGTGGGACATGCGCGTGCAGCTTCGCAATCCCGACCGGCAGCTTCCGGCGTTCCTCGCTTTCGGTGTCACCGGAATCCGCGACCCCGATGGTAATTACCTGCGCGCAGCGGAATCGCGGCTAGAAATCCAGCAGGGCAAGGCGATCGGTCCGCGGATCGTCGCCAGTGGACCCGCGGTAGGCGGAAAGCAGACGGCGCAAACCGCTCGTCTGGCCTTCGATCGCCTGTTCGAAGACTCGGTCGACTTCATCCAGATTCTGCCCGATCTTTCACGCGAAGCCTATCTCGCGCTGGCCGAGCAAGCCCGGCACTGGCGGCTGCGATTCGACGGCGCGGTTCCGGCGGATGTCTCGCCGCTCGAAGCCGTAAACGCGCGCCAGGGAATCATCGAAGGGTTGTCCAACCTGGGAGTGCTCACAGAGGACACCGTGATCAAGTTCTTCGAGCGCTGCGCGATGATGGGGACTCGAATTTCGCCGCTTCTAAGCCAGGGCGACGCTTCGACCAAGCTCTATCAACTTACCGCGCTGGCCAAGCGCTACAAAGTGGAGTTGCTGGCCGGGACGGGAAGCGCCGACGCATACAGCGCCTCACGGGGAAATCTGCAGAACGAGCTGATCCAACTCGTCGCCGCGGGTTTGTCACCGCGAGAAGCTTTGGAATCGGCCACGCTCGCGCCCGCGCGCCTGCTCGGCTGGGACCGCCTGATGGGGTCGGTCGAGACCGGCAAGATCGCGGACCTGGTCCTGCTCGACGGCAACCCGCTGCAGGACATCGGCAATACGCGCCGGGTCGCGGGCGTGTTCGCGCAGGGGCGCTACTATTCGCGCCAGGATCTGGACGGACTGCTTAACCCTGGCCGCCAGATCGCGCAAGTGGTGCATTAGACCGGCGTCAGGCGAGGAGGAATAAATGAGCAAGAAGCTTGTCTTGTTAATGGCTTCGATCGCTTGTTGCGTTCTGAGCGCACAAACGCCCCCGTCTGTGACGCCGACCTGCCCAACGATGGAAGTCAGTGTTGTGGCCGACAAATCGGGGGATTCCGTCCGGAGTATCTCTTCTGCTGACGGGAGTCTCGTTTCCCTTAATGAAAAGCCGCTCCTATCCATTGACGATTTCACGGATGCGAGTGTATCGCTGACAGAAGGCCAGATCGTCCTAAATATCAGTATGACGACCGATGCCGCAAAGCGTATTCAGATGTTCACGGCGAACAATGTTGGGAAACAGCTCGCCTTCCTGGTGAACGGGCGGCTCATCAAAAAAGCCCGGATCCTTGATCCGATCACCGGCAAGGGCATTATGTTCAGCCCATTTGTTCGGGATGAGGCCCAGAAATTAGCGGACTCGATAAACCATAAGAGAAGCGGTTGTCGGAACCGCTAGCTACTACAGATCTAAGAGCTACCTTACAACCGGTTCATCAAGCTCGCAGCATAGCCCGCGCCGAAACCGTTATCGATGTTCACCACAGTGACGTTACTGGCGCAACTGTTCAGCATCCCGAGCAGCGCGGCCAAGCCCTGGAAACTGGCTCCGTATCCGACGCTGGTAGGCACGGCGATCACAGGCGCTGCCACCAGTCCGCCGACCACGCTCGGCAGCGCCCCTTCCATTCCCGCGCACACGATCACCACGCGGGCTTCCGACAAGCGCTCGCGATTCTGCATTACGCGATGGATGCCCGCGACGCCGATATCGTGAATGGCGATCACTTCGTTGCCCATCACCTCAGCGGTAACCTGGGCCTCCTCGGCCACTGGCAAATCGCTGGTGCCGGCGCAAACCACCGCGATTTTTCCTTTGCCGCGCACAGTGCGGTCGCGCCAGACGCGTACGGCGCCGGAAGCGGGGAAGAACTCGGCTTGGGGGTGCTCACGCTGGAGGCGCTCGGCGGTGGGCGCATCGGCGCGCGTTACAAGAACGTTCTGAGCCTTATCCAGCAGGCTGGAGACGATCGCGCTCACCTGGTCGGGCGTTTTTCCCTTGCCGAAAACTACTTCCGGGATTCCGTGGCGCAGCGCGCGATGATGATCGATCTTCGCGAACCCCAGGTCTTCAAAGGGCAGATGGCGCAGACGTTCCATCGCTGCATCGACATCCACTGCTCCGGCGCGGACCTGTTCGAGCAAGCCGCGCAAATGATCCTGATCCATACGAGTCCGAGTGTAGCGAGAACCAGGGGTCAGGGGCCAGAAGACAGCAAGAAAGATCAAGAAACCGGGACGGCTTCCGAGCTAAACTCAGGAATTCATGGCCCTGCCGTTCCGAGAGATGCAGCCGGGTTTGGCGTACGTAGCTGCGCATCTCGACGACTGGCGAGTCCGTACTGGATGTGGCGTTATCTTGCGGCTTCCAGAGCCATGAGGTTTTCTGCCCGGGCATTTCAACGGCGCTTCGGGATGACGCCGAGCGCCTACCGCGAGCGTGGCTTTGTCGATGGCGTGAACGCGGAGAATGCAAGAGACCACGCCGCTCTCGTGAACAGAATCGGCCCGTGCGTCGGGCTCCACCACATCAGCGAGAAAGTCAGGACTGAGAAGGACAAGATGACGTATTCCATCACGAAGAAGGAACTCTCGCCGCAGCCTGTGCTAGTGGTGCGGCGAAGAGTTAAGCGGTCTGAGATTGCGTCCACCATCGCGGAAGTGCTCCCCAGAGTCTTCCTATATGCGCAACAGAAGGGAATTGCGTTGGCCGGGTCGCCCTTCACGCGCTACGTAGAAGTGGGCGCCGGGATGTTGACCATCGAGCCCGGAATGCGGGTAGCGGCGTCGGGCCAGACTCCCGTTTCTATCGACCTTGCCTGGACCCAGACCTCGGGCGAGGGTGAGGTCGTGTCGGACACGCTGCCGGGCGGACCGGTAGCGGCTACCATGCATGCGGGGCCGTACGATAAGCTCCCCGACGCATACCGCGATTGAGCAATGGATGGAAGCCGAGGGTGTCGCCGCTGCGGGGCCGCCATGGGAATCCTATGTCACGGATCCAGGGGACTATCCCGATCCCAAGGATTGGAAAACTGAGGTTTTCTGGCCGCTGGCAGGCTAGCGGTACCGATGGCATTGGGGCAGGCGTCTCCAGACCTGTGGCGCACTTCAGTTCGCCTGCCGACCAGCAGGGCTAAAGCCCTGTCTCTTCCTTCAGCAGGCTGATCCGGCCGAGTGCGCGACGCACAGGGTGAGCACGAGACCGTGACTGAAGGACTAGCGCGGTTTTACCAGCTCCCGAATCACGGGGCCAGGCAGATCCGCTTCCGGACGGCCCATCAGGCTCAGGATGGTCGGGACGAAGCTCAGGCTGTCGTAGGGAGTCTCCACGCGCAGACCCATAGGAATGCCGCTGTCCTTGCCGCCGGCGAACAGCAGGACCGAATGGGTCGACTCGCGGAAAAATGCCCCGTGGTTACCGCCGGGGTTGAAGCCGCGCACGTTGAAATTCCAGTGGTCGTTGGCGAGCAGCAGTAAGTCGGTGCGGCGCAGAGTCCGTTTGCGCTCGCGGTAGCGATCCAGGGGATCGTCCATCCGCGAAGGCGGGTCCAGCAATTCCTCGGGCAGGCTGATGATGCCGTTCGAGTAGCGCGTGCGATGCACAGCCTCGAGCCAGGCGCGCTCGTCGTGCCACTGGCCGAGCCAGCTTTGCCGCTCGCTCGCGGGGATCTGAAGCTGCGGATCCTCGAACAACTCCAGCGGCAAGCCCGGTCGCCATGCAGCAGGTTCGAGGCCCACGCCAACAGGCAGGTAGCGAAGCTCGCCTCCGCGGACGAGAATCAGCGCCTGGTGCGCGGCATCGCGCCACAGCAGTACTGCATCGCGGTCCGGCTGATCCTGAGTAGGCAGGGAAGCCGCCAGGGTCTCGCGCGGAATTCGTACGGCAATGAAGTCCACCGGCTGCGGCGACATCTCGGATTGAACGTTGTTGCGAACCGAGATCGAGCGCAGCGTGGATAAATAGTCGATCGTGCGGAAGCTATGGTCCCAATCGAGCGAGCCGTCCTCGCTGAGGACGAGACCGCCGGACGCGCGCCCGGTTACGTAGTGCTGCAGATCCCACAAGGAATTCAGCGGCCCCAGCGACTTGGGTGGAATCAGCTCGTCCATCTTGAACTTGCCGGGATCGAAATCGGCCGGTGTGAGTGCTAGCAGGCGCCGGATGATCGTCGCGTATTCCGAGTAGCCGCGGCGCTCCGTGCGCCAGGTGGTCAAGCGAACGGCCTCGCGGCGGGCATCTTTATCCAGGCCGAGGCTGATCTCGGACTTGGTCCATTTCTTCGGCTGCGCGTCCACCAGCTTCTGCTGCGCGTCTATGCGCGCGTCGAGCGCCGTGAGTTCCTCGGTCAGATCGTCCAGGTCGCGCCGCCACTCGGCACGCACCTTATCCAGCGTTAAAAACAGCGCGGACAAAGCGGCGCTCCGGACCGTGCCGGGCAGGCGCTTCTGGATCACCTGATCGAGAAGGATCTGGACGACGTTAAAGGTGTTATTCCGCAGGCCAATGTTCGCGCGCTCGTTGCCATCCAGATCGAGCATCACGGTCGGATACTGTGCGGCCTGGCCGGCCAGATAAGCCGAATCCGGACTCGGCGTGATGACTTCGGAAACAAAAGGATCCAGTCCCTTGAGCTTGAATTCGGTGAGCGGATGCCGGTTGGTGAGAACGTGATGGGCTCCGCCGGCGGAGCTATTGAACCAGTCCACGAAGTTGAACCCCTGGCTGTAAACGGTTTCCGACGTGTTCATGCCGTGATCGGAAACCAGCACCAGGGCTGTTTGCGCTGCCAGCGGGCTCGCGGCGATGGCGCTCCAGATGCGGCCCACCAGGGCATCCAGATCTTCGAGTGCGTGGAGCTGCGAAACACGATCGGCCGTGAGATGCGCGATGTGATCGTAGTCGCCGGTGAAGTAATCCAGATAGCGCACTTGCGGATCTTTGAGATTCCGGATCAGATCGGCTTCGGTCTGGCGGTACAGGGAACCGACCCACGGAAGACCGAGCTGCCACTCATCCAGAAAATCCTTGGGCGAGCTGGCGGCGACGGCGCGTTTCAAGACCCCGGGAAACGAGTGCAACCGCAGCCCGCGCTGCAGGGTCTGCAGGGCCTGGAAACGCTGCTCATAAGGAAACCGGTCGATCAGGAGCGGTATGCCGGCTTCGTCCATCAGCTCTACGCCCGGCATGTCTATATGCCGCGAAATCGGGTAGCCGAAATAGAATGATAAGAAGTTCAGGTAGTCGTAGACGCGCAGCGTGTAGCGGTCATATTCGACATTGCCGCGAATCTGCAGATGGCGCCCTGTGTCGAGCAGCGACCAGGAGGGCGCGGAAAGGCTCAATCCGCGGGAGTAGAAATTTTCCAGCCATACACCGTTCTGCGAGAAGACATGCTGGATCCATGGCAGGCGGCTATGGCCTTCCCGGCCTGGGCCGCCGGTCTCGTTCACGTACCGTTGAAGCAAGTGATCGGGCAGTCCATCGACTTTCAAAATCACGACACGCTGGACATCTGCTGATTTCGCTGCCGGGATGATGAGCACGGCGCTCAAAAACAGGAGCGCGATTGTTCGCACCGGCTATTGTCCCGCCCCGCTGATAGTGGCGAGCGCCTGCTCGCACAGATCCCGTATCTCGGGGTCGCTGGTCTGCTGCATGATCCGTGAGACGACGTGCGCCGAGCGTGCCGGTACGCCTGTGGCGATCAGATCGTTCATGGCCCGGCGAACCTCGGCGATGTTCCAGACCACTTCGGGTTGTGGGCTTGATTGCGCCACTGTTTCGAGGAACCGGACCTGGCGCTCCGCGCGCCGTTCCCGTCCCAGCTCCGCCAGGATCGTGCTGTCGTCCATCTCGCGGTGGGAATAGGCGCCGAAGCTGAACCATTTCGCCAGCCGCAGGCCGGTACGGGCCGGCGCGCTGTGCCGGTGGGTTGCCATCTCCGCATTGCGGTCGCGTTCGAGCCGCGCAGGCAATCCGTTGGGATCCGCCGCGTAGCGCAGCAAGGCATCGTACTGGCGCTCGGCGATCTCGGTTTCGGCGAAGACGCTTTCTTCAAGCGGATTCACACCCAGGATCTCCAGCCGCCGCTGCAATTCCGCACGCAGCGCGGGGTCGATGGAGCCGTCTAGCGTCAGCCAGCGCCGCACCTGCGAGTAGGCTTTCAGGCGAGCGGCGTGATTGTTAGGATCGCCATGGCGGGAGCGCACGAAGTTCCAGGCATAAGAACCGGCGAAGTACGGCCAGTTGCCCCACTTGGAGATACCGAGCACGCCGCTGACCGCATCGCCCGCGGCCATACGAAGCATTTCCCGGTGTTTGGGCTTATGCGTGTCGCGAAAATCCGCCAGCAGCAGCGGGACTTTCGGATATTCCAACGCGTAAAGCGCCAGCGGAATGAACTCGCGCGTAGTGGCTCCCGGCGTCTCGGCATCTACAGCTCGACCTGCCTCGTCGAAATACCGAGTCTGGGTGTAGCCGGTCCAGTTCTTCAGCCGCGCATCATTGAAAGGGTCGGCGATTCCGAGAAAGCGTCCATCGAACTTGCGCGCCTCGGCGCCATTGGCGACAAGATCCTCGCGCGCGATCCATAGGAGAGCGTGAGTCCGGGATCGGGCGAACCCCAGCGGCTCAAAGTACAGCCCGTTGGCTTCCGCACGCTGGCGCAGGAGCTCCCAGTTGTGGCCGCGCGTTTCCTCGGTCTGAACCCGGTTCTTCAAATAGGCTTCCGGCAGGCGCTCGGCCGTGACCAGTCCCCCGAGCGTCTTTCCAGCCAGCGCCAGGCGAGCCTGTATCTCGAGCAGTTCCGGCTCGCTCAGCAAAGCCTTTCCTTCCGGCATTTGTTCGAGCTGCGAGATGACCGTCAACCCTTCCATCAGGTTGACTTGCTGCTGATCGGCAAGATTTGCGCGGTAGCGGCGCGTGGACGCGCGGATCAGCGCACCGTTCGAGTCGATTGCGGCAGCCTGCACCAGGGATTGGCCCAGGGCGTTCCAGACCACCTTGCTGGTGTTGCCCAGGTCCAGAATGGCGGCGGGTTTCCGGTCCATGTTCTTGCCCAGATCGGGACGCCAGTAGAAGAAGGGAATGAACGCTGCGGCATGCTGCAGCACCGTCGGCCGCGCAGAAGTGAGCACCCAGATGTACCGCAACCGGTCATTATCTGGGTCGTTATCACCCAGGGAATCGCGCAGGACGCTCACGAGAGGGATTTCGCCGGTGTTTTCCGGAAGCGAACTGAAAACCGTCAGCAATTCGGCGCCATTCGCGACTGGTTGGCGCTCGACGCGGAAATCCGGTGGCCGGAAATCCGGTGTTGCGGCCATGGCAACTACCGGGAAAATGAGCGTCACCCAGCGCATGCGAACCCCAATATCAGCAGTTATGATACCAACGACGACACCCAGGGAAATCCCGAGCGCTGATACCCCCAAAAGCGGCTGCCTAAACCCGCTTCATATCACTTTGCTTAAAGGCCCTACTACCACATACTAGGACCTCACTATGATGGGATACGAAAAATCCTACCCAGATATTTGTGTAGAAGTCGGGCTGACTTGCATAGAATGCACCTCCAACACGGCGCGCGAAGTTGCGCGGGTCTGCAAGGGGCTGAGGGGCAAAATGGTGGGCCAGATGTTCGTACAGCTCTATCCCCACCCGGCTTGTTCCCCGATGCATGGCCAGTTCGCGCAGGCCTACCGTGACGCATCGCCTCGCGAGCCTCAGTCGGAAACGTCCCTGCGCGCGATCCGGGCCGTAGCCTAGAACGGCTAGTGTGACGGTAGGGTTACTTCTGGGCCGGCTCGGCCCATTCGCGCTCGAGCATGCGCGAGTATTCACCCGAAGCGAAGATCTCGAAGTTGAATCCCAGGTGCGCCGGATCCGCGAAGTGCGTTTGCCCCAGGTGGCAATGGAACATCTGGTCGGCGTAGCGGTGGTAATGGCGGAGAAATTCAGCGGAAAACATTTCCTGCGGAGGCATGTCCGCCAGGATGACATTCAACCCCAGCGCGCGCGAAAAGATCGACTTGTGATCCGCCACGCCCCACTTCTTTAGCTTGCTGGCGACCTCGGCCGGCGGATTCTGCACCAGGTAGGCGGCGAAACTCTGAGGCCGGAAGGTGGATCCTTGGAGCTCGGGGTACCGGTTGACGTGCTCCACGCATTGTCCGATCCAGCGCAGAACATCCCGACCGACGTAGAAGAGCATCCGGACTTCCTGATAGCGACCCTCCAGCAGAGTTATTTCCAGGTCTTCCGCGCTCTGCTGTCCGGCCGGCAGCAAGCCTTGCAGCATCAAGCTGGCCCGCGAGCTTTCCACCAGTTTTAGGGGACCACTGGCATCGGCAAAGGGATGGAGAATCAGGGGTGGAAGCTTGCGGGCTGATTGAGTATTCTGCATGGCTGCCGTTGTGGCAACCTCAGTATGGCGAATTAACGCCGTTCTGTAAGCAGTACTTTCGCCTCAATCGACTGGGACCCGCGGAGAACCTTAACTAGTACCTCATCTCCCGGCTTATGCGCCTGAAGGGCATACGTAAAGTCGTACAGGTTCCCGATGTCCTTGCCGTCGAACTCGATCAGAATATCACCCGCCCTAAGGCCTGCTTTCGCGGCGGGCGTTCCGTCGCGCACGTCGGCGAAACGGACGCCTTTCGGCGGCTCGTCGAAGTCGGGAATACTACCGAAGTTGGGGCCGTACCCGCTGCCGCCGCCGGAGCTGACAGAGGGCGCGGTCCGTTCCGTTACGCGCTGGAACTTGGGGCGCTCAGGATCGTTCGCCAGGCGGATCGTGATCTGTGCGACATAGCCCAGCAGTTTGGTGGCGTCGGGGGCGTCGATCTTGTCCCAGGTGTCGCTCGGCTTGTGATAATCGCCATGCAGGCCGCTGAAGAAGAACAGTACCGGCACCTGCTTCACGGTGAAGGACATGTGATCGCTGCCGCCGTAGCCCGTGGCTTCCGAAAGATCGACTTTGAACGATTCGGGGGCCTTCACGGAAGCGACCAGTCTATCGAGCGTGGAGCCGGTTCCCGTGCCGTTGACGTAGACTTTGCCGCCGCGGATCCGTCCGATCATGTCCATGTTGAGCATGGCCACAGCGTTTTCAAGCGGAAGCAGGGGATGCCCGGTATAGTAGTTGCTGCCCAGTAGACCCAGCTCTTCGCCCGCGAAGGTAATGAACAGAATCCCGCGCTGCTGTGGGGGTTGCTTCGAGAACCAGCGTGCCAGCTCGATCACGCCCGCGGTGCCTGAGGCGTTGTCGTCGGCGCCCGGATGGATCTTGCCGATCTGCGAAGGCGCGAGCGAGTGCTCGTCGCCCAGGCCGAGATGATCGTAGTGCGCGCCGATGACCACGTACTCGGACGTCTTGCCAGGAATGTAGGCCGCGACGTTGTGAACCGTTTTCAGGTCGTGCTGGATGTCCAGGGTCATGCTCACGGTGAGCTTGCTGAGAGCAAAAGATCGCGGCTTGAGGTCTTTATCGATGCCGTCGAGAATTTCGTGCAGATCGCGACCTTCGCTTTTGAGCCACGCCTCGGCGGTGGCTTCTTTGACTTGTACGAACAGGACGCCGGCGTCGGTGGGTCCGGTGGCTTGGCCGAACGGTGTGAGCTGATCCTCCTTCGCTGTGTGGTGCGGGTAAGCGTCATTCACCAGGATCACTCCACGAGCCCCGTGCATCTTCGCGTTTACCGCTTTGATGGCGAATGTCGAGTGCTGGGTGAGCTCTTTGCCCTGGAACACGCTCTTCTCGTCGTTTTCCTGCGGCTCGTGGCGAACCAGAAGCACGATTTTGTCCTTCACGTCGACGCCGGCGTAGTCGTCGTAATGGTATTCGTTCGCGGTGATTCCGTATCCCACGAAAACCACCGGAGCCGAGACCGTGCCGGAGGAAGAGAAGCTGAATGGGATAAAGCCGGTACGCGGCGGCAGCGCGGAAGCATTGGCCTCGAAGCGGTTCGTCGCGCCCATGCGAGCGCCCACGGTAGCCGTGAACGCCTGTTGGTAGGTGCTGCCGGGAACAGGCTTCACGCCGAACGATTCGAACTGCGAAGAGATGTAGCCCGCAGCGGTTTCGAGCTCGGGCGATCCGGTCGCGCGCCCCTTTAACTCGGGTGACGCGAGGTATTTCACGTGGGCCAGGTACGCGTCCGGGCTGATCGTCGCGGGGGCCTGGGCCTGCACATGCGCCCACACCGCCACGGCAAGGCCGGCCAGCGCTGCAATTCTGAATCGGCGCACGGCTTTCCTACTTTTTGCCGGCGAGGGTTGGGATGTTGACCACGCAAGCCTCATCGCACTTGGCGGTGGTCTTCGCAGCGGCTGCCTGATGCTCGATTTCAAGCGCGACCAGTTGCTGCAGGATAGGCCATTCCATCGCTCCCACCAGCTTGCGGCCGTTGATGTAAACGGTCGGAGTGGCGTCCACGCCCAGCGCGCGTCCTTCGGCCATGTTTTGAGCCACCTTCTTGTCGGTGACCTTACCATCCACGCAGCGGCCCAGCTTGATCGAGTCGACGCCGGCTGTCCCGGCCCACGCCATCACCTTCGAATTCAGAGTCTCAGGGGTGATGCCTTCCTGGTTCTCGTAAATCCAATCGTGAAACTTCCAGAAAGCCTGCGGATCCTCCTCATAGATGCAGCGGCCGGCGTCCGAGGCAGCGCGAGCCCAGGGATGGATGGATTCGAGCGGGAAATCCTTGAAGAACACCTGCACCTTGTCCGGGAAGGTTTGTAGCAGATTCTTGCGCATCACCTCGGCTTCGGTCTTGCACAGCGGACATTGGAAATCGCCGTAGACCACGATCGTAACCGGTGCGCCGGGCTTGCCATAGCTGGGTTGCGAATCAATCTTGATACGGTCGATCGTCGACTGGAAAGGACTCTTGGTGATGTCGTAGGCCTCGCCTTTCACGATGTTCTTGCCGTTCTGCGAAACGAAATAGCGCTCGTCCTTGGATTGCCCGTTATAGGACAGATGCACGGCTACTTCTGAGAATCCAGGCAGATAGGCCGAAGGCTGCGGATCGTCAATGCTGACAGCGACCTGGGGGATCCAGAGCTCGGCATGACGCAGGTAGGCTTCGAGTGCGGCCTTGTCGATTGTTGCCGTGGGGGTGGCCTTAGGCGCGGCGGTCTGCGCAAATATAGGAAGGGCGGCAAGCAGGAGCGTGGCAAGTTTCATGGGTTGGACCTGAAATCTATTGTCGCGCACTCTTAACCGCTCCATGACTGTCGCGGCTCGGAAGGACTTTATACTGGAGGTTTGTCGAAATATTGGCTGTTGGTTCCGCTGCTAGTCTTGTATTTGAGCAGCCTGGGCCGCGTCGGATTCCTGGGACCGGACGAGCCGCGCTACGCCTCCGTCGGCCGCGAAATGGCGCGATCCGGCGATTGGGTCACGCCTCACCTGGATGGTGCTCCATGGTTCGAAAAACCGCCCCTGCTGTACTGGATGACCGGGGCAGGGCATTTGCTCCGTCTCCCCGATGAATGGGCCGCGCGGCTGCCTTTGGCGCTCGCGAGCCTCGCGTTCCTCTGGTTCTTCTATCGCACGCTCGAGCGCGAATTCTCTCCCCGCGTGGCGCTGGCAGCGACCGGGATTCTCGCCACTTCGGCCGGCTGGGTCGCGTACAGTTTCGCAGCGGTCACCGACCTGCCGATGTCGGCTGCGTTGGGCGCGGCCCTGCTGATCGCTCTGTTCGACACGCGGCCTAGGCAGGGATACATGGCCGGTGCGCTTCTCGGGCTCGCGATCCTGGCGAAAGCATTCGTCCCGCTGGTGCTGTTTGCGCCGGTGTTCCTGGTCGCACGCGGCAAACGAATTCCGATGATCGCTGGGTGCGTCGTGGTGGCCGCGCCCTGGCTCTTGTGGTGCTCGCTGCGTAATGGATCGTCGTTTTGGGATGAGTTTTTCTGGAAACAACAGGTGGGGCGATTTTTCCATCCCGCACTCGAGCACGTGCAACCGTGGTGGTACTATCTGCCGGTGATCCTGGCAGGGTTGTTCCCGTGGACGCCTTTGGCGCCGCTCCTGGCCCGGCGAAATCTGTACCAGGATGTGCGGGTCCGATTCCTGGCGTTCTGGCTGCTGTTCGGGCTCGTATTCTTTTCCGCAGCGCTGAATAAGCTGCCGGGATACGTACTGCCTCTGCTGCCAGCTCTGGCGATCATGCTGGCCGTGGCCGTCGATAAGACTCCCTCCGCCGGTTGGTGGATTGGATCGTGCGTGGTCTTGTTGATCGCAGCGCCCGCTATCGCCGCGTTTTTGCCCGATGCGCTTCTGTCCGGAGGGACCTCGGCCTATTTCTCTTTCGCCAGGCTCGCGCGCGGATGGCCGTTCGCTGTGGCCGCCGCCGGCGTCTTCTGGCTGGTCTGGCTGGGAAAACGCGAGCAGGCGATGCTGGCGGCCGCGCTTTCCGCTGTGGCCGCGATTGCCTATTTCAAGATCGCGGTGCTGCCGGTGCTCGATCAGCGTTATTCGGTGCGCGAATTCTGGCGCGCGAATGCGGCGGAAATTCAGAGCGCCTGCGTGAAAGATGTTCGGCGAGAGTGGGCGTACGGCCTGAATTATTATGCCGGCCACGCTCTACCGCAATGCACCGGAACCGAGCCCCAGATCGTGATGCGTAGCGGCCAACTTCAGGTGAGCCGGCCTTAGGTCGCATGTTATTCTGGAGGCGCTCCGAGCCGTAAAATCCATGAATCTGCGCGTTGTTTTGGCAATTGTTATCCTGCTGAGCGGGTGGGGCTTTCTGTTCGCGCAGAAGCCCTGGCGGGAGTATCCCGCTATCGAATACAACGACTTTCTAGTTCCCGCCGATGTGAACGTTCCGCACGAGTGGACCCGTGCCCGGCTCAAATACCCCGACGTTTTCGGCGGCGAAAATTTCGGCCCCTCCGCCTACTGGACCATGGATTATCCGCGCTCGGACCGCCATCTGCTTCCAGGAATTGCCAGGCTGACGCGCGTCGACTCGCGCTCTGTGGAGCAGGTGGTCGAGCTCGACGGCACGGACGACATCTATAACTGGCCGTTCCTCTATGCAGTTGAGGTGGGCCACTGGCAGCTCCCCGAGCTCCAGGCCAGACGGCTTCGTGAGTTCATCGATCGGGGCGGCTTCCTGATGGTGGACGATTTCCACGGCAACACGGAGTGGTCGATCTTCATGTCCAGCCTGAGCAAGGTGTTCCCGGACCGCGGCGTGGAAGATCTGAAGGATTCCGATGAGATTTTCCACACGCTGTACGATCTGGAACATCGCATCCAGATTCCGGGCGCCGCGGCGTGGCAACGCGGTCTGACCTACGAGCAGCCCGAAGATGGCGGGAAAGATCCTCACTGGCGCGCTGTCTATAACGATAAGAGCCGTGTGGTGGTCGCCATCTGCCATGACATGGATCTGGGGGATGCCTGGGAGCACGCCGACGATCCCTGGTATCCGGAAACCATGACGGGGCTAGCCTATCGGATCGCCATCAACTACATCGTTTACGACATGACCCACTGACCCGCCGGCGGACAAAATGGGGACAGCCACCGGTGTCCCGATCAGGAAAGCTCCTGTTATCAACGCGATTCCGTGCGGGACACTGGCCATTTTTGTCCGATCCTACCACTAGGGTCTATACCTATCACGCCAACCAGCCGATGCTAAACAAGAGCGGAGGCTGCCATGATCCCAGCGTCTCGATTTCCAGCAGTGTTGCTGGCTCTGTCTGTGGTTCCGTTGCTTGGATGGGCTGGCTCGAAGAAGCCGTCCTTCGATCCGAACACGCCCGAGGGTAGGCTGTGGCAAAAGGTCCAGAGCGAGAGCGACCTTTCTAAGAGACTCGCGCTGTTGGAGCTGTATCCGGAACTGTTCCCCTCTTCACCTTCCCTGGAATACGTTTGGAGCGAGCTGCAGGCTCGCTATCACCAGGCCGGGAACTTCAACAAAGCTTTGGCCGCCGGTGCGAACGTGCTCATCAGCAACTCCAGCAATCTGGAAGCAGCCTGTTTGAACTGGCGCATCGCGGCGGACATGAAAGACCCCGCGCTGACGGCAATATGGATGGCCCAAGCGGGCAACGTTGCAGAGCGAGCCCTGAAAACCCCTGATCCGGACTTGAGCAAGGCTACGCTTGAGTGCGGTGCCAGCGCGCGCCAGGCGAACGAATTCGAAGCCTACAAGGCCGCGGTCACGGCCAAGAATCCCGCGGATCGAATCAAGTTGCTGGAAGAGTTTCTGAAGAATCACCCGCAGACCCAGCACGCGGGCGACATCGAGATCACGCTATTTCTGACGTACCGCGAGCAGGGTGATTCCGTCAAGGCGCTCGCCGCGGCGGAAAAGGTTGTCGCGCACAACGATACTCGCGAAGACGCCATGTTGATGGTGGCGGAGGCCTATTTTAAGTCGGGTAAAGATCCGAATCGCGTCCTGAGCCTGTCGAAGAAGGCGATCGACCGGCTGAACACTGCGGAAAAACCGGACGGCGTCAGTGCCGGCGACTGGGCCCGCTTCAAGACAGCCGAGCTGACGCAGGCCAACTTCATGATCGGTTCCGTCAGCTTCCAGACTGAAAAATGGGATGCGGCTGACCAGGCGTTTCGCGCGGCGCTGCCAACCCTTACCGATCCGCGCTTCCGGGCCGAGGCACTCAGCTCGCTGGGCTGGGCCAATTACAAGCTCAAGAACGTTTCCGACTCGATCAAGTTCTATATGGAGTGCACCAGCATTCCGGGGCCGCTCCAGCAGACCGCCGCGAAGACGCTCAACTCCATAACCGCCGAATACCGGATCAAGTAGGGACACCCGCGTCGGGCGAGGCGCGCCTTCCCGGCTACAACACACCGCGAAGCTGTTCGGCGAGCCACGGATAGAAGAAGCGAATTTCGCTTTCCCGCATCAATACGACTTGCCCGGTTGCCTGGCCGCTCGCGGATGTACCCATTGCCATGAGCATGCGACCTCCCGGCAGGCGCCGCAAGCGCAGGCTGAACTGCGGGTTCGTCTGTCAGGGTAGTCGCCCGACGTACGTGCTATTCTGAGCGCGAGATGCGCCTAAGGACAGCCCTGCTCATCGTTGCCGTGCTGTGCGGCTGCTGGGGCCTGCTCCACGCGCAGAAACCGTTCCGCGAATACGACACGGTCGAGGGACATGCGGAATCCGCCATTCCGCCGGATGCCAACGTTCCCCACGAGTGGACCCGCGCGCGTCTGATGTACCGGGACTATACAGGTTTTGGGCGATTCGGCTTTCGACGTGGCGGTGGCAGTTGGACCATCGACTATCCGCGCTCGGACCGGCATCTGCTCTACGGCGTGAAGCGGCTCACACGCATCGACAGCCGCGCGGTGGAACAGCCCGTCGCGCTCGATAACAGCGACGACGTCTACAACTGGCCCACGCTGTATGCGGTGGAAGTCGGACATTGGGAGCTCAACTCAGAGGAAGCCGCGCAGCTCCGCGATTTCCTTAACCGCGGAGGCTTCCTGATGGTGGACGATTTCCATGCCAATGCCGAGTGGGGGGTATTCCTCGAAGGGATCAAACAGGTGTTTCCGGATCGCGAAATCGTCGATCTCCCGAAAGCCGAACCGATCTTCCACACGCTGTACGATCTGGACGACAAGTACCAGATTCCGGGCGCGCAATTTCTCCGTAGCGGACTCACCTACGAAAAAGACGAGAGTGGGAGGCCGGAACACTGGCGCGGGATTTACGACGACAAGGGACGGATAGTGGTCGCCATCTGCCACAACATGGATCTTGGCGACGCTTGGGAATGGTCCGATGAGCCCGAATATCCGGCCGAGTGGGCCAACATGGCCTACCGGATTGCGATGAACTACTTCGTCTACGATCTCACGCACTGATCCGGTTCATTGGTGATATGCTGGCCACAGCATGCGCCTGCGGACCTTCTTCCTGATATCGCTCGCCGCGCTGGGAGCCTGGGGAGTGCTGCTGGCGCAGAAACCGTTCAAGCAGTACGCCGGCGGCGAAGACGGCGACATTGCGCTGCCTTCCGACTATCAAAAGCCCGCCGAATGGATCAGCGCGCGGCTGCGTTACCGCGATGCTTTCCGCCGCGGAGGCTTTCGCGGCTTTCGTCGCGAAGGAGCGTGGGCTACGGACTACCCGCTGGGCGACCGGCACCTGATCACTGGCGTGCAGCGCCTCACCCGGATCCACGCCCGCTCCGTCGAGCAGACCGTGGAACTCGATGGCACCGACGATCTCTATAATTGGCCGTTTCTGTACGCGGTGGAGGTTGGGCAGTGGACCATCGATGAAAAGGAAGGCGCGCAGCTCCGCGATTTTCTCGACCGGGGCGGATTCCTGATGGTCGACGACTTCCATGGCTTGAATCAATGGCAGATTTTCGCGGAAGGCATCCGCCAGGTCTATCCGGACCGGCAAATCGAAGATTTGACCGCTTCAGAACCGATCTTCCACATCCTCTCTGAGGTCGATCCCAAGGTCCAGGTGGCCGGTCTGGCGGCTCTCTATCGCGGCCGGACTTACGAGCAGGAAAGCGATCCTTATCCGCGGTGGCGGGCGATCTACGACGAGAAGAAACGGATCGTCGTTGCTATCTGCCACAACATGGATTTAGGCGATGCCTGGGAGCATTCCGACGAGGTTTCCTACCCCGCTGACATGGCCGTTGTGGCGCATCGCGCTCTGCAAAACTACGCCATGTACGATCTCACCCACTGAGCCCGTAATACTTGGCGGGTCATTCTTTATTCATGTGTTATCCTTAATCCGTCAAAAGGCATTCATGCGCCTGCGCGCGGCGATTTTCCTTATTTTGGGCGGCCTCGGCACCTGGGGTATCTTGCACGCCCAGAAGCCCTTCCTCTCATACGACAGCACTGAGGACCATGCCCAAGCGCCGCTCCCCCCGGACTGGGAACGGCAAGCCGAATGGACGCGTGGCCGGCTGAAGTACACCAGCTCCACCTGGGAGCACCCCTGGCCGAACAACACCGGCCGATACGGCTGGCGCACCGATTACCCGCTCGGGGATCGTCATACTTTGCAGGGCCTTCTGCGCCTGACCCGGGTCGATGCTAAATCGGTAGAGCAGGTCGTGGAGCTGGATAACAGCAGCGACATTTTTAACTGGCCGTTCGTCTATGGTGTGGAAGTTGGTCATTGGAGTTTGAACGACGAGGAAGCGGACCAGATGCGCGATTATCTGCTGCGCGGCGGGTTCTTCATGACCGACGATTTCCACGGAACCCAGGAGTGGGACATCTTCATGGAAGGCATGCGCAAGGTCTTTCCTCGCCGTGCTGTAGTCGACATCGATAACAAAGATGAGATCTTTCACGTCATATACGATATAGACCAACGCTCGCGAATCCCAGGGGCTCAATTCCTGGAGAGCGGAATACCGTGGGAATTCGATGGTTTTGAGCCTAAGTTCCGTGCTATCTACGATGACAAGGGCCGGGTCATGGTCGGAATCTGCCATAACGTGGATATGGGGGACGCCATCGAATGGTCCGACGACCCCCGCTATCCGGAAAATTATGCATCTCTGGCGTATCGAGTTTCCGCCAACTACGTCTTGTATGATCTGACACACTGATTTGAAAGATGTTGAGAGCTTCCACCTTACATGTTCGAGTTTCTCTTTAAGTATCCGCTCTCGATCTATCGCCAAGGGACGTTTATCTTCCTGGCCGGCTGGCCGCTATGGCTCATGGGCCTGGGCATCCTGGTCGCCGCGGGAGCGCTTGGCTTCCTGATTTGGCGGCAAGCCTCCGGGACCGCCCGGATGGGCGTGGTTCGCAGGGCTTCCATCTGGGTCTTACAGACGGCGCTGGCCGCGCTGCTGCTCTTCTTGATCTGGCATCCGGCCCTCAGCGTATCGACGCTTAAGCCGCAGCAGAACATTGTCGCGGTGGTGATCGACGATTCCACCAGCATGACCACCGACGATGAAACCAGCACGCGCAAGGAAAAAGCGGTTAAAGTGCTCGATGGCGGGCTACTGAAAGCGCTGCAGGAGAAGTTCCAGGTCCGGTTGTACCGGATGAGCGACCACGCCGAGCGTATCGACAAGCTGGATCAACTCACCGCCAATGCCACCGCTACGCATATCGGCGAAAGCCTGAAGCAGGTGGCCGCCGACGCCTCGAGCCTTCCCATCGGCGCGATGATCCTGCTGAGCGATGGCTCCGATAACACCGGCGGGGTCGACCTCGAAACGCTGTCGGAGATCCGCCGCCAGCGGATTCCGGTTCACACGATCGGGCTGGGGAAAGAAACCATGAGCCGCGACGTGGAAATCAGCAACGTGGATGTTGCTGCGCGCGCGTTGCCGGAATCGCGCCTGGCTGCCACGGTCAGCTTTCACCAGCACGGCTACACCGGGCAGAAAGCGAAGATCACGCTGCGGGAAGGATCCAGGATCGTCGCCAACCAGGATGTAACCCTGAAGGCCGAAGGGACCGAGCAAGTAGAGACGGTCCTGTTCAACGCAGGCGCGGCCGGCGTGAAGACGCTCGAAGCGTCCATTGATCCGTTTCCGAACGAAGAGAATCCACGCAACAATCGGGTCACCCGGCTGGTGAATGTGGACCCGCGCAAGCCTCGCATCTTATATATGGAAGGCGAGCCGCGCTGGGAGTTCAAGTTCCTCAAGCGGGCGGTGGAAGATGACAAAACCCTGGATGTTGCCAGTATCCTGCGGACCGCGCCGAATAAGCTCTATCGGCAGGGTGTGTGTCGCCCTGGTGATACCGCCCATCCGCAGGTCAACGGCAAGTGCACCGAGATGGAGGACGGCTTTCCCACGAAAATCGAAGACCTGTTCGCCTTCGATGGCATAATTTTCGGCAGCGTCGACGCACCCTACCTCACCAAGAACCAGCAGGACATGGTGAAACAGTTCGTGGATCGCCGCGGGGGCGGGGTTCTATTCCTGGGCGGAAAAGATTCGCTATCCGACGGAGGGTGGGCCAAATCCGCGGCCGCTGATATTCTGCCGACTACGCTGCCTGATCGCAAGAACACATACTCTTTCGCGGGAGCCGATGTCGAGCTCACGCCGGAAGGTCGCGACAGCCTGATCACGCGCATCGAAGAAGATCCCAACAAGAACGTCGAGCGCTGGAAGAAGCTGCCGTATATCCGGACATTCCAGGATCCGGGCGATCCGAAGCTGGGCGCGGTGGTGCTGGCGAATTTTATTCCGCGCGAAGGCGGCGGGGCGAAGCGGCCGCTGCTGGTGACCATGAACTACGGCCGTGGGCGCACCGCGATCTTCGCCACCGGGGGAAGCTGGCGCTGGCAAATGCTCCAGCCTGTGGCCGACATGAGCCACGAGATGTTCTACCGCCAGTTGTTGCGCTGGGTGGTGAGCGACACGCCACGGCACATCACCGGCTCGACTCCAAAGACGCTGCTGGCCGACGAATCGCACGTCAGGTTGCGTGCTGAGGTTCGCGACAAGACCTTTCTACCGGCATCCGATGCGATCGTCGAAGCGCACATCAACGGCGACGGCGTGTCCGAACAAGTGGTCAACATGACGCCCGAGCCTCTGGAGCAGGGAGTCTACGGCGCCGATTGGACCGCGCCGCAGACCGGGTCCTATATCGTCGAGGTGGTGGCGAAGCGTGGCAGCGAAGAAATCGGCAAAGACACATTTACGTTCCGGCGGGAGGACGGCATCGCCGAGAATTTCCATGTGGAGCAGAACCGCGAGCTACTTGAGAAGCTGTCGGCTGAAACGGGCGGGCAATACTACAAACCCGGCGACGCGCAGAAGCTCGGCAAGGATATCAACTACTCGCAGGCTGGCATCACCGTGCGCGAGACGCGCGATCTGTGGGACATGCCGGCCATCTTCCTTTTGTTCCTCGGCATCCGCGGGGCGGAATGGCTGCTGCGCCGCCGGTGGGGTGTGATATGAAAACCTTGATTCTATTGGCCGTGGCCGCCGCATCCCTGCGCGCCGACAGCTATTTTCTGACCGTAGCCGGCCTGGGTGGCGAGGACCAATACGAACAACGTTTTAGCGGCTGGGCCTCGGATCTGAACAAGCTGCTCAAGGCTGAGCCGGGCGCCAAGGTGGACACGCTTTCCGGCAAGGACGCTACCAAGGCAAATATCGAAGCCAAGATGCGCGCGCTGGCGACGCAAACCAAAGCGGACGATTCGTTCGTCCTGGTGCTCATCGGTCACGGAACGTACGACGACCTGGATTACAAGTTCAATATTCCGGGTCCCGATATTTCCGCCAGCGAACTCGCCACGCTGCTCGACAAAATTCCGGCGCGGCAGGTGGTGGTCAATGCCACTAGCGCCAGTGGGGGGTCGCTGCCGGCGCTGCAGAAACCAAAGCGCGTGGTGATCACGGCGACCAAAGCCGGTACCGAGAAGAACGCAACCGTTTTCGCCCGATTCTTTATTGAAGCGTTGCGCGATCCGGCGGCGGACACCGACAAGAACCAGGCCATCTCGGTGCTGGAAGCTTTTCGCTACGCGGAAGAGAAAACCGGCAAGTACTTCGAAACCCAGAAGCGCCTGGCCACCGAGCATGCAGTTATCGAAGACCTCGGAAAAGGCGAGGGTGTGAAAGCGCCGTCCGCTGACAATGGCGAAGGACTGATCGCCGGGCGCCAGGTGCTGCTGCATTTGGGATCGGTGGCGTCGATCGTCAACGATCCGGAGAAGCAGAAGCTGCTCAAGCGCAAAGATGAACTCGAAACCCAGATAGACGAGCTGAAGTATCGCAAGGCCGCGGTTCCGCAGCGTGAATACCAGCAGCAGATGCGGCAATTTCTGCTCGATCTGGCGAAGGTGCAAGAAGAGCTCGACAAATGAAACTGCAATCGGCCTTGTTTGCAGCCTCGGTGCTGTCGGTGGGATTCTTCCTGGCCCAGCGCGGCGGCCTTTTCCGAGCGACCCCGGTAGCAGCGCAAACTTCGTCCCAAGTATCCCAGCAGGTAACCCAGTGCGAAACGCTCCGGAAACATGGCGATCCTGGCACGAAGGCCTGCTACCAGGGATTGTCCCGCTCGAACGACGTGGCGATTAAGGCGGAAGGCCTGTGGGGATTGCGCGACTATCAGGGCGCGAACAACGCCTTCCAGGCGGCAGTCAAAGCTCGCCCCAAGGACGCAAACCTGAAGGTTCGCTGGGGCCAGATGTTTATCGAATATTCGCAGCCTGGGGACGCTGCCGCGCTGTTCAAGGAGGCCTTGGACATCGATGGGAATAACGCGAAGGCGCTCTATGGAATGGCGCTGGTGGCGAGCGACGCCTATGAGGGCAACGCCGCGGACTTCGCCGAAAAAGCGCTGAAGGCTGATCCGAAACTGGTGGAAGCGCGCGAGCTTCTGGCGCGCATCGCGCTCGAAGACAATCATCCCGAGAAGGCCGTCGAAGAAGCCAAGAAGGCCTTGGACATGTCGAGCGAAGCGCTGGATGCCCTCTCGATCCTCGCCACGGTGGACTGGCTCGACGACAAGCCGGGCAAGGAATGGATTGACCGGGTTTTCAAGATCAATCCGACCTATGCGGAAGCGTATGCCACGGCAGGGCACTTCTTCGTGATCAATCGCCGTTACGACGAAGGGATCCAGTATTACCGCAAGTCGCTCGAGTTGAAGCCGGATCTGTGGGCCGCCCGCGCCGAGCTCGGCGTCAACCTGATGCGCTTCGGACAGAACCAGGAAGCCCGCCAGCATTTGGAACAGTGCTTCAACGCCAACTACTCATCGCCGTTGGTTCGCAATACCCTGAAGCTGCTCGACAGCATCGATAAGAACGTCGAGACATTCACCACGCCCACGACGATTCTCAAGCTCGACAAGAAAGAAGCCACGCTGCTGCGACCGTACTTCCAGGCGGAGCTCGATCGCGCCATGGCCACCTACGAGAAGAAGTACAAATTTAAGATCACCGGCCCGGTGCAACTGGAAGTTTATCCCAACCATCCGGATTTCGAAGTTCGCACCATGGGCTTGCCGGGATTGGGCGCGTTGGGCGTGACGTTCGGCAAAGTGGTCGCGATGGATTCGCCAAGCGGGCGACCGCCGGGCAGTTTCCATTGGGCCAGCACGCTATGGCATGAGTTCAGCCACGTGTATGTGCTCACCATGACGAACCATCGCGTGCCGCGCTGGTTCACCGAGGGTCTGGCCGTGTATGAGGAAACCGCGTCGTCGCCGGACTGGGGCGATCGCCTGGATCCGCCGTCCATCATGGCGATGAAGGATAAGAAACTGCTGCCGATCGCGGACCTGGATCGGGGATTCATCCATCCGACCTACCCGCAGCAGGTCATCGTGTCCTACTTCCAGGGCGGGCAGGTGATCACGTTCATCACCGAAAAATGGGGCTCCGACAAGGTTCTGGCGATGATCCACGCTTTCGCCGACCGCAAGGATACGGTCGAGGCGATTGAGCAGGAATTGAAGCTCAAGCCGGAGGAGTTCGACGCGCAATTTTTCCCGTGGCTCGAGGCCAAGTATAAGAAACAGGTCGAGGGGTTTCAGAGCTGGCAGGAGCAACTGAAGCTGCTCTCGCAAGCGGCCAAGGAAAAGCAGTGGGACGACGTGATTAAGCGGGGCAACGCCATTCGCGACCTGTATCCGGATTTCGTCGAGACCGGGAACGTGTACGAGTTTTTGGCGACAGCCTACCTGGCCAAGGAAGACAAGGCCAAGGCGATGGCGGAGCTGGAACAATACGCGATCATCGGCGGGCGCAGTCCAGGGGCGCTCAAGCAATTGGCGGATCTGGAGAGCGATTCGGGAAAGAAGCGCGAGGCCGCGGCGACGCTGGAGCGATTGAATCTGATTTATCTCGAGGACGAGGCCGCTCATCAGAAGCTCGGGAAGCTCTACATGGATCTGAAAAACCCGAATGGCGCGATTCGCGAGTACCAGGCGCAACTGGCCGGCGGAACAATCGACCAGGCAGGCGCGCAGTTCGGGCTCGCGCAGGCGTTCGAGGCCGCCAATCGGCCTGAGGAAGCGCTGGATGCGGTGTACAACGCGCTCGAAGCAGCTCCGGGCTTCAAGCCCGCTCAGGCTCTTTTACGGGAATTGAACGCAAAGCAATCGAACACAAAGCCGTCTGGAAACGTGAAACAATAAACCAACTATAATGTCGACTACTACTACCCAAACTCTCGACGCGAGCCAGCTCCAGGAGCGCATTGCGCGCTTCCAGCAAGTCCGGGAAGCGATCAAGAAACAGATTCATAACGTCATCATCGGCCAGGACGAAGTCATTGAGCAGGTTCTCATCGCCCTGTTCGTGGGCGGCCATTGCCTGATCACGGGGCTGCCCGGCACCGCGAAGACGCTGTTGGTCCGGACCATTGGCCAGATTCTTGGCCTCGACTTCAAGCGCATTCAGTTCACGCCCGATCTGATGCCGTCCGACATCACCGGCACCGACATTATCGAAGAGGATCCGACCACCGGGCGCCGTACCTGGACATTCATACCCGGCCCCATTTTCTCCAACATCCTGCTGGCGGATGAAATCAACCGCACTCCTCCCAAGACGCAGTCGGCGTTGCTCGAAGCGATGCAGGAGCTTTCCTGTACGGTGCGCGGCAATCACTATAAGATCCGGCCGCCATTCTTCGTGCTGGCCACGCAGAACCCGATCGAACTGGAAGGAACTTATCCGCTGCCGGAAGCGCAGCTCGACCGCTTCATCTTTAACGTGCTGCTCGAATACCTCTCCGCCGACCACGAAATGCAGGTGCTGGACCTGACCACTACGACCCATCAATCGGTGGCTGAAACGGTCACCACACCGGAAGAGATTCTGGACTTCCAGAAACTAGTCCGGATGGTGCCGATTGCCGATTCGGTGGCGCGTTACGCGGTGAACGTGGTACGCGCGACACGCGCCACCGATGTGAGCGCTCCTGACTTCATTAAGAAGTATGTGAATTTCGGCGCCAGCGTACGCGCTGCTCAAAACCTGGTCTTGACTTCCAAAGCCCGCGCGCTGATGCAGAACCGCGTGAGCGTGAGCTATCAGGATATCCAGGCGATGGCGCGGCCGATTCTGCGACACCGCATTCTACTCAACTTCCAGGCGGAAAGCGACAAACTCACGCAGGATGACATCCTGAAAAAGCTTCTGGAGGCGTTGCCGCAGCCGCGGGAGTAATTTGGAGTTCCCATGCTGCAGCGTTTCCTAGATCCGTCGGTTCTGGCAGGCATCTCCGGGCTGGACCTGGTGGCCAAGACCGTCGTCGACGGGTTCATCTCGGGCCTGCACCGGTCGCCGGATTTCGGCTTCAGCCAGGAGTTTGCCGAGTACCGCGCGTATTCGCCCGGGGACGATTTGCGTCACGTGGACTGGAACGTGTTCGCGCGCTCCGAGAAGATGTTTCTCAAGCGCTATCGGGGCGAGACCAACTGCCAGGTGTCCGTATTGCTGGACGCCAGCCGGTCGATGAAATACGGCTCGCGCGGGATGGAAAAAATGGAGTACGCGAAGTTTCTCGCGGCCTCCATCTGCTACCTGGCGCATTTGCAGCGGGATGCCGCGGGGCTGATCGTTTTCGACAGCGAAGTCAGGCAATTCGTGCCGCCTTCGACGCGCCAGGGCCAGATCATGCGTCTGCTGCACGGTATCGATCAAGCCCAAACCGGAGCGGAGACGGTGCTCGAAAAACCCTTTGCGCACCTGGTGGACTATCTGCGCCGCCGGGGTGTGGTCGTCGCAATCTCGGATTTCTGGGAACAGCCCGAAGCTGTGATCAAGACGGTGGGTCCGCTGCGCTCGCGCGGAAACGAGCTGATCCTGTTTCATGTGCTCGATCCACAGGAGATCCAGCCGAAACTGCGCGGGCCGATGCTGCTGGAGGATCTGGAGAGCGGCGCGAAGATGGAAGTGTCTCCGGATTATGCTACGCACGAGTACAAGGGCAAGATGAGCGCGCATCTGGAAGATATGAAGAGCCGCGCGGCCGGCGCGAACATCGACTATTTCCTGGTGGACACCAGCCGTCCGCTGGATGAAGCGCTGCGGCAGTATCTGGCGATTCGGGCGGGAAGGTTGTAAATGGGCTTTTTTTCTCCCTGGTTCCTGGCGGGCGTGGTGGCGGTGGGTCTGCCCATCTGGTTGCATCTGCTCAAGCGGCATAAAACCGATCCGCAACCGTTTCCTTCGCTGATGTTTTTCGAACACCGCGAGCAAAGCTCGGTGCAGCATCGCAGGCTGGACTATATTCTGCTGTTTATATTGCGCACGCTGATGCTGGTGCTGCTGGCGCTGCTGTTCGCGAATCCGTTCATCCGCAGATTGACGCCCAAGGGAGCCGGCAAGAAGCTGGTGGTCGTGGCGGTCGACCGTTCTTTCAGCATGCGAACGAAAGAGGGAACCTCGACGCGTCTGGATCAGGCGAAAACCGAGGCGCTGAATGTGCTGTCGAAAGTTGCTCCCGGGCAGCCTGCGCAAATCGTCGCTCTGGCCGATACGCTGCAGGCAATGACCCAGCAGACGGCAGATCCTGGGGAGCTGCGCGGCGCGGTCTCCGCGATTAAGGAAAGCGACGCCCGCGCGTCATTCGGCGAGCTCGCGCGCTATCTGCGCACGCTTAGCGAGAGCACCAAGACGCCGCTGGACGTCCATCTGATCAGCGATCTGCAAAAATCCGCCATGCCGCCCGGGTTCACGGATCTGCGCCTGGACCAGGACACCGACATCACGTTTCATACCATCGGCAAGGTCCAGCCTAATTGGGCGGTCGAAACCGTCATTGCCCCACAGCACGTGTATGACCCCAAGCGGGCCCGGATCAGCGCCACGGTGACCGGTTTCTCGGCTCCGGCGGCCACGCGCACCGTAACGCTGCTGATGAACGGCAAGACCATTTCTTCGAAGAGCGTCAACGTGCCGGAGAATGGCCGCGGATCGGCCGAATTCACCGGACTCGATGCAGCCTCGTACGGATTCAACCGCTGCGAAATCCGGATCGATTCGGCGGACGGTCTGCCGGCGGACGACCGTTACGCGTTTTCCGTGGAGCGGACCGATCCCAAAAAAGTGTTGTTCGTGGATGATGGACAGCGCCCGAAGGCACAACAGTATTTCCGCGCGGCATTGAACGCTTCCGATGACGCGGCGTTTCAACTGGAGCCGCTAAGGCCGGAGGTCGCGGCCACCGCGGACCTGTCCAAGTACGCCGTCGTGGTGCTCAACGACCTGAGCTCATTGCCTGCCGGTCTGGAACAGTCACTCCAGAATTACGTTTCGGCGGGAGGCTCGCTCCTCGAATCGATTGGTCCCGCATCCGTGGTGGGGCTTCCCCGCGCGCCGGTTCTGGATGAAACTATCGAGGGTACGCGTTACGCCAGCCGCGAAGGCGAGCGTTTCTTCTCCGTTTCCGACCTCGACACTGGCCACGACGTCATGAAGAGTGTCGACCGGTTCGGCAACGTCAAGATCTATCTGGCAGCGAATGTGGGCGCCACCAAGTCGCGCGTGCTGGCCCGGTTGAACAACGGCACTCCGCTGGTGTTGGAACGAAAGGTCGGGGAGGGGAAAGTGCTGGCATTCACTTCCACCTTCGACGGCGCCAACAACGATATGCCTCTGCACTACTCCTGGGTTCCGTTCGTGCAGAAGTCGATGTACTACCTGAGCGGCGGCGGCAGCACGGAGCAGCCCACTAACCTTTCGGTAGGCGAGTACGTCGAATTGAGGACGGGCAACGAGAAGGGCGCTCAGGCTGAGGTCCAGGACCCCGATGGCCAGCGGGTGCTCTCGCTCGAAGAATCGGCGCAGGCGCGCAATTTCGCGCTGACGCGGGAAGGATTCTACGAGGTGCGGACTGCGGGCGGAAAGCGAAGCCTGGTAGCGGCGCACGCCAACCGCAAGGAATCCGATCTCGCCGTCATTCCCCAGGAAACACTGGATCTCTGGAAGGCCACCGGATCGAGCGGATCGCCCAATGGATCCGGGCAGGGAACAGGCGACGAAGCCAACACGTCCCCGTGGAGCCTTTCCCCCTTCATTTTATTGTTATTGTTAGGAGTAGCACTGGCGGAGTCGGTAGTCGCGGACCGCTACTTGCGGCCGCAGGCTCAACCTCAGGAGACCAAAGCGGCATGAACACGCGCGAACAACTCAACCATTACCTGCGCGGCCTTGAATCGCGCCTTAGACTGCAGGCAGTTACTAAGGGCGCAGCCGTTACACTGGGTGTCGCACTCGGCGCAACCGTGGCCCTGGTTCTGATTACCAACGCCTTCGCGTTTTCCTCGACGAGCCTGGTGATCGCGCGCATCACGCTGTTCCTGGCGCTGGCTTTTGCGCTGGGCCTGGCGTTGGTAATGCCGTTGATCCGCCTGAACCAGAGGCGTGCTGCCGGCCGCGCCGAGTCGGTCTTCCCTGGTTTCCAGGAGAGGCTGGTGACGTATGTCGAGCGCCGCGATGACGGAACGGATCCTTTTATCGATCTGCTGGCCGCCGATACCCTTCAGCACGCCCCGCAAGCGTCGCCCACTCAAGTGGTGACGCACAAATCGATCTTTGCCCTTGCCACGTCCGCCGGTGCGGCGGGCGCAGTACTGTTGTGGCTGATTCTGGCCGGTCCAGGATTCCTGGGGTATGGCGCATCCATGCTATGGGCGGGTCCGCCGAAGGATCCGAATTTCGCCGGTGGCTTCTACCGGATTACGGTTGAGCCCGGCGACAAGCTGGTTCGCCGTCGCTCCGACCTTCCCATTCGCGCTACGCTGGTCGGGTTCCAGGCGCCCGAAGTGCGGCTGATGGCCCGTTACAAGAGCTCGGCCAAGTGGGAACAGGCGCCCATGCTGCCGCGCGCCAACGATTCCTCCTACGAGTATCTTTTCGCCGCGGTGCCCGAGCCGGTGGAATACTACGTCGAAGCCTCAGGCGTCAGGTCGAAGACGTACAAGCTGGATGTGCTCGATCTTGCGGGAGTCAAGAACATCAAGGTTACGTATCACTATCCGTCCTGGCTCGGCAAGAGCGACGACGTCGAGAATCCGGGCGGCGATCTGCGCGCAGTGGCCAAAACCGTCGCCGAGCTGGAAGTGGAAACCGACCGCCCGTTGAAGAACGGCATCATCGAGCTCAACGACGGGACCAAGATTGACCTGGAAGCGAAGCAGGGCAACATTCTGATCGCCAAAGTGCCGATCGAGAAGGATGGCGCGTATCACTTCGCCGCGGTCGAGGGTTCGGAGAATGTCCGGATTACCCAGGATTACTTCATCGAAGCCAAGATAGATGAAGCGCCAAGCGTGAAGATCACGCATCCCGGCGCGGATGCGAAGGTCAGCCCGATTGAAGAGGTCACCGTCACGGTCCAGGGCGGCGATGATTTCGGTCTTCAGTCCATGGATCTGCACTATTCGGTAAACGGCCAGGCGGAGAAGGTAATTCCGCTGCTCAATTCCAAAGGGACCCAGTCGGGCGAAGGCAAGGTGGTTCTCAATCTCGAAGACTTCAAGCTGGTTCCCGGCGATGTCGTCTCGATGTACGCCACAGCCAGGGACGCTCGCTCCCAGACTATAGGCGACATCACGTTTATCGAAGCGCAGCCTTACGAGCGCAACTTCTCGCAATCGCAGGCAGGTGGCGGAGGCGGAGGAGGTGGCGGCGGGCAGCAGAACGATCCCAGCCAGATCACCCAGCGCCAGAAGGAAATTATCGCGGCCACGCATAATTTCAATCGCGGCGGCAAGAACGCTACGGCCAACGCCGAAAACGCCCAGTACCTTTCTGAGGTGCAGAGCAAGCTCAAGGAACAGGCCGCGTCGATGGCCAAGCGCACCACGGCCCGCGAGCTTTCCACTGAAAACCAGGATTTCCAGAGCTTCACGAAGGAAATGGAAGCAGCCGCGGCCGAAATGGGTCCGGCGGCCGACAAGCTTAAAAACCAGAAGTGGTCGGATGCTTTGGAACCCGAGAACAAGGCGCTTCAGCACCTCTCGCGCGCCATGGCGACGTTCCGCGACATTCAGGTAGCGCGCGGGCAACAGGGCGGCGGTGGCGGAGGCGGCGGAATGGACGCCGGTCGCGATCTGGCGAACCTGTTCGACCTGGAGCTGGATACCGAGAAGAACCAGTACGAATCGCAGCAGTCTTCGAGCGATCGCCAGCAGCAGCAGATCGATGAAGCGATGCAGAAGCTGGAGCAGCTGGCTCGCCGCCAGCAGCAGCTCGCGCAGCAGAACGGCAACAACAAGCAGCAGGCCAGCGTCGATCGTCGCTGGGAGCAGGAGCAGCTTCGCCGCGAGGCCGAAGAACTACGCAAGCAGCTCCAGCAGATGCAACAGCAGCAGCAAGGGCAGCAGAGCGGACAATTGAGCCGCAACGGCCAGCAGTCCTCGCAAAGCAGCGGGCAGCAATCCGGCCAGCAATCCAAGAGCGGTGGGCAGCAGAGCGCTTCGAATCGCCAGGGGCAGCAACAAATGCAGCAAATGATGGATCGTCTGCAGCAGGCTCAGGACGATATGCGTGCGTCGCAAAAGGCGCAGGAGCAGGGCGACAAGGCCCAGGCCGATGCCTCCGCGCGGCGTGCGGCTGAGCGGATGCAGGAAGCTCGCGACATGGCGGATCGCATGCGCCGTCAGGATACAGCCGGGCAGTTGGGCGACCTTCAGGAGCGCGCCGATCAGGTGGGCGAGCGGCAGAAGGAACTCGAGAATCGCCTACGGCAGGGCGCGGGTAACTCGAAGGACGGAAAAGGCGGCAGCGGCCTTAACCGGCAGCAAGGCGAGCAGCTCGCCTCTGAGATGGATAAGAACCTGGAAGAGCTGAAGAAGCTGGAGCAGGATATTCAGAGATCGGCGCGCGATTTGCGGGCCACGCAGCCCGATGCTTCGACGCGTCTGCGGGACGGGGTGAGCGAGATCCAGCAGAACGACGTGGAGCGCCGCATGCAGTATTCATCCGAATATATCCGCCAGGGTCGGGGCGACCAAGTGAACCAATCGGGATGGCTGCCCCCGGTGAATCGCGCGCTGGATAAGATGCGCGACGGCGTTCGCCAGGCTCAGGCGGCGTTGCGCGACGGAACGCAGCAGGGCGCGGGAAAGAATGAGCGCGATCAGCAGCTGGCCCAGGTGGAGAGCCTGCGTCGCCAGATCGAACAATTCGCCCGCGGGCAGCAGCAGGGCCAGGATGGCAAGCAAGGCGGCCAGCAGCCCGGCAATCAGCAGGGCCAGAATGGCAAGCAGGGCGGACAGGGCCAAAACGGCCAGCAGCAAGGTCAGAACGGCCAGCAGGGCGGGCAACAGCAGGGCGGCCAAGCGGGCGGGCAACAGCAGGGCGGTCAGCCGGGTGGGAATCAGAATGGCGGCAACCAGTTCGGCGGCGGCAATCGCGGTGGATTCGTCGGCGGGCAATGGGGACGTTGGAATCCGCAGGGCTGGTACGATCTGCCGGATGGGCGCCGGGCCGAACCGGGCCAAATCGTTCGCGACTTCGGACGCGACTTGAACGACCTGCGCCAGCGTTTCCGTGACGATCCGGAAGTGTCTCGCCAGATCGCCGATGTGGAACGCGCGCTCACCCAGGCCACTGTGGGCGACACTTCCGGACCGGTCCTGCAAGATCGGCTCAACCGAACCGTGCTACCGCAACTCGAGACGCTCGAGGTTCAGATGCGCCAGAAGCTCGGCGAAGAGAGCGGCGGTCAGGTTCGCAGCGCCGGATCGGAGAGGATGCCGGACGGCTTCCGCAATTCGATCGAAGAGTACTTCCGCCAGCTCGGCAAGGGCAAGACACAGTAGTAGCAACCCCGCAGTGATACAAAGGGCCTGCCCGGATGGCGGGCCCTTTCGTTTTTTGTAGCGCGTGCGCCGGGCCGACACTTTGGGGGCTCAAGCCCGCCGCAGGTCTGAAGACCTGCCCTCCTGGGCCGTTGGTTTTGCAACCGCTCGCCGTGCCATGAGGTGGGCAAGCCCACCTTCTACAAGCGTACAAGCCGAGCCTGAGAGTCATCGAGACCAGGGCCCGCCCTGAAGACGGGCCCTTTCGCTTAGGTTCCTACAGTCCGATCAGTCTCACTGTCAGGGTCTTCGTGGTCGAATTGCCCTTGCTGTCGGTCACGGTCACGTCGAAGATGTAGTTCCCCGTGTTCCCAGGGAGGAACACATTCGGAGTTGGCGAGGTTCTCTGGTAGATGGTGGCTTTATCGCCGCGTACCGTCCAGTAGAAGCTCAGCGGATTGTTCCCCGATGGGCTGAACGAGCCGGACGCATCCAGCTTGAGGTCCCGGACGGTCGTGTAGACGAAATCGGAGGGGAATACGACGGTCGGGCCGGAGCCGCCCGCCCGGATTTCGACAGTCGCGGTGCGGGTCGCACTGCCCGATGCGTTAGTAGCCGTCAGAGTGTAGACGGTCGTGGCCGTGGGCGAAACACTGCGCGTTCCGCTGGCCGATACCGTCCCGAGCGAGCTGATGCTCACCGAATCGGCGTTCTGCACGCTCCACTGCAAGGTGGAACTCTGCCCTGCATCGATGGGCGACGGAGTCGCCGTGAAGCTCGCGATCACCGGAAGCGGCGAGCCCACCGTGACGGCGATGCTGCAGCTGGTGGTCTTTCCTCCGCCTGTGGCGGTGACTGTGTAGGTGGTGGTCTGGGCCGGAGTCACCGCAAACGTGCCGGTCTTGGGCACCGCTCCGATGCCGGGCGAAATGCTCACGCTATCGGCATTGGCACTGGTCCAGGAGAGCGTCGACGATTGGCCGGCGCTGATCGTAGAGGGCGTAGCCGCGCACCCGAATAGGAACACGTCGGTCGGCACGGCGATCACAGAAACAGTGACCGACGAACTTTCATCGTTTACGTTGTTACGCGCGGTCAGGGTATACGTGGTGGTTTGTCTGGGGGAAACCGAGAGCGATCCGTTGACCGCCACGTTCCCGATGCCCGCGATATTTGCCGTATCGGCATTGAGCGTCCGCCACGAGAGCGTGACAGACTGCCCGGCGATAGTCTGTTTCGGATCGGCGGTGAAGAATAGAATCTGCGCGCGATCCGCGGCACGCGTAGAGATCCGCACGCGAGCTTGTCCCTGCCCGCCGTGGTCGTCCTTAACTACCAGCCGGAAGGTGTAGCTCTGTCCGGCTGCCGCCGTAAAGCTCGGCCGGGAGGTGGTGGGATTCGCCAGTGTCACCTGCGTGCTCCCGCCTTCCTGGATCCACTGGAAGGTGATCGGATCGCCGTCCGGATCGTAGGAAGCCGATCCATCGAGCTGAATTGTGCCCGGAGGAACGTTGCTCATGTCCGGACCGGCGTCCGCCACTGGCGGATCGTTGCCGATGCGGAGCCGGCGGGTCACGATTTCATAGCGCACCCGCGGTACTTCCATGGGAAGCGCGTGATCGGCCGCCAGGTATTCCTTGGGCCGGATCATGTTGCCGAACTGGACGCCGAATACCGCACGGCCGTCGTTGCCGCGGGAGAGCATGGTCTCGTTGACGCCGCCCTCGGCGGTAAACGCGATCTTGTCGTTCAATGGGAAGATCAGGCGCACGGTGCCGCCGACGCGGTCGCCGTAGGCCACGCTCTTGAGGTATCCGGCGTTGCCTTCCACGTAATTCTTGCCCCACAGGCCGACGGTGGCACTGACGCCCGCCTGATCCACAACTTTCAGGTAGCGTTCCAGGATGACGTTGCGCAGCAGCACTCCGCTGGCATTCACTTCATTGGCGCGATTGATCAGCGCGTTATCCATGAACCCCTTGGTTCCGAAAATGCCGACGCGTCCGCGCGAGAAGATGTAGTCCACCGCGAGCGCGCCTTGTCCCAGGGTTCCGCCGCTCTGATTGCCGGCCAGTGTTACATGCTTGAAGCTGGCGAATAAGCCGGCCTGAACGCGTTTACCCAAGCGATCGACGAGGCCGAAATCAGCCTGGCCTTCGCGCTGTCCGCGCAGATAGTAATACTCGGCCTGAGCCTGGAAGCCGAAGCGCGTCCCGAGGGTGTCGAAGAACCGGCCTTTGCCGGTGAAGGTGACGTCGCCGTTACTGTCGGCGCCGACATTGACTCCCAGGAGCTGGAATTTCGGAGTCTTTTCCGCGTCCAACTGTTGCTTGACAGCGGTAGCGACTTCGGAAGCCGACGGCGGCTGGGGCGCCTGCGGAGCGGGCTGGTTCAGCCGCGATTCAATGGCCTGCTGGTTCTGCCGCAGCCCGTCAACCTCTTTGCGCAGCGCGGCGTTCTGATCGGCGAGATCCTTCAGCATCTTGGCGATGTCGTCCAGCTTGTCGAGACGCTTTAGTACTTCGCTGCAGCAATCGGCCACTCCGGCGGGCTGCGGTGGAGCGGTGTTGGTGATGGCGCGAATGGCATCGCCTGCGCCGCCGGCCCCTACCGTGCGGCCCTGATCATCTGTGACCGTGAGCACGACGCGCCGGTTCATGTAGCGCACCTCATCGGTGGGCCGCAGCCGGGGGTTCGGATCGGCGACCTTAGGAGCTGCCTTGCCGCGCGTGATCGTCTCGATCTGGTTGGTGCGGGCGCCGTACTTCACCAGGAAGTCGCGCACCATATTGGCGCGCGCCAGGCCCAGGCGCTGGTTGAAGCTGTCCGAACCGATTCCGTCGGTGTGCCCTTCGACGCGCACATGGTAGCCCGCGTTGGTCTGCAGCAGTTCCGCTAAGCGGAGGAGGCTGGGAAAGCCGTCCACCAGGACCGAGGAGTTGAAATCGAAGTTGATTTCCTCCCAGTCATCCTTGCTGGCTTGGGTATCTAATCCCTGGGCCCACAATCCCGTTCCTAGCAGTAATGCAGTCGAAAACAGTGCAACGCATCTCCGTACCATGTGTACTGAGCCTCCTGTGCGTAAAGACATTTCTAGGTTAACTTGTTTTAAACAACGGTTTAGGACGGTCCACTCCCGAAACGAGCCATCCCAATACGCCCTCTGCATCTATCGGCGTAATACTAAGTGTTGCTGCAGAGAGGATTAACCTGAGAGTGCAGGTGTTACGGCATCTGGTACTGCGCTGCTAATTTACGCCGCGGCGGATCGGCTTCGGATCTCAGTTCCGCGCATGGCCAGGTCAATCTCGAACATTACGACGACCCGCTTCCCCAGAGCACGCTAACCATCTTCTCGCCATCAGCGAAGCCGGGGAGCACCGTAAGAATCGCTTCTCGTGGAATAGTGACAATTATGCGTTTCCCGTCGATAACATCAAGCGCTATAGTAGACCGCGTCAGTGTGAACTGCATTCCAGTCGGCATGAAGTGCCGCCTTTCTGGCCTTTCTAGTCAGGCTGAAGTTTCTGTTGAGTTTTTGAACGCTTGGTAGAAGGCATGGGTAGGCCCGAACTGCTAGCGTCGTCCGACTTGCTTCTATCCGCCTGAGACCACTGGCCTACATTGGATAACTAGTGCTGACCGTTACCTCCCATCGCGTGACGGCGAATGGTCACGCGACGGCAGAAGGTCGCTGGTGGGTCAGAATTTCACCTTGCCGTTTAGTGCAGCGGCATCTTGCACTTAGCGCTTACCAGCCCGATAATGAGTAGAAGGCCTCGCGGACGGGCAACCGCCCCGGTTCATCTTCACGATGGGCAGGGGAGGAAAGTCCGGTCTCCATAGGGCAGCATGCCGGCTAACGGCCGGGGGGACTCGCTCAAAGCGGGTTTTACGGAAAGTGCCACAGAAAATATACCGCCTCTGGCAACGGAGGTAAGGGTGAAAAGGTGCGGTAAGAGCGCACCGCGGCCGCAGTAACGCGCGCCGGCAGGGCAAACCCCATGTGGAGCAAGACCAAATAGGGGAGGAGGAGCGGCCCGCTCCGTTACGACTTCCGGGTAGGTCGCTAGAGCTGGGGAGCAATCTCCGGCCCAGAGGAATGGTTGCCGCCGTGGCGCAAGCCGCGGGCACAGAAACCGGCTTATAGTCCGCGAGGCCTCTAGAATTTCTCGTTTTTTTACGCGCGCGGTGCGGGCAGCCACACTTCCAGGCACGCCCCGCCTTCACGGCGATTCGCCGCCGTGATCGCGCCGCCGTGCTGCGTGACGATCCCTTCCGCCACGGTCAACCCCAATCCGGTTCCGCGCGCGTCGAGCCGCGTGGTCACGAACGCGTCGAAGATATCCGGCAGCACGTCGGCCGGAATCCCCGGACCGTTATCTTCCACGGCGACTGCGACTCCCGGTTCCCCGGCGCGGTCCGCACGCCGCGCCCGCACATCCACCCGGCCGCCGGGAATCTCGACCGCGTTTACGGCGTTGCGCAGAAGATTCACGAACACCTGCACCAGTCGATCGGGATTGCCGATCACGCGCTCCTCCGGGTCAACCAGGTTAGTGAAGGTGATTCCCGATGCCCGCGGATCGATCGCCACCAGGGCCCAGGCATCGTCGATTAAGCCACGGGCTGCCACCGGCTCGGTGTGCTGCTGGCGGACTTTCGCGAAGTCGACCAGGCTCTCGCTGATGGTTCGCAGGCGCTGCGTCACGCGCTGCATGCGGGCGAGTCTTTCGAGCGTATGCAGATCATCGGTTGTCTCGATGAGTTTTTCGATCGACCCGTGCAAGACCGCGAGCGGCGTATTTAGTTCGTGCGCGACGCTAGCGGAAAGCAGACCCAGGCTAACGAGGCGATCCTGCTCCTCCAAACGCCGGAGCGCCGCAGCCAACTCGTCTTCCTGACGGCGCAGCTCGGCCACGGTGTCGTTACGAGACTGCATGATCTGGCCGATCTCGTCGCCCAGGATTTCGATCGGCGGGATTAGCTCGCGCTCGCGATTTCCGGCGCGCGTCGCCGTGTCGGCTTCAAGCATGCGCCGCAGAGGCCGGTATACATACAGCGGAATGATGGCCGCCTCGAGCAACACGACTGCGAGTATGTAGATACTCCCCAGAACCAGAAACAACGTAATTTTCGCCCGCGAAATAGCGTCCTGGTAGACTTTTTCGACCTGGAGATCCTCAGCCTTTTCGCCATGAATCTGTTCCAGAATGGCCGCTTCCCGCGCCCGGGCATCGGCGACCTGCTTTTCGAACAGTGGAATCAGCGAAAAATAAGCCGCGCAGGCCAGCACCAGGAAGAAAAGGTTGTGCAGAACCATTAATTTCGGCCTTACCTTGAGGTTGCCGAAAGTTCTTGTTAAACTGTAGCTGATCCGGCTAGACAAGAATAGTTGCTCCGCTTGCAGAAGGTCTCCGGTCGTGGTAGAAACTAAAGAAGCCCAAATTCGAGCAAGGTTGGGGAAGTACGGGAAACCAAGCTGCGTCCGTCCGGTCGGTTTGCATGATCGTGGCGAGGTGTGCGCGCTGGTTTTGAAGCCAGGGGTGGAAACGCCAAGGACCATTACAAAAGATGGCTATTTTTCCGAAGTCGTCTGACATCATTCTCAAAGTGCTCGGCGCCGTGATCGGTCTCGGCGCGGTGGCCACCATCGGAGCATACACTTACTACAGCTATCCGACCGTAATCGATACCGGCTACCAGCCGGAACAGCCCGTTCCCTACAGCCACAAACTACATGCCGGGCAGTTAGGACTCAACTGTTTCTATTGTCACTACACTGTCTACCGCGGAGCCTACGCGGCCATTCCCGGAACCGAGATCTGCATGGGCTGCCACCAAAAAGTTAAGGATAAGAGCCCGCGTCTGGAACTGGTCCGGCAATCGTATGAGACCGGCGAGGCCATTCCCTGGAAAAAAATCCACGTATTGCCCGACTACGTCTATTTTAACCATCGCGCGCATGTCACCGCCGGTGTGAGCTGTGTGAGCTGTCATGGCCGGATCGACCAGATGGTAGAGGTCCACCAGGAGAAACCGCTCAACATGGCGATGTGCCTGGACTGCCACCGCAACCCCGCGCCTAACGTGCGGCCAGCGGAGCTGGTCACGCAGCTCGACTGGGTGCCCGATCGGGACCCCAGCGAAATCGGCCGCGAGATCATCGCGCAGAAACATTTGAACCCGCCTACGAATTGCTCGGGGTGCCATAGGTAATGGAAAAGACGAGTTTAGTCCAGATAACCAACCAGAACCCGACGCCACTACCGAGCAGCGACAGTAATGGAGCGGCTAACGGCCCCCAATACTGGCGCAGTCTGGATCAGCTCGCCGACACGCCCGAATTCCGTCAATGGGTTGAGCGCGAGTTTCCGGAAGACGCAGCGGCGGTGCTGGACGGCAATTCGCGCCGCTCCATGCTGAAGATCATGGCGGCATCGTTCGGGTTAGCCGGACTAGCCGCGTGCCGCCGCCCCGAATTGCGCATGGCCCCGCAAGCCCGCGGGCGCGAGGATTACGTTCCGGGGTCGCCCTACAACTACACCAGCGCTTTTGTGTTGGGTGGACACGCTTCGGGTGTGGTCGTTCAGACCTACGAAGGCCGTCCCACCAAGATCGAAGGGAATCCGGATCATCCCGCCAGCCTTGGCGCGGCGTTGACTCTGGCTCAGGCCAGCGTGCTGGGAGTTTACGATCCCGACCGGTCGAAAGTGGTTTTAGAAGGCGGCAAGGAATCCAGCTGGGAGAAGTTTGAAGCCGCCGTCAAGGGATTGTCTCTGGGCGATGGCTCGGGGCTGCGCTTTCTGAGCGAGACGGTGCTTTCGCCCACGCTTGAAAGCATGCGCGCGGACGCGCTGAAAAAATGGCCCAAGGCGAAGTGGGTGGAATACGAATCGATCGCCCGCGACAATGAGCGCGCCGGAGCGATGCTGGCTTTCGGGCAGGCCGTCAACGTTCATCCGCAGTTCGATAAAGCCAAAGTCATTCTTTCGCTGGATTACGATTTCCTGGGTCTCGACTGGCCCACGCCGCTCGCCACCAAACTGTTTTCGAGGAACCGGCACGTCAACTCCGACGAGGATCTGGAAAAAATCAGCCGCTTGTACGTGGTCGAGAGCCAGTTCTCACTGACCGGCGCGAATGCCGAGCACCGCCTCCGCATGCGGGGCGGGGACGTGCAGCAGTTCGCGGCGGATCTTGTCGCCGCGCTGAACGCGCCACCGGCCGGCAATGACAAACGTGCAAAATTTATCGCCGCGCTCGCAAAAGATCTCAAGGCCGCCGGCAAGGAAGCCCTGGTGGTCGCCGGACCGCGCCAGCCTGCTGTGGTCCACGCGCTGGCTCACCAAATCAATCAGACGCTGGGCGCCGCGGGATCGACCGTCACCTTCACCAAGGTCGCCACAGCCGACCGCGTCGAATCCGGCGTGGATGCGCTCAAGGCTCTGACCGGCGAAATCAACGGTGGTCAGGTGTCGACCCTCATCATTCTTGGTGGGAATCCCGCCTACACCGCTCCCGCCGATCTCCAATTCTCCGCTGCGCTGGCGAAGGTCGCCAACTCGATTCATCTGGGCGCGGAAGACGATGAAACCGCCATGGCTTCGAAGTGGCACTTGCCCGAGGCGCATTATCTTGAAGCCTGGGGCGATGCGCGAGCGACCGATGGCGTCGTCGCCGTCCAGCAGCCCATGATCGAGCCGATTTTCGGCGGAAAGAGCGCCATCGAAGTGATGGCCCTGCTGCTCGATTCGAAAGATCGCAAAGGGCACGACCTGGTCAAGAACTTCTGGACTGTTCAGTGGCCTGCAACATCAAAGGAAAATACCTGGCGCAAGGCCCTGAATGACGGTGTGATCGCCGGCAGCGCTGCGGTCGAGGTGAAGCCTACCGTAGGGAAAATACAAGCTCCGGCGCCGGCCGCACCCGGAGGCGGTATCGAAGTCGGATTCGTTCCCAGCGCCACCGCATGGGACGGCCGCTTCGCCAACAACGCCTGGATGCAGGAAGCACCCGATCCGATCACCAAGCTGGTGTGGGGTCATGCCGCGTTGATCAGTCCGGCGATGGCGCGCGAGCGGAAACTGAAAGACGGCGACATGATTTCGCTGTCGCGCGGGAATGTGAAGCTCGAGGCCGCGGTCATGATCCAGCCGGGCCATGCCGATAACGCAGTTACCATCTCGCTCGGCTACGGACGCCCGCGCTGCGGCAGCGTCGGCAAAGAGGTGGGCTTCAACGCAAGCCTGATCCGCACCTCGAATGCATTCTGGTTCGCCCCGGATTTCACCCTCACCGCGACTGGCGATTTCCATCAGCACGCTTCGGTGCAGGAGCACGGTTCGATGGTCGAGCCGACCTTGATGGGCCAACCTCACACGCGGCCCGTTTATCGCGAAACCACCATCGAGGAGTACAGGAAAGAACGCAAGGTCATCGAGGACATGCAGGAGGTCCCCGAGCTCCACTCGATTTATCCGGAGCGCAAGTGGGAAGGTCTGCAGTGGGGCATGGCGATCGACCTCGGCGCCTGCACCGGCTGCAATGCCTGCGTGGTCGCCTGCCAGGCCGAAAACAACGTGCCCGTCGTGGGCAAGGCGCAGGTTCTCAAAGGCCGCGAAATGCACTGGCTGCGCATGGACCGCTACTACGTCGGATCGGAAGACGATCCTCGCGCGGTCGAGCAGCCTATTCCGTGCATGCAGTGCGAAAACGCGCCGTGCGAAAACGTCTGTCCGGTGCAGGCCACCACGCATAGTCCCGAAGGGCTGAACGACATGGCGTATAACCGCTGCGTCGGCACGCGGTACTGCTCCAACAACTGTCCGTTCAAGGTCCGCCACTTCAATTTCCTCGACTGGCACAAGAATTTCCTGGAGCGGCGCCGGATCGAGCCGGAACTGATGTCCATGGTCTACAACCCGGATGTGACCGTCCGCATGCGCGGAATCATGGAAAAGTGCACCTACTGCGTGCAGCGAATCCAGGAAGCTCGTATCACCGCCAAGACCGACGGACGCAAGCAGCTCAATGCGGAGCAGGTGGTGACCGCCTGCCAGCAAACCTGTCCGGCCGACGCGATCGCGTTCGGCAATATCAACGACCCCAACAGCAAGGTCGCGAAACTGAAAGCGCAGGAGCGCAATTACGCGTTGCTGGCGGAGCTCGATGTGAAGCCGCGCACGACATATCTGGGGCGGCTGCGCAATCCCAATCCGGAGCTGGAAGCATCATGATGATCGGATTACTTCACGTGAAGCAGAAAACGGGGACAGACCGCTCTGTCCACTCCCACGTTTGTACGCGAAGTGAAAAGTTTGCGGGAGGGGACAGAGTAGTCTGTCCCCTCTTTCCACGCAGGAGAACTGCATGAGCGTAGTAGTCCAACAAGATCCGCAGTTGATGGAGGTCAACCCGCCTCTTGTACAAGGCGGCAAGGATCTCCACGATCTCACCGACCAGATCAGTACCATCGTCGAGGCGAAGGTCTGGGAGACCCCGCTCAAATACTGGATCACCCTGGCCTTCACCGGCTCGATCGTGCTCCTGCTGGGCGCGATGCTCACCTACCTGGTGAGCACCGGTATCGGCGTATGGGGCAATAACCGGCCGGTCGGCTGGGCCTGGGATATCACGAACTTCGTTTTCTGGATCGGTATCGGCCACGCCGGCACGCTGATTTCCGCCATTCTGTTTCTGTTCCGCCAGAAGTGGCGCACCTCCATCAACCGCTCGGCCGAAGCGATGACCCTGTTTGCCGTGATGTGCGCGGGCATCTTCCCGCTGTTCCACACCGGCCGCCCGTGGCGCGCATTTTACTGGCTGTTCCCGATCCCCAACACCGATCTGAACCTGTGGCAGAATTTCCGCAGCCCGCTGATCTGGGACGTGTTTGCGGTCTCGACGTACTTCACCGTGTCACTGCTGTTCTGGTTTACCGGTCTGGTTCCCGATCTAGCCACGTTACGCGATCGTGCCACCAGCAAGATCCGCCAGGTGATCTTTGGGATCCTGAGCTTGGGCTGGCGCGGCTCGGCCCGGCACTGGCGACACTATGAGGCGGCCTACCTGATTCTGGCCGGCCTTTCGACGCCGCTGGTGCTATCCGTGCACTCGGTGGTCAGTTTCGACTTCGCCACGTCCGTGATACCGGGCTGGCACACCACGATTTTCCCGCCCTACTTCGTCGCCGGCGCGATTTTCTCCGGATTCGCCTGCGTGATGACGCTGCTGATTATCGCGCGCTGGACGCTCAACCTGCACGATCTGATCACCATCAAGCACCTGGAGAACATGAACAAGATCATCCTGGTGACCGGATCGGTTGTGGGCTACGCCTACGCGACCGAGTTCTTCATCGCCTGGTACAGCGGCAATCCGTATGAGCGCTTTACGTTCGTGAATCGCGCTTTCGGCCCCTACTGGTGGGCCTACTGGACCATGGTGAGCTGCAACGTGATCTCGCCGCAGTTCTTCTGGTTCAAGAGACTGCGCCGGAGTATTCCCGTGATGTTCGTGCTTTCGCTGGTGGTAAACGTGGGTATGTGGTTCGAGCGGTTCGTGATCATCGTCACCAGCCTGCACCGCGACTTCCTGCCCAGCTCGTGGGGCTATTTCCGGCCGACGTACGTCGATATCTGCACGTTCATCGGGACCATCGGCCTGTTCCTGACGCTGTTCCTGTTGTTCGCGCGCTTCCTGCCGCTGATCGCGATGGCCGAAGTTAAAGGCGTGGCGGCACACGAAAAACATGTATTCGCCGAAGCAGGAGGGCATCCCAAACATGCTTAAACCTTCTGATCCCGACGTTATCATCGCGCAGATCAAAGACAAGCTCGGCATCGGCGAAGACAAGATCCACGCCGTGATGGGCGAGTTTGACACTCCCGAGGACCTGGTGAAAGCGGGCCGCAAGATCCACGCCATGGGCTACCGCAAGCTGGACGCCATGAGCCCGTTCCCCGTTCATGGGATCGACGCCGCCATCGGTATTCCGTATTCGAAGCTCGGCTGGATCGTCGTGACGTTCGCCATGACAGGGCTCCTGACCGCTCAGTTGCTGCAATGGTATGTGGGCGCGATCAATTACCCGCTCATCATCGGCGGCAAGCCTTTCTACGATTTCTCGTATTCGATTCCGGTCAGCTTCGAGCTGACAGTGCTGTTCTCCGCGATTTCCTGCTTCGTCGGATTGTGGGCGCTGAACGGCCTGCCGCGGCTGTATCACCCTACGATGAATTACCGCAATGCGCATCGCGCCACCGATGACCGGTTCCTGCTGGTGATCGAAGCCGACGATTCCAAGTTCGACCCGCTGAAAACTGCCGAGGATCTGCGTAGCGTGGGCGCCAGTGATGTGGAGGTGGTGGAAGGATGAACACCAGGCTCCAGTTCGTCGTTATTGCTGCGGCCTTAGTGGTCGGGGGATGTTCCAGCATCCAGCGTGATCCGCCGATCCAAGTTTGGCCCGACATGCGCTACCAGAAGAAGTTCAAGCCGCAGCGCTCTACCGATCTGTTTCCCGACATGCGCCAGAGCCGCCGTCCGCCGGAAGGCGCAATCGCGCGCGGGCATATGCTTGAGGAGAATCCGTTCAACACCGGCATGGACGGCAAATTTTACGTCGGCAAGAGCCCGGTGAAGGTAACCGAGGAGCTGCTGACGGAAGGCCACTGGCGCTTTAACACCTACTGCTCGCCATGCCACGATGAGACCGGCCTCGGCAAGGGCATGGTGCCCAAGCGATGGCCCGCTTGGCAGCCGCAGAACCTGATGGAGGATCGTATCGTCGAAATGGCCGACGGCGATATCTTTAACGTGATCACTTATGGCCGTCGAACGATGCCGCCCTACGGAGCGCAGAATCGTCCGGAGGATCGCTGGGCCATCATCGCCTATGTGCGCGTGCTGCAACGGGCCGCCCACGGCACCATGAACGACGTACCGCCCGAAGTGAGATCGAGCGTCGAGTATAAGGGATCGAATCCGCAATGAGTCACGCTGCTACCGTTACCGACAATTACCAACTGGAATCGGCCCGCTGGTCGACCGGCCGCAACGTCCTGGTCCTGGCCGCGCTGATCTCGATCGTGGCGTGCATCGCGGGCTACATCCAGGATCCCGACCGTTTCTTCCGCTCCTATCTGGTGGCGTTCTCCTACACCTCGGCGATCGGTCTAGCCGCGTTCTTCTTCGTAATGGTGCAGTACCTCACCGGCTCGGCCTGGAGCGTGGTCCTGCGCCGCATCATGGAAAACATAATGGTGACCCTGCCGGTAGGCGCGCTGCTGTTCTTGCCCCTGGCGTTCGGATTGAGTCACGTGTACCCGTGGACTAATCCGGCCGTGGTTCAGGGTAGCGAGGCACTCAGGGCTAAGTCAGCGTATCTCACGGAAAAATTCTTCCTGATCCGGACCTACGGCATGTTTCTGCTGTGGTCGGTCTGGATCTTCGCGATCTATCGCCAGTCCACCAAGCAGGATCATACTCATTCGAAGCAGCAGATGTATGTGATCTCGCGTTGGAGCGCTCCGGGATTGTTCATGGTTGTGGTGGTGGGATCGCTGGCCGCGTTCGATTGGGTGATGTCGGTCCAGCCCGCCTGGTACTCGACCATTTTCGGCTTATATTACCTTGCCGATGGGGCACTGGCGTTCTTCTCCGTCGTCACGCTGATCTGCCTGGGATTCCGGCGTGCCGGCGTGCTCAAGAATGCCATCACGCTCGAGCACTACCACGATCTGGGCAAGTGGCTGTTCGCAATGACGTGCTTCTACACCTACATCGCGTTTTCGCAGTACATGCTGATCTGGTACGCCAATCTTCCGGAAGAGACCATCTTCTATCGAAACCGGATGCCGGGAGCTTGGTTGTATATCAGCCTGTCATTGCCATTTATTCGGTTTTTCATCCCCTTCTTTACGCTGCTGAGCCGCCCGGCCAAGCGTAATCTGAAAGTAGTAGGTTTGATGGCGGCGTGGAGCCTGGTTGTGGTTTACCTGGATATGTACTGGCTCATCATGCCGGTGTTTTATCCCAACGGCCCGCAGATCCATTGGCTGGATTTCGCCGCGCTGGGCGCAGTGGTCAGCGTTGCCGGACTGATGTTCTGGAGCCGCTTCCGCAAACACGCTCTGGCCCCGGTAGGCGACCTGCGCTTTGAGCAGAGCTTGAACTTCGAGAACGCATAAGTCATGACGACCAAATATGATCACGAAACCGTGCCGCACGATCCCAGGGAAGGGTTCGATCATAGCGAGCCGGCCGCTCGCAAAATCACGCTGTTTGTGATTCTCAGCGTGATCACCCTGGTGGTCACGATCCTGGCGCTGCAGGCCTACTTCGACAAGATCTGGAATGAGGCGGTCTACCAGAAGGTGCTGTCCGTTCCTGGTGAAGAAGTCCACGAGCTGCGCAGCCTGTCGAACTGGCGCCTGAATCATTACGAATACACAGATCCCACCAAGTCCAGCGTGCGCCTGCCCTTCGACCGCGCCAAAGAATTGTTCCTGGCCGAGCAGGTTGCGGGCAAAACTTTCTATCCCGCCAAGCCGACCGAGCCGAAACCTGAAGAACCGGCCGTGGCAGCAGCTCCCGCCACACCGGAAGCAGGAAAACAGCCAGAGGCAGCGAAGAAATAGATGAAAGCGATTCGCACATTAACGCTTCCGACGGTGCTGATGGCACTGGGAGCGATCAGTGCGTTCGCGCAGTACACTAACCGCCCCTCTTCGTCGCTCCCGGCTAAAGATCCCACCGACCGTCTGCCGGCCCAACTCGTAGGCGTCGGAATCGAGGAACATCTGGGGCGTTCCATCGATCTGGACCTGACATTCAACGACGAAAACGGCCAGCCTGTAAAGCTGCGGGAATTCTTCCACAAGGGCCGGCCGGTTGTTCTGAACCTGGTCTATTACAATTGCCCGCAGTTGTGCACCCTGATCCTGAACCGCCAGGTGGAGATCATGCGCCAGATGCCCTGGACGCCCGGCGACCAGTACGAGATCGTCAGCGTCAGCATCGATCCGCGCGAAACGCCGGAAATCGCGAGCCACAAGAAAGCGACGTACCTGGCGAGCTACGGGAAGCCCGCTCCCGGCTGGCACTTTTTGACCGATCGCGACGATAACGCGAAGCGGCTGGCGGAGCTGATGGGGTATCACTATCGCTGGGATCCGCGCATCCAGCAATACGCGCACCTGGCGGCGATCATGATCCTGACACCGGAAGGAAAGGTCGCGCGCTATCTGTACGGCATTAACTATCGGGCGCTCGACCTGCGCTTCGGACTGGCTGAGGCCGCTGAAAACCGGAGCACCCTCACCATCGAAAAAGTTCTGCTGTTCTGCTATCACTACGATCCCGTGGAGAACAAGTATGTGCTGTTTGCCACCAACTTCATGAAAGCCGGCGGCGTGCTGACGATTCTGATCCTGGGAGGGTTTTTATACCGTATGTTCCGCGCCGAGCGTCGTCGCAAGGAGCGTTTCGCATGAGCATCGGGGAGGGGAAGTAATTAATGGACTGGCTTCGCGCATGGATGATGCCCCCGCAGGGCTCTGCATTCGCCAAAGAGATCGACTTCGTCTACATGTCGCTGTTCTGGCTGAGCGTCGTCCTGTTTTTGATGATCGCGATCCCCTCGGTTTATTTCCCGTGGCGCTACCGCTATAAGCTCGGACGCGTGACGCCGCATCAGACCCACAACACCACCCTCGAAGTGCTGTGGAGCGTGGGGCCGCTGATCCTGTGCATCGGAATCTTCTTTTGGGGCCTGAACGGCTGGATGAAGTACGCCGTCGCTCCGGGCGAGGCCATGGAAATCTCGGTCACCGCCAAGCAGTGGCTGTGGCAGTTCGAATATCCGGATCAGTCGCGCACCATCAACGATATTCACGTTCCCGTGAATAAGCCGGTGAAGTTCACGATGACTAGCGAGGACGTGCTTCACGATTTCTACGTCCCCGACATGCGCGTCAAGCATGACATTATTCCCGGCCGCTATACCCAAATCTGGTTCACGCCGACGGTGCTCGGCGAGCACAGTTTCACTTGCGCCGAATACTGCGGTAAGGATCATTCCGGCATGAAGGGCAAACTGACCGTCGACACCGATGCCGATTTCGCCAAGTGGATGGAAACGGGCGGCACTGAGTGGGAGGATTATTTCAACGGAAAAGATCCCAAGAAGACGCCGGCGGATTGGGGCAAGATCACGTATGAGCGCGTCGGCTGCAATTCCTGCCATACCGTCGACGGGACTAAGAGCAAGGGCCCCAGTTGGAAAGGTGTCTATGGTTCGATGGTGCCGTTAAACAACGGCACGTCAGTCCTGGCGGATGAGAATTATATTCGGGAATCGATGATGAACCCGCAGGCTAAAATCGTGCAGGGCTACGATCCGATTATGCCCACGTTCCAGGGTCTGTTGAAGCCGAATCAGGTCAATGGACTGGTCGCATACATCGAGTCGTTGAAGTAGGAGAATGAGGTAAAGCCAATTATGGAACCGGTACTTACAAGCGGCGCGCGAATCGGGGATCGCCCGCGCCCTCGAAAGAATTACCTGAACGAAACCAAGGGCATCTGGAGCTGGATGACCACGGTCGACCATAAGCGCATCGGAATCATGTACTTGGTCGCCACGCTTACCGCCTTTCTCCTGGGCGGTATTTTCGCGCTTCTGGTCCGCCTAACTTTGTTGACCCCCCAGCACAAGCTGTTCGGCCTGCAGGTCACCGCCGAAACTTACAATCGTTTCTTCACACTGCACGGCGCGATCATGGTGTTCCTGTTCATCATCCCCTCTATCCCCGGCTCTCTTACCAACTTCGTGCTTCCCCTTATGCTCGGTGCCAAGGATGTGGCGTTTCCACGGTTGAACCTGGCGAGCTTCTATCTCTGGATCGTCGGCGCGGTCATGGCCGTTGCCTCGATGATCATTGGGGCAGTCGATACCGGTTGGACCTTCTATACGCCCTATAGCACCACGACTTCCGGTACGGTCACGTTGATGACGGCCGCGGTTTTCGTTCTGGGGTTTTCCTCGATTTTCACCGGACTCAACTTCATCGCGACCGTACATAAGCTGCGGGCCCCCGGTATGGGGTGGTTCGACATGCCTCTGTTCGTGTGGGGCATGTATTCCACCGCCGTCATTCAGGTTTTGGCGACCCCGGTACTGGGAATTACGCTGGTCCTACTGATGCTCGAACGCGTCTTCCAGATCGGCATTTTCGATTCGCGTATCGGCGGCGATCCGGTGCTGTTCCAACACTTCTTCTGGTTCTATTCGCATCCCGCGGTCTACATCATGATTCTGCCTGGGATGGCGATCATCAGCGAACTGATTCCGACGTTTTCGCGCAAGACCATTTTCGGCTATCGCGCCATTGCTTATTCGAGCGTGTCGCTCGCCCTGCTGAGCTTCATCGTGTGGGGGCACCACATGTTCGTCGCGGGCCAGTCCCAACTGGCGACCGTGGTCTTCTCGGCGTTGACCTTCCTGGTCGCGATCCCCTCGGGCGTCAAGGTCTTCAACTGGCTCACGACGATGTACAAGGGCAACATCAGCCTAGAAACGCCGATGCTGTATGCCATTTCCTTCCTGATGCTGTTCGCCATCGGCGGCCTGACCGGTATCTTCCTGGGTACCTTGTCGACCGACATCCACTTGACCGATACCTACTTCGTGGTGGCGCATTTCCACTACGTGATGATGGGGTCGACCGTGACGGCGTTCATCGGCGGATTACACTACTGGTGGCCAAAGATGACCGGACGGATGCCCTCCGAGAAATGGGGACGCGTGGCCGCGGTCCTGTGGTTCATCGGTTTCAACGCGACGTTCCTGCCGCAATTTATCCTGGGCAGCCGCGGAATGCCGCGCCGGTATTACAATTACCTCGATCAGTTCCAGCCGCTACACGCGTTTTCGACGGTCGGGTCCTGGATCATCGGGCTCAGCCTGTTCACGACCGCGGCTTATCTGTTGGCATCGCTCCGCAAGCCTGCAGATGCCCCGGATAATCCGTGGGGCGGCACTACGATGGAGTGGCAGACGTCCTCGCCGCCCATCACCCACAACTTCGAAGACACGCCGGTCCTCGAGCATGAGCCGTACGATTACCGGCCCAGGACGGTTGCCCACTAATGAGTACTACGTCAACTGAAGTTCAGCCGCACGGCGGGCACGGGGATCATGAGCACAACCCGTACCATCAGCATCACTTCGCCACGATGGAGCAGCAGTTCGATACCAGCAAGCTGGGTATGTGGCTGTTCCTGGTTACCGAAATCCTGCTGTTCGGCGGCCTGTTCGTAGGCTTCGGCCTGATGCAGCAACGCTATCCACGCGAATTCATCGAGGCCCATGAGCATCTGAAGCAGGTGATCTCCGGCAAGCTCTTTCCGCTCTACGGCGCGTTCAACACCATTGTGCTGCTGGTTTCAAGCTGGACCATGGTCATGGGCGTGAATGCAGCGCAGACCGATCAGCGGAAGAAATTGATCCGCTACCTGGTGATCACCATCCTGCTGGCCTGCGTCTTCCTGGGCGTGAAGTATGTCGAGTATGAACACAAGTTCCACGACGGCCTGCTGCCCGGCATCTTCTACAAGCATCAAGCCGAAGACATCATCAAAGGTACCCACGGATACGCCACGTTCTTCTCGTTCTATTTCATGATGACCGGCCTCCATGGAATCCACGTGCTGGTGGGCATCGGGCTGCTGGGTTGGCTGGTGGTGCGTGCCAAGCGCGGTGATTTCACCAGCGCCTACTATACTCCGGTTGACCTGGTGGGCTTGTACTGGCACATCGTCGACATGATCTGGATTTATCTATTCCCCTTGTACTACCTGATCTCATGAGCTCTCATACTGAATCCCACGCGCATCACGGCGGTCCGAAGATCTATACCGCCAATCTGTTCGCACTGTTGTTTCTGACGGTGATTACGGTGGCCGCGGCCTCTTTCAATTTCGGCTCCGCCAACGTCGTCATCGCTCTGGCCATCGCCACTGTGAAAGCCATACTGGTGGCGCTGTTCTTCATGCACTTGGTGTGGGATAAGCCGGTCAATGCGATCATCGCCATCGCCGGGTTTCTGTTCTTGGGTGTTTTCCTGATGTTCGACTTCCTCGACGTCACCACCCGCGACCACCTGCAGCCCGCGAACATGGCGCCGATGCAGAATGCCACGCCGGTACCGGACACAATGAATCCGCTGAAGGCTGCTCCTCCGCAGCCGCTGACCCCGCCGCCAGCCGCCCCCGAAGAGCACAAATAATTTTCTATTTGACAGGCGACAAGATCGCCTGTCTTACCTCTTTGATCGCGTCGAACAGCATCTGAAGGTCTTCGTCCGTTCCCGTCGAAATCCGCACGCACTGCGGCAGCCCCCACGATTCCATCGGGCGAATAATCACGCCGCGCCGCAGGAGCTGCTCAACCAGATCCTTGGCCGCCTCCCGTGTTTCGAGCGGTACCAGCACGAAGTTCGCTTCGGAGGGGACCACCTGCAATCCCAGCTCGCCCAGCGTCTTCGTCAGCCGCCGCAAGCCGCGTGCGTTCAGCTCCAGCGACCGATGCAGCCACTCCTTGTCATCGAGAGCGGCGATCGCCCCGGCCTGCGACGGCGTGCTCGGCTCGAATGGCAGCTTTACTTTTAGCAGCTCGGCAATCAGATCCTCGTGGGCGAAACCGTAGCCGATGCGGAGCCCCGCCAGCCCGTACACCTTCGAAAACGTCCGCAGCGTGATGACGTTGTCATAGCGATAGTGCATCGAATCCGGATAACGCGGATTGTCGCGGGCATAGTCGAAATAAGCCTCGTCCAGAATGATCAGAACGCGCTCCGGGACGTGGTGGTAGAACGCGTCGAATTCCTGGCGAGTGAAGATTGTCCCTGTCGGATTGTTGGGGTTCGCCAGGTAGATGATCTTGGTGTTCTCGGTGATGGATGCGGCCAGATTCCTGAGATCGTAGTGCCAGTTGCTGTACGGCACCGTCCGATACGCCACGCCGCGGGAATGGGCCAGCACCTGAAATCCTCCGAAGGCCGCTTCGGTGGTGAGAACCTCGTCCTGGTCGCCGAGGAAAGCCCGGATAATGTCCGACATGATGCTGTCCGACCCGCTGCCGGCGATCACGTTTGCGACCTTCAGATCGTATTCCGTCGCCAGCCGTTCGCGCAGATCCAGGCCGCTATTCGGGTAGTGATGCAGATCGGTAAGGTTGTTGTGAATCGCCTGAAGCGCGAGCGGCGATGGCCCCAGGGGATTTTCGTTCGAAGCCAGTCCGGCCACGCGTTTGAGGCCGTACGCCCGCTGGACTTCGGCGATGTTCCGCCCGGGTGTGTACGACTTCAGCGCGGCAATATACGGAGGAACCAGGGCCATACACTTTCAATATACCCCCCGCTTTTGCGGCGCCGGTTTTAAGGGGAGTTCGTTAGACGCGGGCTGACTTGCTGCCCTTGTCGGGCCCCCACTTGTCGATCATGTGGAGCACGGCTTCTTTATAGCCCTGTAGTCCGTCCGGCTTGTGTACGAACTCGCGCGCTCCGAGTTGTAGGGCGCGCTGCGCATCCGCTTCGTTTGACGACACACTGAAGACGACCACGGGTATCCGGGTCGGATCGCACTGTTCAAGCACGTCGTAGCCCGAGAGCCCGGGGAGATTCAGATCCAGAATGACCAGGTCGAACGCCCTTTCGCTCAACATCTGGAGGGCCTCTGTGCCGTCCTTGGCGAAGTGGAATTTGACGGGCCTCTTGCAATCCTCCAGCGCGTACAAAAGCAGAAGCGTTTCCGCCGCATTGTCGTCGACCACCAGGAGTTCAATAGGGTTCATATGCAAATCCTTGGCCTGTCGATGCCTCACAAAACTGATTCGTGCGGGCCATAGAACGTTTCAGGGACTTTAGATGCAAGCGGCGATGAGTGCGCGATCATAGCAAGGTGGAACCTCTGCACCCCATCGAAGTGCGCGTGCTCGGCGCACTGCTCGAAAAGGATCTGACCACGCCGGAATATTACCCCCTGACGCTCAACGCGCTGCAGAACGCCTGTAACCAGAAATCCAGCCGCGACCCGGTGGTGAATTACGATGAAAACACCGTCGCCCAGGGCCTGGACCTCCTGCGGCAGAAGCAGCTCATCCTGAAAGTCAGCGGTGCGGGCCATCGCGTCGAAAAATATGCACACCGCCTGGGCGAAACTCTGAATCTGGGCCGCCGCGAGCTGGCGCTTCTGTGCGTGCTGATGCTCCGCGGACCCCAGACTGTCGGTGAGCTGCGCGGGCGCACCGAACGCATGCATCCGTTCCCGGATCTGGAAGAGGTCGAGCGCGTCCTCGAGGCACTGGCTGCGCGCGAGCCGGAACCGCTCGCTGCTCCTGCCAGCCGCGGCCGCTGGATGCACCTCTGGAGCGGAACAGACGAGGCGAGTAGCGCCGCTGTGGACGAGCCGGAATCCGCTGCCCCGCGTTCCAATATCGAAGGCCGGGTTGCCGCGCTCGAGCGCGAGATCGACGAGCTCAAGCGCCAGTTGGAGAGCTTTCGCCGGCAATTTGAGTAAGATCAAATTTACATGCAAGATTTTTCAAAGCACGACCGATCCCAGGTCCGCGTCCGCCGTGTCGACGAGTGCGAAACGCTCGACGAGCTCATTACGCACTGCTTCCCTGCGTTCGGTGGAGCCTTTCTCCGGCGGATTTATACGATCCTCGATCGGGCTATCGGGATGGGCTGCCCGCTCACGCTCGCCATTTCCGGACCCGTCACCGTCAGCGGCCAGCATCAAGCCTGGCTGATCCCGCTGCTCGAAGCGGGCTGGATCGCCTATCTTTCTACAACCGATGCCGTTTGCTACCACGACGGCCACCGCAGCCTGGATGCGCACCGCGACGGTCCCGTATTCGAAGTCCCGATCTGGGGCGACGACGGCGCGTTGCGCGATGAGCGCACCATCCGCGTCACCGACATGGCCTTTAACGAGGACGTGCTCCTCGATCAGGACAAGTTCCTTTCGGCGGTCCTGCTGCGCCCCGAATTCCAACGTCGTATGACAGGGACCGAGCTGCGCTATCGCCTGGGGGCATTTTACGCCGAGCAGGAACGCCTGAATCACGTCCAGCCAGGCCTTCTCTCCACTTGTCACCGCCTGGCCCTTCCAATCTTCGTGGGCGCGCCCTCTGATGGCAGTATTTTTCTGAACTCGATGAAGCTGTGGGCCATGAACCAGGCCGGCCTGATCGATTCGTACAGGTTCGATCTCGACCTGCACGCGGAGGTCTACGAGGCCTGCGCCTATCATCGCTGGGGGTTGTTCGATAACCCGCCCAACGCACTGGGGACCCTGATCCTCGGCGGCGGCGTGCCCAAAAACTACAATCTGCAGCCGGAGCCAGCGCTGGGGCAGGTGCTGGGCCTGCCGAATGTCCGCGGCTACAATTTCGACGTCCAGATCGTCAGCGCGCCGGTGACCGATGGGTCGCTGTCCTCGTGCCCCCCGGGCGAAGCTGTCACCTGGGGAAAGGTGGACAAAGACACCTATCAGCACGGCACCGAAAGCATGCAGGCGGATTATTCGACGGTGATGCCGTTCCTGGTCAAGGCGCTGCTCGACAACCGCCGCCGCTATGAGCGGCTGGCAGCCGAGCTGGGTGAAGAGGAGCTGTTCCAGAGGGAACCGAGGGCTCGGGGCTATCTGCGCCCGCGCCAAGGCTATCGGCTATACGAAATGCGGGAGGAACTGGTTAGCCGCCTGACCTCGGACGTAAAAACCAACCGGGAATGGCTGCTGCAATCGCTCGAATACGCGCTAGCGCGTCAATCTTAGGCAGCCGCCATGATCAGGGCTGCCAGGTTCCACGCCACGATCAAGGCAAACGCAATGTTTATCCGGGCCAGCAGGCGCCCCCGTCCTACTTTCCAGCAATAGAGTCCCAGGGCCACCGCTACCAGCTTCACCGCCAACAGACCGCTCAAGGGATTGGCTGTAACGTGCATCATCATGCGAACCAAGGGGTTACCCTCCCGGACGCCATGCAGCAAAAACGCCAGCGTCGTGAGCAGGTCCAACACCTGTAGGTAAGAATACTGAAGCAGGAGCTGATTCACTTAGTCTGGTCCTCGCGTTTCCCTGAATCGACTCTAGGATAAACCACCGAGGCCGGTAAATAGAACGTTCTAGCCAGTACAGGCATCTGGCGGCCTTAATAGTACCAGAACCCCCCTTAGATCTAACGCTTAGGGCTAAGTTCGCCGATCCATACCCGTGGCTGACTCCTACCTGGGAGTGCGTCTGGACATCCTCCGGCGCTCCCAAAACCCCGATGGCGGCTGGAGCTATTACCGCGGAAAGCAGTCCTGGCTGGAACCGACCTTCTATGGTGCGCTGGTGCTCCATGGCGATCCGGCGGCAGATCGAGCCTGGTCGCTCCTCAAGTCCTGGCAGGCTCCTGACGGGAGCTGGCCCCCGACCGCAGGTGCGGCTATTTCGGGCTGGGGCACGGCGCTTTGCCTGACCCTGGCGCACATCCGAGGCGAGTTGGATGGACCGTACCTGAAGGGCGTAGCCTACCTTCTGAAGACTGCCGGCACGGAGTCGGAATTGTGGCGGCGAGCGCTGGCGCGCCTGGGCTTCTTCGACCCCGGCCGCAACCTGAGCCTTAAGGGCTGGCCCTGGAAGCAAGGCACGTCTTCGTGGGTGGAACCGACTGCGCTGACCCTGATTGCTCTCAAGCAGGCTAACGCCCAACTGCCTGCCACCGAGTTGCGCGAGCGTGTTCGCTCGGGCGAAGCCTTGCTGCTCGATGTCCGCTGCAAAGACGGAGGCTGGAACTACGGCAGTCCCTGGACCCTGGGCGAGGATCAGCGGTCGTATCCGGAAACCACCGCGCTGGCACTACTGGGTCTGCAGGGCCGTGCCGAAGCAGGCAGCTCTCTGGATCTGGCTAGGAACTGGTTACGCGACACGCCGTCCTCCCTGGCGCGCGCCTGGATTACTGTGGCGCTGCGGCTGCACGGGGTTGCGGTTCCCGATGTTCCAAGCTCCTTGGAAGGGCCCGGATCGCCGGATCTGATGGTCCTGGCGCTCGAAGCGTTAGGCGCCTCAGATGGAAATTATGGCTTGCTCAAGACCGAGGTGATGGGATGAAGATCAGCCGGCGAGATTTCTTTCCCCTGGCAGGCGCCGGACTCCTGGCCGGCTATGCGGGCTGGGAAGGTGCGCGATCGCGGCGTCCATCGCCCGGTCCAACGCTTCCAGGTCCCTCGCCTGTCGTAGTGCTCAAAGCGTCGTCCTATTCCGCCGATCTGGCACAACGCATTCTTGAAGGCGTTCGCGAGTGCGGGTTGGATGTTCGCGACAAAAAAGTTCTGCTCAAGCCGAACCTGGTGGAGTTCGATCCGGCCACTTGTATCAACACGGATGTTTCGGTGGTCGCGGCCGCCTATGAAGTGTTCCGGTCGCTGGGCGCCGCCGAGGTCATCATCGGCGAAGGTCCAGGTCATCGACGCGACACCTATTCGCTGGTCGAGATGGCGCACTATCGCGACATTTCGCATTTCGACGATCTGTTCGTGGATCTGAACCGCGACGATGTGAGTCCTGTCCAGGGATTCGCCGACCGCGCCGAAATGTATTTCCCCCACGCCGCGCTGCGGGCCGACCTGGTAGTTTCGCTCGCCAAGATGAAAACCCATCATTGGGCCGGCGCCACGCTGTCAATGAAGAATTTCTTCGGCCTGGTTCCGGGATCGGTGTACGGCTGGCCCAAAAATGAGCTGCACCATATCGGAATTTCCCAGTCGATCGTGGAGTTGACGCGGATTTTCCACCGCAGTTTCGCCATCGTGGACGGCATCGTAGGGATGGAAGGCAATGGCCCGATTCAGGGCACTCCCAAGCCTGCTGGCGTACTGGTAATGGGAAGCGACCTGCCGGCAGTGGACGCCACGTGCTGCCGCATCATGGGGATTGATCCGGCCAAGGTCGAGTACCTCCACATGGCCGCCGACAGCCTGGGCAACGTCGAAGAGTCCCGCATCGAGCAGCGCGGCGAAAAGATCAGCGAGGTCCGGACAAACTTCGCGCTGATCGATTCGTTCCGCGGTCTCCGCCTGACTTAGGTAACAGTCCCGCTATTCTGTATGCATGCGCAAACCGGTGATAGCCGGCAACTGGAAGATGTACAAGACCCCCGCCGAAGCCGCCGCCTTTTTGCGTGACTTGGCTCCCAGGGTCGCGGCTGCAAGCCATGCTGAGATCGTAGTTTGTCCTCCGTTCGTGGATATACCCGCAGCAGTCGACGCGGCGCGCGGCACCAACATCGGCATCGGCGCGCAGGATCTGTTCTGGCTCAAGGAAGGCGCCTATACGGGCGAGGTTTCTGCGCCCATGCTGGTTGCGGCTGGATGCCGCTGGGTCATCGTCGGCCATAGCGAGCGCCGCCAATATTTCGGCGAAACGGACGAATCGGTTTTCAAGAAAACGACCGCGGCGCTCGACGAGGCACTAACGCCGATTGTCTGCGTAGGCGAGCGCCTGGAAGAGCGCGAAGGCGGGATGACGGAGAACGTCCTGGCAACCCAGTTCGCCACCGGACTGTCCCGGTTGTCACCTGAGCAGTTCGCGCGCATCGTGATCGCCTACGAGCCGGTGTGGGCGATCGGCACGGGCCGCACCGCCACTCCTGAAATCGCCGCCGAAGCCCACCATTTCCTGCGGGAGCTGATCCGCGCCCATTTCGGCGACGCCGCCAGCGAGGCTTGCCGCATTCTTTACGGCGGCAGCGTGAAGGCCGACAACATCAAAGGCTTGATGGCGCAGCCGGACCTCGACGGAGCGCTGGTGGGCGGCGCCAGCCTGGATCCAGTCTCGTTCGCCGCGATCGTCAACTTCTAGGAATCCGCGCAATTTCTGCGTGTCCTGAATCCCGAAACCGCCTCCGGGTTGGATGCATCAGATATGGCGTCGCCCGCAGTTGCTCCTGGGGTTCTTGTGTCCCTGCAGCGTCGACCATATCTTATTGATCTGCCGTAGGATTCGCATGAAAAACCTAGCCGTATGTACCCTTTTCTGTGCATTTTCTGCGCTGTTGTCCGCGGACCCCAGCGTTAAAGGTGTGCCCAATTTCCACGTGGTCAATGATCAGGTTCTCCGAGGCGGCCAGCCTACCGATGCTGGGTTCAGAAATCTGGCGGCCATGGGTGTCAAGACCGTTGTCGATCTCCAGGAAGCGGGGGAACGGTCGAAAGACGAAAAGAAGTTCGTAAAAGCTCAAGGGATGCGGTACGTGAACATTCCCCATGAAGGGGATGACCACGCCCACGGAAAAGCAGATATCGCACGCTCTTAAGGCGCTGAATGACACCTCGGACGGTCCCGTATTAATTCACTGTAAGCGTGGGGCGGATCGCACGGGGTCGTGGTCGCGTGCTACCGCGTCCAACACGACCATTGGGACAACCAAAAGGCTTTGAGCGAAGCCCGAAACTACGGCATGAGCTGGTATCAGTTCCCGCTACAGCGCTACGTGCGTTCTTACGAACCGCGCGACAATTCTGGTCTCAACCCGACGGGCATTGCGGACTCGATTCGCGAGAAGTCAGTCGAACTCGCGGATAAGGTGTCGGACGGGATCACCGGCGTACTTGACCGGGTTCGGAAATAACTACTATTTCGCCAACGCGGCCGATAACATCGAAGGCTTGATGGCGCAGCCAGATCCTGATGGTGCGCTGGAGGCGGCACGAGCCTGGCTCCAGTGTCGTTCGCTGCGATCGTCGACTTTTCGCGAATATTTGATATTATGTTTTCTCAACATGAGAAACGCAGCCGTTCTAGGTTTATTCTCTATCTGCATTCTTTTTGGTCAAAATCAGGAGCCCAAGGCGCGCTTTTTTGCCGGGGAGGCTCCTCTAACCCAGCCCTCCGCGGGCTCGGCTGAAGATATCGCGCGGGGGTTCCTGGCCGCCACGGCCAACGATTTATCCCTGACTCCGTCCGATCTCCCAAGCGTGTTCCTGGCCAAGGAATACCGGACGGATCACAATGGCGTCACTCATCTGGTCTTCCGCCAGCAGTTCCAGGGCATCGAGGTATTCAATGCAGATTGGGTGACGAACCTCGATCGCAATGGCGCCGTGGTCAGCGCCGGCGGAACGCTGTACACTAGTCCAGGACCTGCGGGGCAACTGGCTGCGGGGTCGTCGTTGACCGCGATTCGATCGGCGGTAAAGGCCGTCAATCCAGTCCTCGGAGCAACCTTCGCTCCCGTACAGATTGCGCGGCCCGCTCGCCGTGCGGGCGCGACTATGTTTGCGGCCGGTGATTTCGGCGACGACATCGAGGGCCGGCTTGTTTGGTTCGGATTGCGGGGCGTCTTGCGCCTGGCCTGGGAATTCAGCGTAACCGACCAGGACACCGTTAACCGTTATTCGGTCGTGGTTGAGGAAGCCACGGGCACGGTCCTGGACAAAACCGCTCTCACGTTGTTTGCGACGCCTCCCACCGGGATGGTATTCGACAAAGGATCGCCTCAGCCTAATCCGACCCCCGGTATCCGCTTGACGAGCTCTCCGGCTCTGGTGGAGCGCGTCGTGGTGCCGCTGGTCGGGGATCTGACCGCTTCTCCGGCCGGCTGGGTGAGCGGCAACAGCACCGCCGGAAACAACACCATCACTGGCGAGAATCGCCTGGCGCGGGACTTTATCACTAACCCGCAGGTGGCTACCGCCGCCGGTGGGAGTTTCAATTTTCCCTTTACGGCCGGACCGAATCCGTTGCAATTCGCCGACGCAGCCACGGTAAACCTGTTTTACTGGATCAATCGCGCGCACGATTTGCATTATCAGTACGGATTCAATGAAGCTGCCGGCAACTTCCAGCAGGATAACTTCAGCCGCGGCGGTACGGGAGGCGATCCCGTCCTGGCGTATGCGCATTATGGCGCGGCCCTGCCGGCTAGTCCCGCCCTGGTGAATGCGTTTTTCTCCAGCCGCCCCGACGATGGCACACCGGCCGAGGTGGCGATGTTCGCTTCCTTCTCCGGATTCAACGTCTTCGCCGGCACCCTGGCCCCAGCGTTCTTTACCGACGGCGCCATGGACGCCGAAATCATCGTTCATGAGTACACGCACGGTGTGAGCACTCGCCTGGTCCGCCAGGCGTACACCAACTTTCAGGGCCGCTCCATGGGCGAAGCCTGGAGTGACTTCTACAGCCTTGAGTACACGCTGCCCAGCGGCGCGCCTCCCGATGGGATCTATCCGGCCGCGCAGTATTTTCTTCAAGCCTGGGGCACGGGAATTCGAAGCCACCCCTACTCGACCAACATGGACGTGAATCCGCTGACGTACGCCGATCTGGGCAACGTCACAGTGTTCGGACCAGAGGTGCACGACGACGGCGAAATCTGGATGGAAGCCTTGATGGAACTACGGGCGAATCTCATCGCCCAGTTCGGTGAAGCCGAGGGCCGCCGCCGTGTGCGGCTCCTGGTGATGGATGGCATGAAGCTGTCCGTTCCCGCCCCTTCCATGGTCGACATGCGCGACGCGATCCTGCTGGCGGACCGCGTGGATTTCGATGGCGAGAGTCAGCCCCAGTTGTGGACCGGATTCGCGAAACGCGGCTTGGGCGCGCTGGCTTACTCCTCCGGCGCCGACACCATTCACGTCGCCTCTTCCAACGAAATGCCTTCGCCCACGGCCCGCCTGAAATTCTACGACGACGTGATCACGATCGGCGAACCCGTGCGCGTGCTGCTGGCCGACGCCAACAATACTCAGCCGAGCATCCGGATCCAGATCACCAGCACCATCGGTGACGTGGAGGATCTGGTGCTTGCCCGCATCGGATCGGTGTATATAGGGACAATTCCTACCAGCAGCAACGTGGTGAACCGCCAGAACGGAACGCTGAACCTGAGCACCTTCGATTTCGCCACCGCCTTCTACGTTGATTTTGCTACGGAATCCGGCTCCCCGAAGCTGGTGACCGCCAGTATCCGGATCCAATCGCCCTACTCCCTGATCTCGATTCCGCAGACCTCGGCCCCCGTTGGTGAGATTCGGTTGACGAACCTAGCCAACTCCAGTGTCAGGCTGGACCTGCCTTTCGCGTTCCCGTTTTACTCGAAGAAATATAGATCGTTGCGAGTCTACACTAACGGACTCATCGGCTTCGACCTTCCCGTGACCAGCGCGTGCACCGACTCTACCGCTCTGGCGCGGTATGTGGGGATCGCCCCTTTGTGGACGACGCTCACCTTCGGCACCGCCCAGGCAAGCGAGGGTTTGTACTTGAGCGCTCCGGTCCCCGGCAGTATCGTCTTTCGCTGGGCTGCCGAAACACAAGCCGGCTCTCCCGTCAATTTCAGCGTGACTCTCGGCGACGATGGAACCATCGACTTCGCCTATGGCTCCGGAAATGTAAACCTGGGTCTGATCCCCAGCGCCGTGGGATGCGGCTCAGGCCCCACCATCGGGCTCTCGAATGGGCACGATCTGTACTCCCAGACGCTCCGCTTGCTGTCGACAACAAATGTCGCGCTGAGATGGGAGCCGCCGTTCAGCAATTCCAGCGTTCCGCAAGTGAAGCTGGAAGCTCCCGCGGCGGGCGCCACAGTGCAGGGAGTGCTTTCGGTGAGCGGCATCGTTTACGACACGGATTCGCCAATCACGCGTGTAGATGTTTTGATCGACAATGTCCATCGCGCCGCGGCCGCGCCCCGGTCGCGGCCGGACTTTTGCGCCCAGGAGAACGTTCGCGGCTGCCCAAACGTGGGTTTTCAGGCGAATCTGGACCTGGCGACGCTAGGGGTGGAACCGGGGGTTCACGTGATCCGCGTGCGCGCCACCAACACCCGCGCCGGTTTCAGCGATACCGCACCCATGTCCTTTACCGTCGCCGCGGGACCCGGTCGTCTGCCGAAGGGCGCAATTGAGTTTCCTGAAGCAGGAGCCGAGCTGAGCGGCATAGTGACATTCAGCGGCTACGCTTATTTCGACGATCCCGCCTTGACGGTCCGGCGCGTGGACGTACTGATTGACGGTCTGACCTATCCGGGGACTCTGTATGGCGTAACTCGGAACGACGTGTGCGCGGCGCTCCCCACACCACGGCCCGTAAACTGCCCCGGGGTGGGCTGGAGTTTGACCTATAACACCCGCATCGGCGCGCCGCCGCTTCTGGACGGGCCGCACTCCATGCAAATCCGCACACAGGATGACGCAGGGCGATTTGCAACTCTTCCCGATACACCCGTTGCCTTCACTGTGAAGAATGGCCCTCAGCAGTTACCCATCGGCGCTCTCACCTCGCCCCTGCCGAACGCGCGCCTGACCGGAACCGTCACCGTTACCGGCTACGGTTACTCGCCGGGAGGTCTGGTTACTACGGTGACACTGCTCGTGGATGGTTCCGCCGTGCGCACCGCCTCCTATGGTTCTCCGCGTACCGACGTCTGCGCCTCTCTGCCCGATGTCACGGCTTGTCCGAACATCGGGTTCACAGTACCGCTCGATACAACGACGCTCTCGAACGGGCCGCACGTGCTCGGAGTACGGATCACGAATAGTCGGGGCTTATCGGTCATTGTTCCCGCGCTCGATAGTGCTGGAATGAACGTGGTAATTGATAATCCCTAGGACAGCCGCTTATTTTATTTCGAGCGGCAGATCGAAGTAGAAATAATCTTTGCCGCTGGCGGCATCACGCAGGCCACTCAGATACAGCATCGATCCCGGCCGGTAGTGCGCCTCGAAATAGAAGAACCCATACGCCGATTCGCCGGGAGGCATTAGCTTCACGGAAAGCGCCCGGTTCACGATCTCCGGCGTATTGAGCGGTCCCTTTTTTTGGGAACGCGGCAGAGGAATCGGTAGGGAGGTGGTGGGTCCGAGCGTGGGAGGTTTCTTCACGCCCTGGTAGTAAATCAAATCCTCCGCTGGGATCGCGTCCAGGTGGTGATTGTCGGGATCCACGAATTGAGTTTTGAGATCCAGCCGCAGTGCTTTGCCGGATCCGTTCTCAATGATCACGAGTACGGGAAGAATACCGCGCTCGTATGGGTTCACCTTGCCAAATGCCGATGCGGCCTGTTCCGCCGTGATGTAGGGGATAGCCGCAATGGTGATCCCTTCCTGCTTCTGATAGCCGGGATAGGACGACGCCGAGCCTGGGGCAAAGCGGCCTTTGTCCTTGTCCACCGCCATCGCCGCCGTTATACTCAAAAGAACGATTAACGCAACTCGTTTCATCTATTTCCTTTATCAGGTCCTCCAGATAGCGCTCAGCCCCGCGCTGGTCCTATATCTACTCTATCGAGGTTTGCGCGACCCGCGATATTTCACCCGGCTCGGTGAGCGCTTCGGAGTCCTGCCTCCGTCCTTTATGCCGACGGGACCCGGCTCCCTATGGTTTCACGCTGTTTCCGTCGGCGAGGTGCTGTCGGCAGTGGAGTTAATCCGGCGTTTTCGCAATGCGCAGCCCCACGCGGAGATTTTCGTGTCTGTTACGACACTAGCCGGACGCGAGGCCGCCGAGCAGCGGCTGGCTGGGCTCGCAAACGGAGTTTTCTACGCTCCCCTAGACTTTCGGTCTGTCGTTAGACGTGTTCTTCGGCGAATTCGCCCTGCTTTGGTGGTCGTGCTGGAGACCGAAATCTGGCCGAATCTCTACCGCGAATCGAAGCGCGCGGGAGCGAGCTTGCTGGTCGTCAACGGCCGGATTTCGGATCGCGCTTTGCCCCGATACCGGCGATGGCGCGCGTTTTTCAAGCATGTCCTCCAATGGCCGGACGCGATTCTGGTCCAGAGCCAGCAGGATCGCGAGCGGTACTCGATGGCGGGCGCGCCGGAGGATCGAGTACAGGTCGCCGGCAACGTCAAGTACGATTTCACACCGCCGGTTGTAGGCACGCTGGATTTAGCGGGAGATCCCGTATGGATCGCGGCCAGCACAACGGGGCCGGTGGAGCCAGGCGATCCAGACGAAGACGATGTCGTGATCGAGGCGTTCAAGCGGATCAGCGTGCGTTACGCACGCCTGCTGCTGGTGCTGGCGCCTCGTCGCCCGGAACGTTTTGAAGCGGTGGCCGGCAAACTGCGACAGGCGGGCGTTTCCTACCAGATGAGATCACAATCCGGATCTTCTCCTGTGACGCCTGGAGTGCTGTTGCTGGATTCGATCGGCGAATTGGCGGGGCTCTTTGAACGCGCCACCGTCGTTTTCATGGGCGGAACGCTGGCACACCGGGGTGGGCACAATATTCTGGAGCCGGCGTATTTCGGCAAGCCCGTAATCGTGGGGCCGCACATGGAAAACTTCGCCGCCATTATGACGGAGTTTTCGGCCGCAGATGCGGTGCTAAAGATCGATGGAGCGGATGCGTTGGCGGGCGCGGTGGAAGCGTTGCTCGAAAATCCCGCGCGCGCGGCGGCAATCGGCAATCGGGCGCGTGCGCTCGCCACGGCAAAACGCGGAACGGCGGAACACATTGTGCAACAGCTTCTCGACGCAGCAGACAAAGCTGTGCCCGATCCGCCTCACTCCTTGGCTGCAAGGCTCACGCTCGGGCCGCTTGCCGCCATCTGGACGGCGGGCCACGCTGCGAACATCGCACGAACGCGACCGAAAAAGCTGAGCGCACCTGTCATTAGCGTCGGCGCGCTCGCCATGGGCGGGGCGGGGAAGTCGCCGTTCGTCGCTCATTTGGCGCAGAAGCTTGCCGACGCGGGACGGAACCCTGCCATCCTGACACGGGGATATGGACGCAAATCGCGCCTGGACGTGATTGTTCCCCGCGGCGGAGGGGCGTTCGTGAATCAAAGCGTCGAGCAAACCGGAGACGAGGCGCAGATGTTCATCCAGCGCGCCGTGGCGCACGTCGGTATTGGCGCGAACCGCTACGAAGTCGGCCGTCGCATGGAGCAGGAACTGAAGCCGGACGTCTTCCTGCTAGACGACGGATTCCAGCATTTCGATTTGGAGCGAAATCGCGACATTGTGCTGATCGATGCGCTGGATCCGTTGGGTGGCGGCGTGTTCCCTCTGGGCAGGCTCCGCGAGCCGCTATCCGCGCTGGCCCGGGCCACCACGGTCATAATCACTCGCGCCGAGAATCGCCACGCGGGAATCGAGCGGCTGATCCGCTGCTACAATCCGCACGCGCCGATTTTCAGGGCTCGTGTTGTGACTCAGGGAGAAATTCCGGCTGGACGTATCACGGCTTTTTGCGGGCTCGGCCAGCCTCGCACGTTTTGGCGCACGCTCGAGACAATTGGCATCAACGCCGCAACACGCATGGCATTTCCCGATCACCATCGCTATACTGCACGCGATCTCGAAGAAATCGGCCGCCAAGCCGCCGCCGCGGGCGCGCAGGCGCTGGTTACCACCGAAAAAGACATGATGAATCTGCCCGCGGGGGTGCCGCCGCCGCTTAAAATATACTGTTTGCGCATTGGAATCGAGATCGAAAACGAACCGGAGCTGCTGCGCCACTTGTTATGAGACGAGCGATTTTCGGAGGCACGTTCGATCCTATCCACCGCGCACACCTGGTAGTGGCGCGCGAGGCGGCAGACGCATTCTCGCTCGATCAAGTATTGTTTATTCCGGCGGCGAATCCACCCCACAAGGAAGCCGGGACGCCCTATGAGCACCGCTACAAAATGGTCGAGCTGGCGTGTGCGGAGGATCCGCGCTTTTTGCCGTCGCGCCTGGAAGAAGACTCGCGCAAGAGTTACTCGATCTACACCATCGAGCGCGTTAAGGCTATCAATGGCGACGTGTTCGTCGTGATCGGCGCCGATGCCTTTGCCGAGATCCAGACCTGGTTCCGGTGGCAGGATGTGGTGCGCGAAGTGGAGTTTATCGTGGTTACGCGGCCGGGGCATGAGTACTCGAGCCCGCCCGGCGCGAGGGTTCACCGGTTGGAAACAGTAGCGCTGCCGGTTTCTTCGTCGGAGATCCGGGCTGCGCTGGCGCGCGGAGAGACGCCTGCGGAGTTGCCAAAATCCGTCGCCGAATACATTCGATCCAACAAATTGTACGTTTAGTGATCCCGCTCCGTAACCAGGTCGGTGACCGCCGTCAGCGCCCGCTGGTATGCCGATTCCGGGAACCCACCGATAATCTCGCGGGCCTTACTGGTGAAACTGAGGGCGCGTTCCTGCGCGCGCTCGATCGAATGATGCCGGTTGAGGATGTGCAGGATCTTGGCGAAGGGCACCTGGTCATAGTTGCCGTCGGTGAGCACGGTTTCCACCAGCCTACGCTCCTCGGGCTCGGCCGTTTCCAGGGCGTAGATCAGCGGCAGCGTGATTTTTCCCTCGCGCAGATCGTTGCCGACCGGTTTTCCGAGGATCTTCTCGCGCGACGTGAAATCGAGGATATCGTCCACCAGCTGGAACGCGATGCCCAGGTTCCAGGCATAGTCGCCGAGCCGCGCTTCCATTTCTTCGCCCGCGTTCGCACAAACGGCGCCCAAGCGCGCGCAGGCCGAGAACAAACTCGCTGTTTTGCGGTCGATCAGCTCCATGTAATCGGCTTCGGTCACGCCGATTTTGCCGATCCGCTCCAGTTGAAGCAGCTCGCCTTCCACCATCATCTGGGTCAGGTTGATCAGGACGTCCAGAATGGCGAAATTCCGCTCGCGCAGGGCCACGTGAAACGCCTGCATGTACAGCCAATCGCCTGCCAGAACCGACGTATGATTGCCCCACACCACGTTGATGGAAGGCCGGCCGCGGCGGGTCTTCGCCATGTCTATTACGTCGTCATGGACCAGGGTAGCGGTGTGGATCATCTCCATCACCGCCGCGATACGCGTTAGCCCGGGCGTGGCCGGTCCGAACATCTTTCCGCACAGCAAAACCAGGATGGGACGGAGCCGCTTGCCTCCGCCGGATTGCAGATACTGGCCTATATAGGTGATGGCGTCCACGGAGGCGATGGACTCGAGCCCGATCTCGCGCTCCACCTGGTCCAGGTCGGTTCGGACCAGGTCGAAAATCTCGATGGCGGTGAGAGTTTGGCCAATTTTGCCGAATGCCATAGGGATGATTGAGTGTAGCAAAGCAGGGCGCGCTTACGGGACAATTCCATGTTCTCCCACGCGGCCGCTAGTGGTAAAGTGGGGAGTGTCTTTGCCCTGGCGTCCACCGCAGTTTGACTCTGACAAAGACAGTTTGAATCGTAAAGGAGCACTACCCAGATGAATATCTTTGTCGGGAATCTCAGTTTCCAAACCTCCCAGGACGAGCTGCACGCCGCCTTCGCGCAGTACGGGAACGTCGAACGGGTGAACATAGTCACAGATCGTGACACAGGCCAGCCCCGGGGGTTCGCGTTTGTCGAAATGAGCGACCAGCGTGAAGCGGAAACCGCGATTTCCCAACTCAATGGCGCCGAGCTGAACGGCCGTGCCATGAACGTCAATGAAGCGCGGCCCAAGCCTGCCGGCGGATCCGGATTCGGCGGCGGCGGGCGAGGCGCTGCTCGTGGCGGTGGCGGCGGACGTGGCGGCAACCGGGGCGGCGGTGGTGGTGGCGGCGGGCGTTCCCGCTACTAACAAAAACTTACTGACAGATTCGGAGAAAGTTTGCGGAAGTAATTCGCGCGATTTCCTCAACGGAAACGCCGCGGAGCTCTGCCAATTTGCGAGCAGTTTCCGCCACGTAGGCGGGTTCGTTGCGCTTGCCACGGTACGGAACCGGCGCAAGATACGGCGCATCAGTCTCGATCAAAATACGGTCGGCGGGAGCCTGGCGCGCGGCTTCCTGAACGTCGGCCGCCTTGGGAAACGTCACGATCCCGCCGAAGCTCAGGTGGAATCCGAGATCGACGCATAACGCGGCTTGATCCGGACTGCCTGAGAAGCAGTGCATGATGCCGCCCAACCCTCGCGGTCTCCAGTACGTTTCAAGCAGCGCGATGGTGTCCTCCCAAGCCTCGCGGGTGTGTATCACGATGGGCTTGCCCGCTTCGCCCGCAATGAGCATCTGTTCGATAAATACGGCGCGCTGGACCTCGCGCGGAGAATGATCGTAGTGATAGTCCAGGCCGATCTCGCCCAACGCAATCACCTTGGGATGCTTCAGCAGCTCCGCCAGGCGCTTGTAGCTTTCCGGAGTCGCCTTGGAGGCGTCGTGCGGGTGGACGCCGACGGTGGCATAGATCGGTTCGTGGCGATCCGCCAGGCGGATGCCGGCTTCGAGGTCGGGCGGACCCTCGCCTGTACCGATAACCACCATTCGATCGACGCCGGCCGCCAGGGCGCGTTCGATGACGGACTTCCGGTCGGCGTCGAACTGCGGGTTATCCAGGTGGCAGTGGGAGTCTACCAGCTTCACTTCAAACGGGCTCCGACTGGGACATCTTCGAGGAAGCTCGCTAGCACTGGGTTCCCGTTTTCGAGCGAGGCGGCGACGATCATGCCCTGCGATTCTAAGCCGCGCAACTTGCGAGGGGCCAGATTTGCGACGATCACGACCTTGCGTCCTACGAGAGATTCCGGCTTGTAAGCCAATGCAATTCCGGCCACAATCGAGCGCGGCTGGGGTTCCCCGATATCAACCTGCAGGTGAAGTAACTTGTCCGCGCCCTTGACCGCGGAGGCGGTTTTGACCTCGCCCACGCGCAAGTCGACCTTGGCGAAATCCTCGATACTGATACTGCCATCCGACTTGGTGGCGTCGTCCGGCCTGGCGGCCGGACTTACTCCCATCAGGGTCTGCTGGCGAACGAGTTCGGCGGCTTCGCCTTCCTTCATCTTTTCGATCATAGTTCTTACGTCAGCTCTTGGAAACACGCCACTTGCTGGTTCGATTTCCTGCCCGGAGGCGAGCTGGCCCCAGGCGAGATCCGCCGTGCGGATCGAGTCGAGGGGCGTTCGAAATCCAAGCTGCGCCCAGATCTTGGCAGCCGATTCCGGGATCACCGGATAGACCAGAGCCGTCACGATGCGGAGCGCTTCGGCAGCCGTGTAGAGCGTGTCGGCAAGCTTCGCGGTGTCGCCGGACTTGGCCAGGTTCCAAGGAGCCCGTTCAACGATGAATTTGTCGACAGCGCTGATCAGGCCCCAGATGCTTTCGAGAGCCTTGGAGAAATTAAGCGATTCGAAGGAATCGAGTGCGGTGTCGACGGCGGTTTTCGCGGCTGCCGCTATGGTCGGGTCGCCCGGCCCGTCGGGAATCTTGCCGTTGTGGTTCTGATGAATCAGCGCCAGTGTGCGGCTGGCGAGGTTGCCCAAGCCGTTCGCGAGGTCGGAGTTGTAGCGCTGAACCAGCGCGTCGTAACTGAAATTGCCGTCGTGGCCGAACACCACTTCGCGCAGCAGAAAATAGCGTAGCGCGTCGGCGCCGAGCGCCTCCTTGATGGGAGTCGCACGCACCATGTTGCCCTTGGACTTGCTCATCTTGTCGTTCTCGAACAGCAGCCAGCCGTGGGCGAAAATGCGTTTGGGCAAAGGCAGACCGGCGGCCCACAGGAACGCGGGCCAATAGACGGCGTGGAAGCGCACGATTTCCTTGCCGATCAGGTGGAGATCGGCGGGCCAGAGGTTCTCGCCGTCGACGGCGGACATGTATGTGGACAGCGCGTCGAACCAGACATAGAACACGTGCGGCGCGTGGCCCTCCACCGGAATGCCCCATTTGATGGTGGTGCGGCTGATGGAGAGATCGCGCAGGCCTTGCTTCACGAAAGCGATCACCTCGTTGCGGCGGGTCTCAGGCAGGATGAAATCGGGCTGCTCTTCATACAGTTTGAGCAGCCGGTCCTGGAACGCCGAGAGCTTGAAGTAGAAATTCTCTTCGGTGACGGTTTCAGTAGGACGTCCGCAATCCGGACAAGGATCGCCCGGCTTGGCCTCGCTGACATAAAGCTCGTCGAACACGCAGTATTGGCCGGTGTAGTTGCCCTTGTACACGTACCCGTTTTTTAGGCAGCGATCGAACAGATCCTGGACCACGCGGGCGTGCTTGGGATCGGTGGTGCGCTGAAAACGATCGGTCTGGAGCCCCAGCGCCTCCCACTGGCGGCGAAACTCCTCCGAGATGATGTCGGTGAACTTCTGCGGCGATTTCCCTGCGGCCGCGGCGGCGCGCTCGATCTTCTGGCCATGCTCGTCCGTGCCGGTTGTGAGGATCACCGGCTCGAACCCCTGCATGCGTTTCAGGCGCTTGATCGCATCGGCGGCGATGGTGGTGTAGGTGTGGCCGATGTGCGGGGCGGCGTTGACGTAGTAGATCGGCGTGGTGAGGTAATATTTGCTCATTTCGGATTCTTGAGGTAGGCCTCTTGGGCGGCGGCGAGCACGCGCGTCAGCGGCATGCTGGTGCGCTCGGCGATCGCTTTGCAGTCGTCGTATTCGGGCGTGAAGACTCCCTGCGAGGAAACCTTGCCCCGGACCTGGCCGTAAGGCGTTTCGACTTCCACCATGCTGCGCGGCTCAATGCGGCGCTCAGCGGCATGAATGCGAAGACCCAAGGTGGAAGTCTCCGCAAATATGATCTGCGCGAGGCGTTCCTGATCTTCCGGCTTGGCGATGACCCTGAGTAGCGTGCCCGGGCGGTTCTTCTTCATCTGCAAGGGTGAGAGCGCGGCATCGAGTGCGCCCGCGTCCATGAGTTTCTCCAGAGCGTACCCCAGGACCTGCGGGCTGGAATCGTCAATATTGGCTTCGATGACGCTGACCAGCGTGGCTTCGGGCGCGTGCGTGCGTTCTCCGATCAGAACGCGGAGTACATTGGCATGCTGCTTGAAATCGCGGTCGCCTGCGCCATGGCCGATGTGCAAGATCCGCATGGCGGGAAGCGGTCCGAAGCTGGATGCGAGCGTCACCGCGAGAGCAGCGCCGGTGGGCGTCGTTAGTTCGACCTCGGGACCGCGCGAGTATATCGGTTTGCCTTCGAGCAGTGCCGCCGTGGCGGGCGCGGGAACCGGAAGCAGGCCGTGCTCGGTTTGTACCGTCCCGCTGCCGACATTGATCGCTGACGCGTGAACTTCTGAGATATCGAGAAGATCGAGAGCGACGCAGGCTCCGACGATATCGGCGATGGAATCGGCCGCGCCGACTTCATGGAAGTGAACTTTTTCAATCGGGATGCCGTGCACATGGGCTTCCGCATCGCCCAGTCTGCGAAAGACGGCGGAAGCGGCGGCTTGCGCGCGCGGGGCGAGGGGAGCGTGGTCGATCATTTCCAGGATGTGCGAAAGATGGCGGTGCTTGGAGGGCGCTGCGTCGGGATGAACGCGGAATTTCGACGACGCGATGCCCCCGCGGGCGGTTTTCTCGACCTCATAGCGCGCGCCCGTATTGAGGCTGTTGAGCGAGTCGAGCAAGGCATCAACCGGAGCCCCCGCGTCCAGCAGGGCGCCGACGGTCATGTCGCCGCTGATCCCGGAGAAGGCATCGAGGTAGCAGATCTTCATGGTTATACGGAGGACCGATAATTCTAGTGTCGCGGTTTTTGGAGGTTGCTGCAGGGCGGCGGCGGGACTACGTCCGGGGCGTCTTTCGTAGACAGTCAGTCTTCACGCGACTGCTGGAACAGCGGTGTCGGACCGGGGAAGCGAACGTTTTATCGGTATATGAAATTACAGACTAGGGTCTGTGAAGCGCCTTTCGTTTCAGCGCAAGTACCAACAACGAAACTGCCACGAGGGTCCAAGTGGTTGGCTCCGGTATAAGGAACGCGCGAATTTCTCCGCCCGGATCGACGGTTGTGTGAATATTGAGGTACGTTTGTCCGGCAATAAAGCCAGCGCCAAACACAGCTTCCGCTGAGGCCGTAGTCCCGCCGTTGTCAGTAATGAATGCGGGATTCCAACTGCTGGGACTGGTGAGGTCCAGAACGTTGTGGTACACGCCGGCTGTTACGTTTAGCGGAAATCCGGCGAATGTTGGTGTGGTGGTCGCCACCCCCGCGTTCCCTCCAGCCGGGACGCAACAGTGGATGTGAGAAGCCGTGGTAAGCCCCGTCAGGTTGGAGAACGTGACGTCAACTGTCAGCAAGTGAAGGGTTGAATCATAGGTCACGGTCGTGAAGCCGGTTCCTGCCGTTACGACGGCGGGAGACTCATTTGCGCCTGAAAGCGTCCCGCTAAAGGTGATGGTAGCCGCCGGACAGATTGCGGCGAAAAGAATCATCGTTGCCAGTACTATTCGCATACTCCCTCCCGGAGCATAGATTCACCATCAGGCTTAGGCGTATCAAGTTTTTTGCGATAAGATTTCGCGATTAAGAAATAAAAAACAATAAGCGGTGTGACGCGCCGGAAAACAGGGCTAAGCCTGCTCCACGTCAGATAACTTCGCTGAGAACTTTCTTGCTCTGTTCTTCGCGGAAAGACCGGAGCTTCTCGCGCAGGCCGGCGTCGTTGATCGCCAGGATCGCCACCGCCAGCAGAGCGGCGTTGGTCGCCCCGGGTTTTCCGATCGCAAGTGTGCCGACCGGAATCCCGCCCGGCATCTGGACCGTCGAGAGCAGCGAGTCCATGCCCTTGAGCGACGCGCTTTCCATGGGGACTCCTAGCACCGGCAGCAATGTGTGCGCGGCGGCGACACCGGCCAGATGGGCAGCGCCTCCGGCAGCGGCGATGATGACTTTGACGCCGCGCTGGTCAGCTCCTGATATAAACTCTGCCGTCGCATGGGGCGTGCGGTGCGCCGAGAGCACGCGCTTTTCATGAGGCACGCCGAACTGAGTGAGTACGTCGCAGCAGTGCTTCATGACGTCCCAGTCCGACTTACTACCCATAATGACCGCGACCATTTACTGTCCCTGGGCCAGCGTGAATCCGGCCTTGCCATCGTAGTTGCGCAGGCTAACGGTCATGCCGATGGGGAGCTTCAGCCCGCCGATACGATCCAGCAGCGCAACGATTTGTTTCTCTGTGACCGAGCTGCCCAGGAAGCGGCAGCGGAAATTATCGGTGCACAGGGTTTGCGGAGATCCTTCGGGCCACACCTTGACGCCGCGGTTGGCCATCATTTCAAGCGTGAGCCCGTCGCCGGATGCTTTGCCGATCACCGCGGCCAGGCTGTTGGGCTCGCGCGACGGCCATTCGATGTAGACGTCGACACCGACCAGATCGGCTTTCGGAGCTGGCTTAGGAGTTGGAAGTTTGATCGGAGGACGCGGAGTGGTGGAGTATTCGGCCGCCTTGATAGTCTGCGGCTTCTGCCCGAGGCGCGAGACCACGGCCTGCGCGAATTCCTTGGTGCCGACCTTCTGCTTGCTGAGTCCTTCCTGGAAGATGTCGTAGGTGTGAACGCCGTCTTCCAAAGTGCGGAGCCAGGCGTTATGGATGCGCTCGCCGACATCGGGCTGCCCGATGTGCACCAGCATCAGGAGGGCGCCATGCAGCAGGCCGGAAGGATTCGCGAGGTTCTGTCCAGCGCGCCGGGGCGCCGAGCCATGGATCGCCTCGAACATGGCGGCATGTGCGCCGATATTGGACGATCCCGCGAGTCCGACGGAACCCGCGATCTGTGCCGCCACATCGGAGAGCACGTCGCCATACAAATTCGGCATGACGATGACGTCGAATGCTTCGGGCGTGTCGGCCAGTTTGGCGGCGCCGATGTCGACGATCCAATGTTCCTTTTCGAGGCTCGGATATTCGGCGGAGATCTCGTCGTAGATCTTGTGGAAGCTGCCGTCGGTCATCTTCAGGATGTTGTCTTTGGTGAAGCAGGTGACCTTCTTGCGCTTGTACTGCATGGCGTACTCGAAGGCGTAGCGGACAATCTTTTCGCTACCGGGGCGGGAGATGACTTTGAGGGCGACGATTTCGTCGGGTGTGGACTGATATTCGATGCCGGCGTAGAGATCCTCTTCGTTTTCGCGGACGATAACCACGTCCATGCCGGGGTGTTTGGTGCGAACGAATGGGTGGTATGACACGCACGGGCGGATGTTGGCGTACAGGCCCAGCATTTTGCGCGTAGTGACGTTGAGGCTCTTATAGCCGCCGCCTTGGGGCGTCGTGATGGGAGCCTTCAGGAACACTTTGGTGCGTCGCAGGGAATCCCAGGAGCTGGGCGCGATGCCCGAAGTGTTGCCGGTGAGGTAAACCTTCTCGCCGACTTCAATGGTGTCGATTTCTAGGGCTGCTCCGGCCTCTTTGAGGATGTGCAGCGTGGCGGCCATGATTTCAGGGCCGATGCCGTCGCCATGGGCGACAGTGATAGGTACAGGAGTAGGCATGTTCTAGGGGTGAATTGACTAGATTAGCAGACAGAGTTAGAGAGGGGAAGTTGGAGAGAGAAAAAGAATGTGGGGCCGGCGTGATGACCGGCCCCACGCGGACTTAGTTGTAGGTCGAATTCACCATGAACGAGTCGGTTCCGAGGGTGAGCCCGAAGTCGAGCCCGGTTGCTGTGAACGACCCTAGACTCGTCGAATTCTGAACGGTAGTGGATCCGGTTCCGGAAGGCAAACCGAGCAGAACATACGAGGGCACGGTAAACGACCCGGCTGATTGCGGCGCGTAGCAGGCGTAGCTGCCGCTCGCGGTCCCGCTTACGGACGATCCAGTGATGACGACGTAGGTGCCGGGCGCGCCACCGGTCCAGCTAACCGTCAACCCCTGGCTGCGACCGACGGTTGCGGCCGCGCTCTGATTGGTCCAGGCCAGAAGGGGGTTGGGAAAAGTTACAGTCGCTGTGAAGGCCCCAACCTGTGTTCCGGCCGTGCCGTTAAAAACGAATGCTCCTCCGGTTGACGGTATGGTTGCGAGAGTGCCGGTGTAGAATCCCGGTAATTTGTGAATTCCCGTCATGGTGACCGGAGATCCGCCGGGACCGGTCACAGTAATCGTGCCGGCATTCAGCCCGGTTGTGGTTCCAATGGATCCGCCTGTTATGGTCTGAGTAAGGATGCATCCGCCGATGGAAACTACTCCGCCGCCGCCCGGTGCGGAGACCCCCGTGCTTTGCTGGAAGAAC